>DATEDA010000089.1:0-10593 GCA_035286595.1 Burkholderiales bacterium | reverse complement strand
CATGAAGACGTCGGCGGTGGCGAAGGTGTCGCCGTAGGCCTCGGGGATGAACGAGCCGGTGCCGATCGCGTCGACCGGCGCGCGGGCGTTGCCGAACATCTTGCACTTGAACGGGTTGAAGCCCGACGACGCCACGATCCGCGCGCCGTTGAACCCGGCCGCGTCGAGGGTGCCGCGCATGTGGATGACGGCGGCGAGCGACACGCCGGTGCCGAACAGCACCTTGCGGACGCGGTCCTTCACCACGTTCAGGGTGTCGGCGTCGAACGCCTCCTCGCCCATCACCATCCGCACCGCCTCGTACTCGTTCGGCACGTGCAGCCAGTTGGCGACGATGTCGACCGACTGCTCGTAGCTGAGCCCCTCGGCGAAGCGATCGCCATGGGTGTCGATCCGCAGGCTCAGGGTCCGGGCGCCGCGGGGGTCCTTCGGCAGGTAGTCCTGGAACCACCAGCGGCAGACCTCCAGCGCATCCGTGTACTCGCGCGCGTAATAGTCCACCAGCACCGTCAGGTTGTCGTCCGGGTGCTCCTCGACGAACATCTGCGCTGCCCGCAGCGTCGCGCCGGCGTAACCGATCAGCGCGTGCGGCATCGTGCCGACCCCGTGCTCGGTCCCGTAGAAGTGCGCCGTCAGGTCCTGGGACGTGCCGACGAACCCGACTGCCCCGGCGAGCTTCGCCATCCGGCTCCCGACCGCCGCGCCGTACGCGGCGAGCTCGGTCATGTCGTCGCCGGTCGCGTGGCGCGCGTGCATGTCGATGAATGCGGCTTTCGGAAGGTTCATCGCCATCTTGTAGGCGTTGTACGCCGACACGCAGGCGACGCCGGTGCGCTGCAGGATCAGCGTCTCGAGCTCGAGCAGGCTCGCGAGCGAGCCGGTGTAGGTGAGGAGCGGCTTGCCGTCGGGAACGAACGCGCCCTCCTCGTAGGGGCGGGTGATCTGGAGCGGTGTCCCGGTCGCCGGGTAGTACTCGCGCAGGCACTCGATCGCCGGGTTGATGGCGCAGATCACCCGCCGGCGCATGAACACCCCGTAGGTGACGGTCTTGTCGCCGAATTTCTCGACCACCTCGCGCGACTTGGTGAAGTACTTGTCGGTGCGGGTGCGAACGTACTCGGCCTTCTTGGCCGGGACGATCTCGAGCGGTTTTTGCATTGCGGCCTCCGGATGCGGGACCCGTCCACGAATTGTAACGCCTACAATAACCAGTTACGCTTACGCGTACGACCTCAGGCTCGCAGTCCGAAGTCATGCATCCCCGTGTCCGCTCGCTCGTCCCGGCGCTCGCCGCCGCCGCGCTCGCCGGCTGCGGCGGCAACTACGCCGCCCACAGCGCCGCCGCTGGCGCCTCCGGGAGCAGCGGGTCGGTGGTGAGCGACGGCGGCCTCCACGCGTCGGTGACGATCAGCATCAGCTCGACGGCGGCGAACGTCATCGCCGCCGGCGCGCTCATCGGCTTCCTCGTGGTCGGAAACAACGTGCTGCCGCTGCGGCCAGCGCTGATGCGGGAGGACCGCGCGATCAACGAGCAGGACTGCGCGCAGCCAATCGCGAACGGGTTGGCCAACCTCAAATGTCGCTGACGATCAAGGAGGCCGCGTGACCATCCATTTCGTAGTCCACGAGGAGGGCGACTCGGTCGGCGTGGTCGTTGTCGAGGGCGTCAAGGCCGGCGACGCGCTCACCGGCTGGATCATGGAGCAGGACAAGACGCTCGCCATGAAGGCGCTGAACGACATCCCGATCGGCCACAAGCTCGCGATCAGGGACCTGAAGAACGGCGACACGGTGATCAAGTACGGCGTCGACATCGGCCGCACGGTTGCACCGATCAGGACCGGCGAGTACCTGCACGTCCACAACGTCAAGACCAAGCGCTGGTGAGAGGGGTGACCCCGATGGCGATGGATCTGAGCAAGGCGAGCTTCCGCGGCTACCGGCGCCCGAACGGCCGAGTCGGCGTGCGCAACCACGTGATCATTCTTCCGGTCGACGACATCTCGAATGCCGCGGCGGAGGGTGTCGCGCGGAACGTCATGGGCACGATGGCGCTCCCGCATCCCTACGGGCGGCTGCAGTTCGGCGCCGACCTCGACCTCTTCTTCCGCACGCTGATCGGCATCGGCGCCAGCCCGAACGTCGCGGCGGTGGTGGTGATCGGCATCGAGCCCGGCTGGACGAAGCGCGTCGTGGACGGAATCGCCGCCACGGGCAAGCCGGCCGCGGGCTTCTCGATCGAGCACAACGGCGACACCGCCACGGTCATGAACGCCTCGCGCAAGGCGAAGGAGTTCGTCCACTACGCGACCGCGCTCGAGCGCGTCGAGTGCCCGCTCAAGGACCTGTGGGTGTCGACCAAGTGCGGCGAGTCCGACACCACCTCCGGCTGCGGTGCGAACCCGGCCGTCGGCAACGCCTTCGACAAGCTCTACCCGCACCGCGTGACGCTCGTCTTCGGCGAGACGACCGAGCTCACCGGCGGCGAGCACCTGGTTGCGGCGCGCTGCCGCACGCCCGAGGTGCGGGAGAAGTTCAAGATGATGTTCGACCGGTACCAGGAAGTCGTGAACCGCCACCGGACGGACGATCTCTTCGAGTCGCAGCCGACCAAGGGCAACATCGCCGGCGGGCTGACGACGATCGAGGAGAAGGCGCTCGGCAACATCCAGAAGATCGGCAGGCAATGCAAGGTGGACGGCGTCCTCGACAAGGGGGAGACGCCGACCGGCCCCGGGCTCTGGTTCATGGACTCGTCGTCGGCGGCCGCGGAGATGGTCACGCTGTGCGCTGCCGCGGGCTACGTCGTGCACTTCTTTCCGACCGGGCAGGGGAACGTGATCGGCAATCCGATCCTCCCGGTGATCAAGCTGGGCGCGAACCCGAAGACCGTGCGCACGATGTCCGAGCACATCGACGTCGACGTCTCCGGGCTGCTGCGCCGCGAGTTGACCATGGACCAGGCCGGCGACAAGCTGCTCGAGTGCATGTTCGCCACCGCGAACGGCCGCTGGACCTCGGCCGAGGTGCTCGGCCACCGCGAGTTCGTCCTGACCCGACTGTACGAGAGCGCCTAGTGCCTGCGACCCTCGAAGCTCCGGGGGGAAGGACCGTGCTGTTCGATCTGCCCGAGGACCTGAAAGCTTTCCAGGAAAGGGTCCGGCACGTTGCGCGCTCGGAGATCGCGCCGCACGCGGCCGAGACCGACCGGACCGAGCAGTATCCGTGGCACTGCGTCGAGGTCCTCAAGCGCGAGGGTTTCATGGGGATGACGATCCCGGTCGAGTACGGCGGCCGCGGCGCGTCGTACCTCCGGGCGGTCGTCCTCATCGAGGAGATGGCGAAGGCCTGCAGCGCGACCGGCCGCATCTGCGTCGAATCGAACATGGGCGCGCTGGGTGCGATCATGAAGTACGGGAGCGAGGCGCAGAAGCGCCTCGCCGCGGCGCTCGTGCTGTCGGGCGACAAGCCGGCGATCCTCATCACCGAGCCCGAGGCCGGGAGCGCGGCGACGGAAATGACCACGCGCGCCGACCACGAGGGCGACCGCTACGTGCTGAACGGCCGCAAGCACTGGATCACCGGCGGCGGCGTGTCGCGCCTGCACCTCGTTTTCGCCCGGCTGTATCGCGACGGCGCCGAGCAGGGCATCGCCGGCTTCGTCGTGGTGCGGGACCCGGACTCGGGCTCCCCGAAGGGGCTCGTGATCGGCAAGCGCGAGCCAGCCATGGGCGTGCGCGGCATCCCGGAGACCGAGGTCCTCTTCGAGGGTCTCGAGGTCCCGGAGGACATGGTGCTGACCCCGCCGCAGGGCGTGCGCAAGGGTTTCGCCGGGCTCATGGACGCCTACAACGGGCAGCGGGTCGGCGCGGCGACGGTTGCGCTCGGCATCGCCGAGAGCGCCTACGAGCTCGCGCTCGGCCATGCCCGCAAGCGCCACCAGTTCGGCCGGCCGATCGCCGAGTTCCAGGGGATCCAGTGGATGCTCGCCGACATGTCGATCCAGCTCGCCGCCGCCCAAGCCCTCATCTACAAGGCGGCGGCCCGCGCCGGCGACGGCTTCCCCGACAAGCGGGAGGCGGCCGAGGCGAAGGTGTTCGCCTCCGAGGCCGCGGTGCGCGTCACCAACGATGCGCTGCAGATCCACGGCGCCATGGGTTATTCGCGCCGCCTCGACCTCGAGCGCAAGGTGCGCGATGCGCGCATGTTCCCGATCGCCGGGGGCACGGCCCAGATCCTGCGCACCCAGGTGGCGGGCGCAATCCTCGGCATGCGGACGCCGCAGTCCCGGGCCGGCTATCTCAAGGCCGGCGGCGAGTGACCGGGCGTGCCCGGGAACGGCACGCGAATGAAGATCGTCATCACCGAGTTCATGGACGAGCCGGCGGTCGCCGCGCTCAGGGCGAAGTTCGACGTCCGCCACGACGCGAAGCTTGCCGACCGGCGGGGCGAGCTGCTCGTCTCGCTCTCGGACGTCGACGCGGTGATCGTCCGGAACCGCACGCAGGTCGACGAGGAGCTGCTCGCGCGCGCCCCGCAGCTGCGCGTCGTCGGCCGCCTCGGGGTCGGCCTCGACAACATCGACGTCGCGGCCTGCAAGGCGCGCGGGATCCAGGTCATCCCGGCGACCGGCGCAAATGCGCTCGCCGTAGCCGAGTACGTGGTCGGTGCCGTGATGCTGCTCCTGCGCGGCCAGTATCTCGCGTCGGCCGTGGTGGCCGCGGGCGAATGGCCGCGGGGCGCGCTCGGGGAAGGCCGCGAGACGGCCGGGAAGACGCTCGGCATCGTCGGGTTCGGCGGAATCGGCCGGCTGACGGCGAAGCTTGCCCAGGCTCTCGGCATGCGGGTGATCGCCGCCGACGCGATGATCCCGGCGGACTCCCCGGTGTGGCGCGACAACGGCGTCGCGCCGCGCGAGCTCGATGCGCTGCTGGCGGAGTCGGATGCCGTGACGCTCCACATTCCCCTCACTACGGAGACGCGCCATCTGATCGACGCCGCCCGCATCGGGCGGATGAAACCGGAGGCCGTACTGGTGAACAGCGCGCGCGGCGGGATTGTGGACGAAGCGGCGCTCGTCGCGGCGTTGCGGGCCGGTCGGCTCGGCGGTGCCGCGCTCGACGTCTTCGAATCCGAGCCCGTCCGCGCCGGGTCGCCGCTCGCCGGCGTGCCCAACCTCGTGCTCACGCCGCACGTGGCGGGCGTCACGCGCGAGTCGAACGCGCGCGTGTCGTCGATGATTGCCGAGAAGGTCGCCGAGGCGCTCACGCGCCGCTAGCGATGCCGAAGGTCCCGACTGACGAGCTGACGCGGCTTGCCGCCCGGGCGCTCGAGCGCGCGGGCGCCAACCCCGCGATGGCGGAGGCCACCGCGAGGGCGTTGGTCGCCGCCGATGCGCAGGGTCTCGCCTCGCACGGCGTCTCGCGCGTACCGCAGTACGCGGCGCACCTCCGGCTCGGGCGCGTCGACGGCGGCGCCACCGCGAGGGTCGCCGCCGCAACGGGCGGCGCGGTGCTCGTCGACGCCTGCGACGGGCTCGCCTTTCCGGCGTGTGCGCTCGCCGTCGCCGAGGCCGTCGCCCGCGCCCGGGAGCACGGCGTCGCGTTCGCCGGGGTCACGAACAGCCATCACTTCGGCGTGGCGTCGTACCACCTCGCGCCGGTTGCGGCGGCGCGCATGGTCGGACTCGCGTTCGGCAATTCACCCTCGGCGATGCCCGCCTGGGGCGGCAAGCGAGCGATCTTCGGGACCAACCCGATCGCCGCGGTGTTCCCGCGCAAGGCGCATCCGCCGATCGTCGTAGATCTGTCGCTCTCGGAGGTCGCGCGCGGCAAGCTGATGGTCGCGGCGCGGGAGGGCAAGCGCATCCCGCTCGGCTGGGCGCTCGACAAGGCGGGCAATCCCACGACCGATCCGGAGCAGGGCCTCGACGGGATGATGCTGCCCGCGGGCGGCGTGAAGGGCGCGATGCTCGCGCTCGTCGTGGAGCTCCTCTGCTGCGCGCTGACGGGCGCGCAGCTGGGGTTCGAGGCCGACTCGTTCTTCACCGACGCCGGCAACCGGCCGAAGATCGGCCAGGCGTTCATCGTCGTGGATCCCGGGGCGCTCGCCGGCGACGCGGTGTACGCGGAGCGCGTCGAGGCGCTGGTCGCGGCCATGCTCGAGGATGCCGGCGTGCGTCTGCCGGGGGATCGGCGGCGAGACCTCGCCGACAAGGCGGCGGTCGGCGGGATCGAGATCCCCGAGGTCCTGTTGGGCGAGCTCCGCACGCTCGCCGCGTGACGCGGCCCGCGCGGCCGACTACATGCCGATCGGGTCGAGCGGCGAGCGACCGGGTACCGTCTGCCGGGGCACGGCGACCGCGGCGCCCTGGATGAAGAAGGCGCCGTTGTCCCGTACGCGCCCCAGCGTCTCCGCTGATTCGACGTCCTCGGCGATGACGAAGATCCCCTGCATGCGGCACGCGCGGCAGATCAGCGGCACCTTGGACGCGCCGGCCCGGTCGTACTCCAGGGCGCGCACGAGACTGCCGTCGAGCTTCACGTACGTCGGCCCGAGTCGCAGGATCCGTTCGAACCCGAACTGGCCCCGGCCGACGCCGGTCACCGCGAGCGGGCAGCCGATGGCCTTGAGCGCCGCGGCGCCGATGCCCCAGCCCGCGGTATGGGCCGGGACGGCGTGCGGGATCTGGAAGCACAGCCGGTTCGGAGCGACGTTCGACGTGCGCAGGACGCCCTGCACGAACGGCGGGAAGAGGGCGTCGTCCAGGCATTCCTCGCCGACGGTGACGAGCACCACCGGTCGCGCCGCGGGCCGCAGCGAGGCGAGCCACTCGATCGTCCGCTTGACGAGCCAGCGGTCGAGGAGCGGGAGCATGCCGTGGTGCGCGAGGATCGGCAGGAAGGCCCCGGGCGAGATCGAGTGCGTCTCTTCCTCGCGCAGTCGCACGAACGTTTCCACCATCTCGTGCCGGTCCGGCGCATCGGCCAGCGCGACCGGCTGCCCGAAGAGGACGAACTCCTCGCGCTCGAAGGCGAGGTCGAGGCGCGCTTCCGGATCGTGCCAGCCGGTGACTCGGGCGGTGATGCTCTCCAGGCGGAACGGGGTCGGGAGCGAGAGCGCTTGCATGCCGACAGCATAGCCGCGGCCCGGCGCGGAAGCTGTCAAAGAATGTGACACGCAGCCGGCGCCCGCGGGGCCGAATGTCAAAGAGTGTCAATGCCGCGCGTGGCAGAATGGGCGGCGATGACACGCTTGCTCGTCAGAGTGTGGCGCGGCGCAGACGAAGGCCGCTACCACCGCTTCGCGGTGCCGCGCGAGGCGAACCAGACCGTCCTCGACGTCGTCACCTACATCCAGCAGCGCCTCGATTCCACGCTCTCCTACCGCTTCGCGTGCCGCGTCGGCATGTGCGGTTCGTGCGCGATGACGGTGAACGGCATCGCGCGCTGGACCTGTCGCACCCACGTCGCGAAGGTCGCGCGCGACGACCGGCTCGAGATCGGCCCGCTGCGCAACCTTCAGGTGATCAAGGATCTCGTCACCGACATGAGCGGATTCTTCGACAAGTGGGCGCGGGCGGGCGGTCAGCTGGTGCCGACGGCGACGCGCAAGGACGACGTTGCGCGGATACCGCCCGGTTCGCGCGAGCGCGAGGCGGCGGATGCGGGCATCGAGTGCATCGGCTGCGGCGTGTGCTACGCCGCGTGCGACGTCGTGTCCTGGAATCCCGACTACCTGGGCCCGGCGGCGCTGAACCGCGCCTGGACCCTTGTGAACGACGTGCGCGACGGCGCGCGCCTCGAGCGGCTGCGCGCGGTGGCGGGTGACGCCGGATGCCACGCCTGCCACACGCACCTGAGCTGCACCGAGCGCTGCCCGAAGCACCTTTCGCCCACGGCGGCGATCGCCGGCCTGAAGCGCGCGACGGCGCTCGCCGCGCTCAAGGGCGAGCTGTGAGCGCGCCGGGCCGCCCCAAGCGCGAACCCCGAGCGCGGGAGCGCGAGGGTAGTCCAATTTGCCCGCCGGGCCGCCCCAAGGGCGAAGCCCGAGCGCGCGAGCGCGGAGGGTAGTCCAATGACCGCCCGCGGCGAGACGCGGCTCTGGATCGCGCAGCGAGCGAGCGCAGCGGTGCTGGCGCTGTGCGTGGTCGTCCACCTGGTCGTGATCATCTACGCCATGCGCGGCGGGCTGTCGGCCGCGGAGATCCTGGGGCGCACGCGCGGCAACTTCGGCTGGGCGGCGTTCTACACCGTGTTCGTGCTCGCAGCGGCGGTGCACGCCCCGATCGGTTTGCGCACGATCCTCATGGAATGGGGCGGATCGCGCGGGCCGTCGCTCGCGGTCGCGGCGGCGCTCTTCGCCGTTGCGCTCGCGGTGCTCGGCCTGCGGGCGGTCTGGGCGGTGTTTGCGTGATGCGCAACGATTTCCGCGCCCGCAATCACTCCGCCTGGTGGGCGTTCCTCGTGCATCGCCTGTCGGGGCTCGCGCTCGCCGTCTTCCTGCCGGTCCACTTCCTGGTGCTCGGCCAGGCGCTCGCCGGCGAGGCGGCGCTCGACGGCCTGCTCGCCTGGACCCAGCGGCCGCTCGTCAAGGCCGCGGAATGGGGCCTCGTCGTGCTGCTCGCCGCGCATCTCACCGGCGGGTTGCGGCTGCTCGCGCTCGAGTTGCTACCGTGGCGCGACTGGCAGAAGTCCCTGCTCGCTGCCGCTGCCGGCCTGACGCTCGTCGCGGGCCTCGCGCTGGCGCTCGCGCTCTAGCACTGCCTGGGCGACAATATTGCTCGCCGCTCCGAGCGTCGGGAGGCGGCAGCCGACCAGTCGACCTCCGGAGGAGCAATGAAACCGATCGTGCAATCCCTCGCCCGCGCGCTCGTCGCCGGTCTCGTCGCCGTGCCGATCGCCGCGATGGCGCAGAGCTACCCGACCAAGCCGGTGCGGTTCATCGTGCCGTTCCCGCCTGGCGGCGCCACCGACATCTCGGCGCGCATGCTCGGACAGAAGCTCTCGGAGATGTGGGGGCAGACGGTGGTGATCGAGAACCGCGGTGGTGCCGGGGGCAGCGTCGGGGCGGCCGAGGCCGCGCGCGCGGCCCCCGACGGTTACACGCTCTTCTTCCCCTCGGGTTCGGTCCTGACCGCCAATCAGCACATCTACAGGAACCTTCCCTACAACCCCGAGCGCGATTTCATCCCGGTGACCAACGTGGTGAGCGGCGCGCAGGTGCTGACGGTGCCGGCGGGCTCCCCTTACAAGTCGGTCAAGGAGCTGGTCGATGCCGCCAGAGCCAACCCCGGGAAGCTCACCTTCGGGCACGCGGGCATCGGTTCGCAGACCCACCTCGCGGCGGAGAACTTTCTCTACCAGGCGAAGATCGACGCTCTGGCAATCCCGTACAAGGGCGAGGGTCCCGGGCTCGCCGCCCTGGTTGGCGGCGAGACGAGCTTCTTCGTCGGCAACATCGCGGCCTCGATCGGCCACATCAACGGCGGACGGCTCCGCGCGCTCGGGGTCACGAGCAAGGACTCCGCGCCGCAGTTGCCCGACGTGCCGCCAATCGGCCGTACGGTCCCCGGCTTCGAGAACTCCGGCTGGTTCGGCATCGTCGCGCCGGCCGGCACGCCGCGGGAGATCGTCCAGAAGGTGTACCAGGATTCGCGCAAGGCTCTGGACACCACCGAGATGAAGGCCCGCTTCTTCACCCAGGGGCTGGCGCCGGTCGGCAACTCGCCGGAGGCGATGGCGAGAGCGATGAAGGAGGAGACCGAGCTCTGGCGCGTGGTCGTGCGTGAGCGCAAGATCGAGGTGAAATAGAGGCGCAAGCGATGCTCCGCATCGATGCGGGGACGGTCGAGGAGGCCGCCAAAGAGCTGTACATCCGGGCGCTCAAGCTGCTGCCGCCCGATGTCAAGCGTGGCTTCGCCGGTCTGGCCGCGCGCGAATCCGACGCACGGGCGCAGGGCATCCTCGGCGTCATGATCAAGAACATCGCCGTCGCGGAGGCGACCGACAACCTGCTCTGCCAGGACACCGGGATCCCGATCTACAACGTCACCATCGGCCGCGAGGTGGCGGTCGACGGCCCGGCGCTGAAGGAGGCGATCCGGCGGGGCTGCGAGCGCGCGACGCGCGAGTTCTCCCTGCGCTCGTCGGTGGTGCACCCGGTCACCCGGAAGAACGAGCACACCTCCTGCGGGCCCGGGGTGCCGGTTATTCATCTCGATTTTTCGGAGGCGCCCGAAACCCTCGCGATCGAGATGATCCCGAAGGGCTCCGGCTCCGAGAACAACTCCTGGCTGAAGATGGCGGTTCCCGCCGACGGCGTGGAAGCGATCAAGGCCTTCGTGGTCGACTGCGTGCTCGACGCCGGCGGCAAGACCTGCCCGCCGACGATCGTTGGCGTGGGGGTGGGCGGCACCGCCGATCTGTGCGTCCACCTGGCGAAGCTTGCCGCGACGCGGCCGCTCGGCTCGAGCTGCGAGGACCCCGAGGGCGCGAAGCTCGAAGACGAGCTCTCCCGGGCGGTGAACCAGCTCGGCGTGGGCCCGCAGGGCCTCGGCGGCGACTCGACGGCGTTTGCCGTGCACGTCGAGCT
>DATEDA010000088.1:0-14406 GCA_035286595.1 Burkholderiales bacterium | reverse complement strand
CCTCCGCATCTTCGAGCTGCCGCTCGAGATGCCGCCGTTCGCCATCGTCGAGGTATGGCACGAACGCACGCACCGCGACCCGGCGCTCGTCTGGCTGCGCCACGCGCTCACCGAGCTCACGCGCGAGGAGGCCGCGCCGGTCGCGGCCCGGCGATCGGGCGGCCCTCAAAGCGCCGCGTCGAGCGCCCGGAAGGTCCGCTCCAACCCGCGCACGACTCGCGCGAGCCGGTCGTAGTCGACCTTGTCGGGCGTGTCCTGGGGCGTGTGGTAGTGCGGGTACCGATACGGCGCGGTGTCAGTGATCATCACCGCGGGGTAGCCCTCGCGCCAGAACGACCACTGATCCGACCAGTCGACGCCCGGGATCCAAGCCGGCGCGGCGGCGCCCTCGGACGGGAACTCGGCGTGCGCGCGGAACGCCGCGATCGTCCGGTGCAGCAGCGCGCGGGAGGCGAGGTTGGCGACGAACGCGACGAAGTTGCCGCGATCCGGATAGAACGCGCTGAACGGGAACGGATAGCGCTGGCTGCCGGGCGCTTCCGAGTAATACCCGAGCGTCTCGAGCGAGTACATGGCGATGATCCGCTCGCCGCGCAGCTTCGCGCCCCGCGCGTGCACGTGGCTCCCCATCTCCGTGGTCCGGAAGAACGGCGGCTCCTCGTTCACGAACAGCACGAAGCGCCAGCTGCGCTCGGGCCCCCAGTCCCGCGCCGCGCCGGCGAGCTCGAGCACCGCCGCGACCCCCGAGCCGTTGTCGTTCGCGCCCGGCGCGCCGGCCACCGAATCGTAGTGCGCGCCGACGACGACGATCTCCTCGGGCCGGCCCGTGCCCGGGACCTCGACGATCAGGTTGCGGACGGAGGCGCCGCCGCTCTTGAACTCCTCGCGCTGCACAGCGTGCCCCACGGCGCGCAGGCGATCCTCGATGTAGGTCGCCGCCGCCTCGAGCTCGGCCGGCGCCCAGACGTTGTGCTCCCTCGACGCGATCGCGTGCACATGCTCGCGCAGCCGCCCGCGCAAGCGCTGGTCCTCGTCGGTGAGCGGCGGAAGCTTGCCGGACCACGACCGCCCCGGGACCGCGACCATGAACCACAGCGCCGCTCCGATCGCCGCGGCGGCGACGGCAATCGCAACGAGCGCTCCCATCCGGCGAGCGGTCAGAACTGCTCCGCCCAGGGCCTCAGGTCCACCTCGAAGGTCCAGGCGTCGCGCGGCTGCTGATGCAGCTGCCAGTAGGTCTCGGCGATGTCGTCCGGCTTCAGCATCCCGTCGGGCGGGAGCTGGGCGGCGCGCTCGGGGAAGCGCTCCCGCACGCGCGGCGAGTCGATCATGCCGTCGATGATGACCGAGGCGACGTGGATCCCCTGAGGCCCCAGCTCGCGCGCCATCGCCTGGGCGACCTGGCGCACGCCGCCCTTCGCGGCGGCGAACGCGGCGAACTGCGCCGAACCCCGCAGGCTCGCGGTGGCGCCGGTGAAGAGGATCGTGCCCTGGCCGCGGGGCACCATGTGCCGGGCGGCCTCGCGTCCGACGAGGAACCCGGCGTAGCAGCCGAGCCGCCACACCTTCTCGAACATGTCGGCCGGGGTGTCGAGAATCGAGGCGCGGTAGTTCGCGCCGGTGTTGAACACCGCGACGCCGATCGGGCCGATCTCGGCCTCCACGTCGTCGAAGAGCTTGGCGACCGCGGACTCCTCGCGGAGATCGGCGACGTAGGCGATGCCGCGGCCGCCCGCCGCCTCGATCCCGGCCGCGATGCGCGCGAGCCGGTCGGCGTTCCGCGCCACGAGCACCGTCGGATGACCGCCGCGCGCGAAGCGCCGCGCGATCGCGCCCCCGAGGCCCTCGCCGACGCCCGCGACGAGCGCCACGTTCGGTTTCGTCGTCATGCCGCATCCTCCCGGAGGTCAGGACCTGACGGCACACTATATACAATGCGGCAGCGGCACTTTACTGCCTCGACAACAACAGCTCCGCTCGCTTCCTTCCCGATGCGCTTGGTGCGCCTCGCGCTGCTCATGGCGGCGCTCCTTCCAGCGACCGCCCTGGCGGCCGAGCCTTCAGCAGTGCCGTGGTGGCTGTGGCCGATCGCGCTGTTCGCGGTCACGTTCCTGCTCGGGATCGTCGCCGTGCTCGGGGGCATCGGCGGCGGGGTCCTGTTCGTCCCGATCGTCGGCAGCTTCTTCCCGTTCCACCTCGACTTCGTGCGGGGCGCGGGGCTGCTGCTCGCGCTCTCGGGCGCGCTCGCTGCGGGCCCGACCCTGCTCCGCAGCGGCCTCGCGAGCCTGCGGCTGGCGATGCCGCTCGCGCTCGTCGGCTCGATCACGTCGATCTTCGGCGCAATGGTCGGCCTCGCGCTTCCCACCCAGCTGGTGCAAGCGACGCTCGGCGCGACGATTCTCCTGATCGCGGCGCTGATGTGGCGCGCGAAGAGGTCGGAGCGACCGGAGGTGCGCGCCCCCGACGCGCTCGGCGCCGCGCTCGGCATGCACGGTGTCTTCCACGACGTGGCGACGCAGGCGGACGTCGACTGGCGGGTGCATCGCACGCCGGTCGGGCTCGTGCTGTTCGCGGGCATCGGGTTCATGGCCGGGATGTTCGGCCTCGGCGCCGGCTGGGCGAACGTGCCGGTGCTCAATCTGGTCATGGGTGCGCCGCTCAAGGTCGCGGTATCGACGTCGGGGTTCCTGCTGTCGGTGATCGACACCTCCGCGGCGTGGGTGTACGTCAACCGCGGCGCGCTGCTGCCGATGCTGGTCGTGCCGTCGATCCTCGGCATGATGCTCGGTGCGCGCATCGGCGGTCGCCTGCTGCGCACCGCCCGGGCTGCGACCGTGCGCCGGGTCGTGATCGCGCTGCTGATCGTCGCCGGCGGCCGCGCGCTCTCGAAGGGCCTGGGGGTCTGGAACTGATGGAGAAGCGAACGACGGCGGAGGTCCGCGACTACGCGTCACCGGAGCAGCAGCTCTACGCGCGCTGGCTCGATGTCGGCATGAAAGCGGGCTTCGCCGCGCTCATCGTGACGTTCCTCGTGCACATGTTCGAGCTCCTGCCGCCCGGGATCGCGCTCGAGGATCTGCCGCGCTATTGGCACCTCCCGGTCGACGAGTTCATCGCGATGACGGGCGCACCCCGGGGCTGGACCTGGGTGGCGCGTCTTGGCGAAGGCGATCTGCTGAACTTCGTCGGCGTCGCGATCCTCGGCGCGGTGACGATCCTGTGCTACGCGCGCGTCCTGCCCCTGTTCCTGCGGGCGGGAGAGCGCGTCTTCGCGGCGATCTGCGTGGCCGAGATCGTGGTGCTGATTGCGGCGGCTTCGGGGATTTTCGGCGCCGGGCACTGACCGTTTGACGGCGTCACGGCGCCCCACTAGCATCGAACTCCGTCCGGAGGATCGCGCATGCCGAAGTTTGCGGCGAACATCAACTTTCTATTCACCGAGGTCGATTTCCTGCAGCGGTTCGCGGCCGCACGCAAGGCGGGCTTCGGCGCGGTGGAGTTCCCTTTTCCGTACCCGTACGAGCACGCCGCCCTCGCGGCCGCAGCGAAGGACGCGGGCGTCGAGGTGGTGCTCTTCAACCTGCCGCCGGGGAACTGGGAGAAGGGCGAGCGCGGCATCGCCTGCCATCCCGACCGGATCGCGGAATTTCGCGACGGGGTGGCGAAGGCCATCGCCTACGCGCGGACGCTGAAGTGCCCGCGCGTGAACTGCCTCGCCGGGGTCGCGCCCAAGGACGCCGATCCGGAGCGGTTGCGCGCCACGTTCGTCGAGAACCTGCGCTACGCGGCCGCGGCGTTCGCCAAGGAGGGCGTGACGCTCGTGATGGAGCCGATCAACCCGCGCACGATCCCCGCCTTCTACCTCAACACGACCAAGCAGGCGCTCGACATCATGCGCGCGGTCGGCGCCGCCAATCTCAAGATCCAGTACGACATCTTCCACATGCAGATCGTGGAAGGCGATCTCGCGAAGACGATCGAGGCGAACCTGGCGAACATCGGCCACATCCAGTTCGCCGACGTGCCTGACCGCCACGAGCCGGGCACCGGCGAGGTCAACTTCGACTTCCTCTTCGACTGGATCGACCGCGTCGGCTACCCGGGCTGGATCGGCGCCGAGTACGTGCCGGCGAAGGGCACCGTCGCGTCGCTCGGCTGGCTCAAACGGCATTCAAAGTAGGAGGAGGTCACGGTGGCGAAGCTCGGATTCATCGGCCTCGGCATCATGGGCAAGCCCATGGCCGGGCATCTCATCGCGGCGGGGCACGAGCTCCACCTCTACAGCCGCTCCGGCGTGCCGCCGGAGCTCGAGGAGAAGGGCGGCAAGCCGTGCGGGTCGGCGAAGGAGGTCGCCCAGCGAGCCGACACCATCTTTCTGATGGTGCCCGACACGCCGGACGTCGAGAAGGTGCTGTTCGGGCCCGGCGGCGTCGCCGAGGGGCTTACCCAGGGGCGCGCGGACCGAGCCGCGCCGGCCAAGACGGTGGTCGACATGAGCTCGATCGCGCCGATCGCGACCAAGCAGTTCGCGAAGCGGATCGCGGAGCTCGGCTGCGACTACCTCGACGCGCCGGTGTCGGGCGGCGAGGTCGGAGCGAAGGGTGCGACGCTGACCATCATGGTCGGCGGCGCCGAGACCGCGTTCGCGCGCGTGAAGCCGTACTTCGAGCTCATGGGCAAGAACATCACGCTCGTCGGCGGCGTCGGCGACGGACAGACCTGCAAGGTGGCGAACCAGATCATCGTGGCGCTGACGATCGAGGCGGTGGGCGAGGCGCTGCTCTTCGCCTCGAAGGCGGGCGCCGATCCGGCCAAGGTGCGGCAGGCGCTGATGGGCGGTTTCGCCGCCTCGCGCATCCTGGAAGTCCACGGCGAGCGGATGATCAAGCGCACCTTCCAGCCGGGCTTTCGCATCGAGCTGCACCAGAAGGACCTCAACCTCGCGCTCGCCGGCGCCCGCGCGCTGGGGCTCGCGCTGCCGAACACGGCCGGTACGCAGCAGCTCTTCAGCGCGTGCGTCGCGAACGGCGGCGCCGGCTGGGACCACTCGGGGCTGGTGAAGGCGCTCGAGCTGCTGGCCAGGCACGAAGTGGCGAAGGGGTGAGCGTCCGGCCATGAACGTCCGGGGCAAGGGCATCGACCGCATCCGCCAGGCGGAGGTCGCCGGCCGCCTGAAGGCGCGGTTGCCCGAGGGCGCGGTGCTCTTCCAGGAGGAGGACACTCGCCCCTACGAGTGCGACGGCCTCACCGCCTACCGGGAGTTGCCGATGGTCGTCGCGCTGCCGGCGAACGAGGACGAGGTGCGGTTCGTGCTCCAGACCTGTCACGAGCTGCAGGTCCCGGTCATCGCCCGCGGCGCCGGCACCGGGCTGTCGGGCGGCGCGCTCCCCTCCGGCGAGGGGGTCCTGCTGGCGCTCGGCAAGATGAAGCGCATCCTCGCCGTCGACCCGGTGGCGCGGATCGCCCGCGTCCAGCCGGGCGTGCGCAACCTCGCGATCTCGGAGGCGGCCGAACCCTACGGCCTGTACTACGCCCCCGATCCGTCGTCGCAGATCGCGTGCACCATCGGCGGCAACGTGGCCGAGAACTCGGGCGGCGTGCACTGCCTCAAGTACGGCCTCACCGTGCACAACGTGCTGCGCGTCCGCGGGTTCACGATCGGGGGCGAAGCCCTCGAGCTCGGCTCGGAGGCCCCCGATGCGCCGGGCTACGATCTCCTCGCCCTGGTGACCGGGTCGGAAGGCATGCTCGCCGTGATCACCGAGGTCACCGTGCGGCTTATTCCGGAGCCCCTGGCCGCGCGCGTGATCCTCGCCTCGTTCGCCGACGTCGAGCAGGCCGGCGACGCGGTGGCGACGGTGATCGCGGCCGGGATCGTGCCGGCCGGCCTCGAGATGATGGACCGGCAGGCGACGCGCGCGGTCGAGGAGTTCGTGCGCGCCGGCTATGACCTCGACGCGAAGGCGATCCTCATCTGCGAATCGGACGGCACGCCCGAGGAGGTGGAGGAGGAGATCGGGCGCATGGTCGACGTGCTGGAGCGCTCCGGCGCCACCGCGATCCGGGTATCGGGGAGCGATGCCGAGCGCGAGCTCTTCTGGGCCGGACGCAAGGCGGCGTTTCCGGCGGTGGGACGGATCTCGCCCGACTACTACTGCATGGACGGCACGATCCCGCGCCGCAAGCTCGGCGAGATGCTGACCTTCATCGGCGTCATGGAGCGGAAGTACGGGCTGCGTTGCCCGAACGTCTTCCACGCGGGCGACGGCAACCTGCACCCGCTGATCCTGTTCGACGCGAACAACCCGGACGAGCTCGCCCGCGCCGAGCTGTTCGCCGCCGAGGTGCTCGAGAAGTGCGTCGCGCTCGGCGGCACCATCACCGGCGAGCACGGCGTCGGCATCGAGAAGATCAACTCGATGTGCGTGCAGTTCACCGCGCCCGAGCTCGAGCGCTTCCGCGGGGTGAAGCGCGCCTTCGATCCGGCCGGGCTGCTCAACCCGGGCAAGAACATCCCCACGCTCCGCCGCTGCGCCGAGTACGGGAAGATGGTGGTGCGGGGCGGCCAGCTGCCGCATCCGGACCTGCCGCGGTTCTGAGCCCCGCCGTTCGCGGCCCGTGCGGCAAAGGTCTTCGCTTTGAGCAACCCACCGGACGCGTTTGCCGAGACGATCCGCGCCGCCGCCGCCGGCGGCCGGCAGCTGCGGCTGCGCGCCGGCGGCACCAAGGACTTCTACGGCCAGTCGCTCGCCGGCGAGGTGCTCGATCTCCGCCTGCACGCGGGCATCGTCGCCTACGACCCGACCGAGCTCGTCATCACCGCGCGGTGCGGGACCCCGCTCGCCGAGATCGAGGCCGCGCTGGCGGAGCATCGGCAGATGCTCGCCTTCGAGCCGCCGCACTTCGGGGACGGTGCGACGATCGGCGGGGTCGTCGCGGCGGGGCTCTCCGGGCCGCGCCGCGCGGCGGCCGGCGCAGTGCGCGACTTCGTCCTGGGGGTGCGCATCATGGACGGGCGCGGCGACGAGCTCGAGTTCGGCGGCCGGGTCATGAAGAACGTCGCCGGCTACGACGTCTCGCGCCTCATGGCCGGATCGCTCGGCACGCTCGGGTGCCTCCTCGAGGTGTCGCTGAAGGTGCTGCCGGCGCCGGTCGCCGAGGCGACGCTCAGGCTCGAGCTGCCCGAGGGCCGCGCGATCGAGACGCTGAACGCGTGGGCCGGCAAGCCGCTGCCGATCAGCGCGACCGCCTTTACCGACGGCGATCTCGGCGTGCGCCTTTCGGGTGCGGCCGCCGCCGTGCGGGAGGCGCGCGCGAAGCTCGGCGGCGAGCTCGTCGACCCCGACCGGGCGGCGAGCTTCTGGGCCGGCATTCGCGAGCAGACCGATCCGTTCTTCGGGGGCGACGAGCCGCTGTGGCGCCTCGGGGTGCCGTCGGCGAGCCCGCCGCTCGGACTCGGCGGCCGGCTCCTCGTCGAGTGGGGCGGGGGCTTGCGCTGGCTGAAGACGGGCGCCGACGCGCGGACCATCCGCGAGCGCGCCGCGCGCGCCGGTGGACACGCGACGCTGTTCCGCGGTGGCGACAAGGGGGTCGGGGTCTTCCAGCCGCTCGCGCCGGCGGTCGCGACGATCCACCGGCGGCTCAAGGCCGAGTTCGACCCGCATGGCGTTTTCAACCGCGGGCGGATGTACGCGGATCTCTGATGCAGACCGATCTCGCGGACTGGATCAAGGACACTCCGGAGGGCCGGGAAGCCGACGCCATTCTCCGGAAGTGCGTCCACTGCGGGTTCTGCACGGCGACCTGCCCGACCTACCAGCTCCTCGGCGACGAGCTCGACGGACCGCGCGGGCGGATCTATCTCATGAAGCAGCTGCTCGAAGGCGCCGAGATCACCTCGAAGACGCAGCTCCACCTCGACCGCTGCCTCACCTGCCGCAACTGCGAGACGACCTGCCCGTCGGGCGTGGAGTACGGCCACCTGGTCGACATCGGCCGCAAGCTCGTGGACGACCGGATCGGGCGGCCGCTCGCCGAGCGGGCGACGCGGCGCGCGGTGGCGACGCTGTTCCGGCGCCCCCGGGTCTTCGGTGCCCTGCTGACCCTCGGGCGGCTCGTGCGCCCACTGGTGCCCGCGACGCTGCGGGGCAAGCTGCCCGCCGAGATCCCGCGCGCCGGGCGCCGGCCCGAGCCGCGGCATGGCCGGAGGATGGTCGCGCTCGCCGGTTGCGTGCAGCCGGCGCTCGCGCCGGACACCAATGCCGCCGCGGCGCGGCTGCTCGACCGCCTCGGGATCTCGCTGGTGGAAGCGCCTGGCGCCGGCTGCTGCGGCGCCTTGCGCTTCCACCTCAACTTTCAGGAGGAGGGTCGCGACGACATGCGGCGCGTGATCGACGCCTGGTGGCCCTACGTCGGCGAGGGCGTGGAGGCGTTCGTGATGACCGCCACCGGGTGCGGCGCGGTGGTGCGCGAGTACGGCCACCATCTCAAGCACGACCCCGAGTACGCCGCGAAGGCCCGGCGCATCAGCGAGCTGACGCGGGATCTCTCCGAGGTGGTCGCTGCGGAGATCGGCCGGCTTGCCCCGCTCGTCGACCGGACGGAGCGCCGCAAGGTGGCGTTCCACCCGCCGTGCTCGATGCAGCACTGGCAGCAGCTGCGGGGCGTCGCCGAGGGCATCCTGGCGAAGCTCGGCTACGAGCTCACGCCGGTTCCCGACGCCCACGCGTGCTGCGGCTCGGCCGGGACGTACTCGATCACGCAGCCCGAGCTCGCGGAGCCGCTGAAGAAGCAGAAGCTCGCCGCGCTCCAGTCCGCGATGCCCGACGCGATCCTCACGGCGAACGTGGGCTGTCAGGCGCATCTCGCGACCGGGGCGCGCGTCCCGGTGCGGCACTGGGTCGTCGACGTCGAGGCGCGCATTGCAGCCGGCGCGGTTCCCGCTTAACCTTCGACGTTTTTCCGACCCGCCGGAGCCCCGCATGGCCACCCCCAGACTGCCCGCCGCCGCGCTTGCCGCCGTCCTGCTCGCCTTTGCCGCGCCGGTGTCGGCGCAGACGCCGCAGATCCGCCCGGGACTGTGGGAGATCGCGATGTCGGGCATGCCGCACAAGCAGACCACCTGCTTCACGCCGGAGATGGTGAAGGACGTGAAGAGCCTCGCCCAGCGGGGCCAGCAGTCGGGCGATTGCAAGTCGACGAATCCCAAGACCGCCGGCAACACGCACACGGTCGACATCTCGTGCACCAAGCCGAACAAGTACGACGCGAAGGTGACGACGACGATCAGCGGGCCGGACAACTTCACCGTGACCCAGGACTACACGGTCGAGGCCGGCGGCAAGGCGCAGCAGGGCAAGATGACCATCTCTTACCGGCGGCTCGGCGAGTGCAAGTAGCGCGCCGGCGCCGGGCTTGACCCGTCCCGCTTCCTGAACGAGTCCGTGCCCGGCGGCCAATCGACCGCGCTTCCCGCGCCGCTCGCCGCGATGTGGCGCTGGATCGACCGGAACTTCCTCGAGCTCGGCCGCGAGATGCGGCTGTCCTATCTCCCGCCGCTCATGGTCTACGTGGCGGCGGGGATCTCCGGGCTCACCGGGATCGTCGGCACGTTCTTCGTCAAGGACTACCTCGGGCTGTCGGCCGAGTTCCTCGCCGCGCTCGGGTTCTGGGCCGGGATCCCGTGGGCGCTGAAGATGCCGCTCGGGCACCTCGTCGACCTCGTCTGGAAGCGCAAGGCCGGGCTCGTCTACCTCGGCGCCGCACTCCTCGCCGCGAGCGTCCTCATCATGATCGGGCTGCTCGCCGACCGGGCCGCGATGGCGCGGATCATGGACGTCGAAGCGTGGTTCGTGCTCGCCGCGCTGCTCGCGCCGATCGGCTACGTGCTGCAGGACGTCGTCGCCGACGCGATGACCGTCGAGGCGGTGCCGCGGGTCGACGAGGCCGGCCAGCCGATCGGCGAGGACACGCGCCGGCTCATGCACACCACGATGCAGACGCTCGGCCGCGTCGCGATCATCGGCGGGAGCGTGCTGGTCGCGGGCGCGAACGTCTGGCTGTTCGCGGGCGCCGCGGCGATGCCGGAGGCGCAGAAGGTCGCGACCTACATCCTCGTCTACAAGCTCGCGCTGATCATCCCCGTCGTGTCGGTGTTCGGCGTGATGCTGGCCGGGATCATCCGGCGGCGCGACGCCCGCCGGCTGGCCGGCCGCGGCTTCACGCCCGAGCGGATCGAGACGATGCTGAACCCGCACCCGGAGCGCCCGCCGGTGAACTGGTGGATTCTCGGCGGCGGGCTCGCGTTCGCGGTGGTCAGCTTGAGCGTCGGGCTCGGCAGGGTCCCGGCCGCGCAGGAGATCGTCTTCGCCGTCTCGATGGCGATCGTGCTGTTTCTCGTCTGGAGGCTGGTGCGCGAGCTCGAGCCCGAGGCGCGCAACACGCTGGTCGGCACCGCGCTCGTCGTGTTCGTCTTCCGCGCGCTGCCGGGCCCCGGCGCCGGCTCGACGTGGTGGATGATCGATGACCTCAAGTTCGACCAGCAGTTCCTCGCGACGCTGTCCCTCATCGCGAGCGCGCTGACGCTGGTCGGGTTGTTCATCTTCCGGCGGTTCATGGCCGAGAAATCGATCGCCTACATCATCGGCTTCCTCACCGTCGTCGGCACGCTCCTCACCCTGCCGATCATCGGCCTGTACTACGGCCTGCACGAGTGGACGGCGGCGCGGACCGGCGGCGTCGTCGACGCGCGGTTCATCATGCTCGTGGACACCGCGATCGAGTCGCCGCTCGGCCAGATCGCCATGGTGCCGATGCTCGCCTGGATCGCGCGCTCGGCGCCCGACCGGCTCAAGGCGACGTTCTTCGCGGTGATGGCCTCGTTCACCAACCTCGCGCTGTCGGCCGCGCAGCTCGGCACGAAGTACCTCAACCAGTTCTACGTCGTCGCGCGCGAGGTCAAGGACCAGGCGAGCGGCGCGATCAAGGTCGCGGCCGACTACAGCCAGCTCGGCGACCTGCTCATCGTGGTGACCGTGCTCAGCTTCGTGGTGCCGATGCTGGCGATCCTGTTCGTGAAGACGACCCGGTTCCGGAGCGCTTAGGGACGGGTCACAGAGAGCACAGAGGACACAGCGAGCACAGAGATTAGAATCGATCCTTCGTCCTCTGTGCTCTCTGTGTCCTCTGTGACCGTCTTAGGGATGGCGCCGCTCAGGCGGCTCATCGCCTTTCTCGCGCCCTACAAGCTCCGCATCGCCGGCGCGCTCGCCGCGCTCATCGTCGCCGCGGGCAGCGTGCTCGCGCTGGGGCAGGGGCTCAGATACGTGATCGACGCCGGCTTCTCGAGCGGCGACCCCGGGCTGCTCGACCAGGCCCTCGCGGGCATCATCGGCGTGGCGATCGTGATGGCGGCGGCGACGTGGTGCCGCTTCTATCTCATGATGACGACCGGCGAGCGGGTCGTCACCGACATCCGCCGCGCCGTGTACGGCCACCTCCTGTCGCTCGAGCCGGCGTTCTTCGAGGCCGCGCGCACCGGCGAGGTGATCTCTCGCCTCACGAGCGACACCACTCAGCTCCAGGTCGTCGTCGGCTACGGGTTCTCGATGTTCCTGCGCAACGCCCTGATGGGCGTCGGCGCGCTCGCGATGCTGGTCCTTACCAGCGGCAAGCTGGCAGCGCTCGTCGTCCTCGGGGTGCCGGCGACGCTGGTGCCGATCCTGCTCCTCGGCCGCAAGGTCCGGCGCCTGTCGCGCGACTCGCAGGACCGCGTCGCCGACGTGTCGGCGTACGTCGACGAGTCGATCCACGAGGTGCGCACGGGACAGGCCTATGGGCACGAGGACGCCGATCGCCGGCACTTCGGCAACCGGGCGGAGGCCGCGTATGCGGCCGGCGTCGCCCGCATCGGCAACAAGGCGTTCCTCATCTCGTCGGTGATGCTGATCGCGTTCTGCGCCGTCGGGCTGATCCTGTGGATCGGCGGGCACGACGTGCTCGCCGGGCGCCTCTCGGCGGGCGAGCTGTCGGCGTTCGTCTTCTACGCCGTGGTGGTCGCGAGCGCCGCCGGGACGGTTTCGGAGGCGTGGGGCGAGCTGCAGCGCGCGGTCGGCTCCACCGAGCGGCTCATGGCGCTCCTCGACGCGCGCCCGGCCATCGTCGCGCCGCCCGCGCCGCGCCCGCTGCCGGCGCCGGCGCGCGGCGAAGCGAAGCTCGAGCGCGTGACCTTCCACTACCCGGCGCGGCCGGAAACGGCGGCGTTGACCGAGTTCACGCTCGCCGTGGCTCCGGACGAGCGCGTCGCCCTCGTCGGCCCTTCCGGCGCCGGGAAGTCGACGGTGTTCCAGCTGCTGCTGCGCTTCTACGATCCGGAGCCGGGACGGGTGCTCGTGGACGGCGTGGACGCGCGCGACTGCGATCCGCGTGAGCTCCGCAGGCGATTCGCGCTCGTGCCGCAGGAGCCGGTGCTGTTCGGCGCGAGCGTCGCGGAGAACGTCCGCTACGGCCGGCCCGATGCGACCGACGCCGAGGTGCGAGCCGCGTGCGAAGCGGCGTACGCGCTCGAGTTCGTCGAGCGCCTGCCGCAGGGCTTCGACACGTTCCTCGGCGAGCGCGGCGTGCGGCTCTCGGGCGGGCAGCGGCAGCGGCTCTCGATCGCGCGGGCGCTGCTCGCCGCGCGGCCGGTGCTGCTGCTCGACGAGGCGACGAGCTCGCTCGACGCGGAAAGCGAGCGCTACGTCCAGCTCGCGCTCGAGCGGCTGATGCGCGGCCGCACCACGCTCATCATCGCGCACCGCCTCGCCACGGTGCAGGGCGCCGACCGCATCGTCGTGATGGACCACGGCCGCATCGTGGCGGAAGGCCGTCACGGCGACCTGGTGCGGCAGGGCGGGTTGTACGCGCGCCTCGCGGAGCTGCAGCTCCTCGGCGGGGAGGTGCCGTTGCACGCCGCCGCATGACCGGCTTGCGCGTGGCGCTCGCCGTGTGGGCTCTCGCGGGCGCCGGCTGGGCCCAGGAGCCCGTCCTCCACGCCGGCTCGAAGCGCTTCACCGAGTCGTACATCCTCGGCGAGATCCTGCGCGAGACGGCCGTGCGCGCCGGTGCGAAGGCGGAGCACAAGGCCGGGCTCGGCAACACCGGCATCCTCGTCTCCGCGCTGAAGGCGGGGTCGATCGACGTTTATCCCGAGTACACCGGAACGATCGCGCGCGAGATCCTCAAGCTCGAAGGCAATCCGTCGATCGGGGAGCTCGACCGCCGGCTCGCTCCCGCGGGATTCGGGGTCGGCGTGCCGCTCGGCTTCAACAACACCTACGCGCTGGCGATGCGCGCGGATCAGGCGACGAAGCTCGGGATTCGCTCCCTCTCCGATCTCGCGCGGCATCCGGCGCTCAAGCTCGGCCTGTCGCAGGAGTTCATCGGGCGCGCCGATGGCTGGCCCGGCCTCAAGCGTGCGTACGGTCTGCCGCATCCGACGCCGTCGGGGCTCGATCACGGACTCGCGTACGAGGCGATCGCGGCCGGCCGCATCGACGTGATGGACATCTACTCGACCGACGCGAAGATCGAGCGGTTCGGGCTGCGGGTGCTCGAGGACGACCGCGGGTTCTTTCCGAAGTACGACGCGGTGCTGCTCTACCGCCGCGACCTGCCGGCCCGGTTGCCGGCGGCGTGGCAGGCGCTCGCGGGGCTGGAGGGAAAGATCGACGCGCGGCGCATGATCCAGATGAACGCCGCCGCCGAGCTCGAGGGCAAAACGTTCGCGCAGGCCGCGGGGCTCTTCTTCGGGGAATCGGGCACGACGACGCGGCGCGGCTACTGGAGCGCGCTGCTCGGACCCGACCTCGGCAAGCTCACGCGCGAGCACCTGTTTCTGGTCGCGGTGTCGCTCGCCGCGGCGGTGCTGATCGGCGTCCCGCTCGGCGTGCTCGCGTTCAAGGTGCGGAGCGCGGGGCAGCCGATCCTCGCCGCAGTCGGCGTGATCCAGACGGTGCCGGCGCTCGCGCTGTTGGCGTTCCTGATCGCGGCCCTCAATCGCATCGGGACCGTGCCGGCGCTCGTCGCGCTGTTCCTGTACGCGTTGCTGCCGATCGTGCGCAACACGCACACCGGCCTCGAGGGCATCCGGCCGGGGATGCGCCAGGCGGCGCTCGCGCTCGGCCTGTCGGCGCGCGATCGCCTGCTCGCGATCGAGCTCCCGCTCGCCGCGCCGACGATCCTCGCCGGCGTGAAGACCTCGGCCGTGATCAACGTCGGCACCGCGACGATCGCAGCGTTCATCGGCGCCGGCGGCTACGGGGAGCGGATCGTGCAGGGACTCGCGCTGAACGACAACGCGCTGCTCGTTGCTGGCGCGGTGCCCGCGGCGGTGCTCGCGCTCGTCGTTCAGGGCGGGTTTGAGCTCGC
>DATEDA010000087.1:0-9534 GCA_035286595.1 Burkholderiales bacterium | reverse complement strand
AGGAGACCGAGCGAGATCGGGTCCTGCACGAAGATCGAATGATCGCCGCTCGACAGCACCAGCGCCCGGCGGTAGTTCGACTCGACCATGAAGCCGAGTACGACGCCGAGCACGAGCGGCAGCTGCGGGATGCCGAAGAAGAGGAACGCCGCCGGAATGGCCCAGCTCGTCGCGAGCGCCTTCCAGGCCAGGGCGAGCTCGGGCATGCGATTCAGCCGAAGAGGCCGGCGGGCATCGCGACGCCGAGCACCCGCGCGAAGATGAGCCAGAGGATCGCGGCGGTGCCGCCCGCGTAGAGCACGACCTGCAGCCGCAGCGCCGCCCCGTAGTACAGCGCTGCGGCAAGGAGCAGCAGCGCCAGCGCGAGCGGGTAGCCGAGCACCGGCGCAAGGGTAACGAATGCGGCGCCGAGCGCGGCGACGCCGAGCGCGCGCAGGTGCCGGCTAAGGCCAGGGCCGCCCGCACTCGCGGCAGGCGCCCCGGGAAGCAAGCTCCGCGCACCGACCACGACCGACAGCACCGCGAGCACCACGGCGAGCAGCTTCGGCACCCCCTCGGCGCCGACGCCGTCGGCGAGCAGGCTCCTCGGCAGCGCGTCCGCTGCGGCGTAGTACGCGACGGCAAGCGCCAGGCCGAGCGCGGCGCAAACGAGATCGCGGCGCACGGACGTCCCGGCGGCGCTACTTGATGACGCCGAGCTCGCGCAGCGACCCGGCGACGTCGGTGGCGAAGCTCGCCGTGAAGCGGCCGGCTTCCTCGGCTCCCATCAGCGCCGGGATCAGGCTCTCCCGCCGGTACTCTTTCTGGTAGGCGGGATCGGCGAGGACCGCCTTGATGCCGTCGTGCCACGCCTTGAGCACGTTCGGCGGCAGGTTCCTGGGACCGGCAAGCCCGCGGAACTTGGTCACGACGACGTCGATGCCCTGCTCGCGCGCGGTCGCGAGCTCGGGCAGCCCCGGCGCCCGGTTCGCCGTCAGCACCGCGAGGAGCCGCACCTGGCCGGCGTCGAGCTGCGCGACCATCTCCTGGATCTCGCCGATGCCGAGGTCGAGCGTGCCGTTCAGCACGCCGAGCATCTGGTCGCGCCCACCCTCGTAGCTCACGATGATCGCTCGCGCCTGCGTGACGCGACTCAGCCGCTCCATCGCGATGCGCTCGAGCGACGCCGGGTTGGCCGCGCCCCACTTCGCCTTGCCGGGGCTCTTCCGCGCGTAGTCGATCGCCTCGGCGAGCGTGCGATACGGGGATTGTGCGCGCGTGTAAACGACCTCCGGATCGTAGAAGACGGTCACGACCGGCATCAGGCTCTCGTAGCCGTACTGGGGCTTGCTGAGAAGCGTGGTCTGGATGTAGGTAGGCGTTGTCGCGTAGAGCACCGATCCATCGGCCGGCGCCTGGGCGACCTTGGCGACCGCTCGGGCGCCGCTGCCGCCGGTGATGTTCTCGATCGCGAAGTTGACGCCCATCCTGGGTCCGAGGTGTTTCGCAAGCGTGCGCAGGAAGACGTCGCTGCCGCCGCCCGGGCTGGAATGGGTGACGAGGGTGACGGTCGGGACGGGATAGCCGGACTGCGCCCACGCGGCCGCGCCTCCGCCCACCGATAGCACGAGGCCGAATGCGACCGCTCTCGCTGCAGCGCCTGTCACAGGGTTCCCCAAGCGATTGCCGGCTCGGGATGCACGGTAGCACACCCCACGAGGCGCCTCAGTACCAGAAGACGAGCGTGGGCAGCAGCTGGTACATGTGCACCGCCTCGATCAGCTCGATCAGGCCCAGCCCCCAGACGAACCATAGCGCATCGAGGAGGTGGTTGCGGAAATGGACCGGCCGCACCGTGTAGTGCTCCGGCTCGACGAGGAGGCTGAACCGCGGCAGGAAGCGGGGCACGCGCCGGGCGTAGTCGTCGAACCGCGCGCCGTGCAGCTCGCGGAGCCGCCGCTCCTCGGTGCGGATCACCGCCGGATAGAACAGCGCGAACCAGAGCGCGAAGAGAACGCCGAAGGTGAAGGTCTCGGTCGCGAGGCCGACGCCAACCGCGCCGACGAAGCTGAAGAAGTAAAGCGGGTTTCGCGAGATCGAGTACGGTCCCACGGTGATGAGCGTGCCGTCCTTGTAGCCGGCGATGTAGAGCGAGCACCACAACCGGCCCATGGTCGCCGCGCCGACGAGGACCGCGCCGGAGAGGAAGAGCACCGCGTCCATGAAGGTGCGCTCCCAGCGGCTCTCCGACACCGCGAGGAGTACCGCGATGAGCAGCATCAGGAGCTGCGAGATCCGGATGCGGTTCGCGACGAACAGCTTGGTGAGGATCATGGGGTTCGGCAGGCCGCCACTTTAGCGGCTGGACCTGACGTCCGGCTGACGGGTGCGGCGCGATCGGCGAGAATGGCGCCACCCGGAACGTTCACGGTGCGACCGATGCGCTACTGTCTGCTCACGCTCTCCCTGACCGGATTCGTCGCGCTCGCCGGCTGCAGTGGCGCTCCCCACGATAAAGGCGCCGCCCGGGTACGTACCCCCGAGGCCGCAATCGGCGTCTGGCACTGGGAGGCCACGGTGACTCCGGTCGAGACGATCGGCACCGCCAACCCCGAGCGGTACACGCTCGAGCTCCAGCCCGGCGGGGCCGTGCTGGTCCGCGCCGATTGCAACCGCGGCCGCGGCAGCTACAAGATCCGCGAGGGCCGCATCGAGTTCGGCCCCATTGCCACGACGCGAATGGCCTGCCCGCCGGGGTCGCTCGACAGCCGGTATCTCAAGGATCTGCAGCGGGCGACGATCTTCTTCATCGAAGGCGGCAAGCT
This sequence comes from Burkholderiales bacterium, assembly GCA_035286595.1. Taxonomy (GTDB): domain Bacteria; phylum Pseudomonadota; class Gammaproteobacteria; order Burkholderiales; family SG8-39; genus DATEDA01. The sequence goes on along the minus strand of DATEDA010000087.1, from coordinate 6,730 downwards.
GTTTTTCGACCTGCCCCTCGACTCCGGCACGATGCGCTTCGCGCGCGGGAAGTGAGCCCGGGCGCGGCGGGATTCCGCGTGGAAACGTTCGCGCCGTTCTCCGCCCTGCACGCGGTGACGATCGCCGCCATCGCGCTCGCCATCGCGGCGCTCGTGCTCGCGGCGCGGCGCGGCAGCCGGGTTGCTCGCGCGTTCGCCAGGGGGCTCGGCGTCTTCTACGTCGTCGCCTGGATCGGGGTGCACGGTTGGCGAAACCTTCCCCCCCAGCTCGACCTGACGCAGACGCTGCCGCTGCAGATGTGCCACCTCGCGGCGCTCGCGGGCGGGCTGTACTTCGCGGCGGGCTGGACGTCGCTGCGTCCCGTGCTCTACTTCTGGGGGCTCGCCCTCACGACCCAAGCCTGCATCACGCCGACGCTCACCGAGGGGCCGAGCCGGCCCGAGTTCTGGTTCTTCTGGCTCACTCACGGCATCATCGTGGCGGCGGCGGTGTACGCGATCGCGGTCGACGGGTTCCGGCCCACGTGGCGCGACTACGGTGTCGCGTGCGTCGCCGGCGCGATCTACGTCGCGGTCGCCGTGGCGGTGAACGTTGCGCTTGGCGCGAACTACGGCTTCCTGGGGGACATGCGACCGGAGCTGCCGACGATCGTCGATTTTCTCGGGCCGTGGCCGGAGCGCATCGCCGCGATCATGGCGCTTGTGGCGGCGGTGATGGCAGTCCTCATGCTGCCGTGGGCGCTCGCGCGCCGCGTGTCCGCGAAGTGACGATGCCGGATGCGGATTGCCAGCGCGCTGCTCGCGGCGACGATCACCGTGGCTAGCGCCGCGGCTGCCGCCCCGCCCCTCGAGCCAGGCGTCTCGCGCGAGCTGGCGCGCTGGCGCGCGCGTTACTACGCCGACGTGCGGTACGCGCTCGAGCTCTCGGTCGCCGCGCCGACCACCAAGCTCGAGGGCTCGCTCGAGCTCCGCGTGCGCCTGCGCGGCAAGCCGGCCGACATCGTGCTCGACTGGCGGCCGCCGCTCGGCGGCGCGCTCGCCGCCCTCGAGGTGAACGGTGAGCCGATCGCGAAGCCGCGCGTGGTGCGCGAGCACCTCGTCATCCCGGCGCGCCACACGCGCAGCGGCGAGAACGTCATCCGCCTGCGCTTCCAGTCGCCGATCGCGACGGCCGGAACCGCGGTCACGCTCTACCGCGACCGCGAGGATGGATCGGAGTACGTCTACTCGCTCTTCGTCCCCTCGGACGCGAGCACGGTTTTCCCGTGCTTCGACCAGCCGGACCTGAAGGCCCGCTTCGCGCTCGCGCTCGAAGTCCCGGCGGCCTGGGAGGCGGTGTCGAATGCGCCGGCCGTCGAGACCACCGCACACGGCGAGACGAAGCGCGTGCGCTTCCGCGACACCGAGCCGATCAGCACCTACCTGCTCGCATTCGCCGCGGGACCGTTCGCGACGCTCGACGAACGCGAGGACGGCGTCGCGCCGCAGCCGGAGGCCCGGATCTGGGTCCGCAAGTCCCGGCTCGAGCGCGCGCGCCGCGAAGCGTACGAGATGTTCCTGCTCCACCGCCAGGCGCTCGGGTTCTTCACGGAGTACTTCGGCTTCCCGTTCCCGTTCCCGAAGCACGATCTCGTGCTCGTGCCGGAGTTCCCGTACGGCGGGATGGAGCACGCCGGCGCGACGTTCCTGCGCGAGGAGTCGGTGCTGTTCCCCTTCCAGCCGAGCGCGAACGACAAGCTCCGGCGCGCGCAGCTCCTGCTCCACGAGACCTCGCACCAGTGGTTCGGCGACCTCGTCACGATGCGCTGGTTCGACGACCTGTGGCTGAAGGAGGGATTCGCGAACTTCATGGCCGCCAAGGCGACCGAGCAGCTCCTCCCCGAGCACCGCGCCTGGAACGCGTTCCACCAGCTCAAGGTCGCGGCCTACCGCACCGACGCCACGCGGGGCACGACGCCGATCTGGCAGCGGCTCCCGAACCTCTCGGCCGCGAAGTCCGCGTACGGGAGCATCGTCTACAGCAAGGCGCCAGGGGTGTTGCGCCAGGCGGAGTTCTATCTCGGCGAGGACGCGTTCCGGCGCGCGGTGCAGGCGTTCGTCCACACGCACACGTACGGCGCCGCGGACTGGAACGACCTCGTGCGCGCGTTCGAGGCGGCGTCGGGCCGGAAGCTCGGCGCGTGGGCGAACGCCTGGGTCAAGCGCCGCGGGATGCCCACGGTGGCAGCCAAGTGGGACGTCGACGGTGCGCGCCGGATCAAGCGCTTCGTGCTCTCGCAGTCGGACGCGTTGCGCGGCGACGGGCTGTGGCCGCTGCGTACCGAGCTGCTCGTCGCCGGCGACGGCGCGGCGCAGACACTGCCGGTCGTCCTGAACGGCCGCACGGCGACCGTCCCCGAGCTCGTCGGCCAGCCCGCCCCGCGCTACGTCTTCGCCAACCACGGCGACTATGCGTACGGGCGGTTCCTGCTGGACGACGCGAGCCGCGCTGCGGTGATGGCGGACCTGGCCGGTGTGCCGGACCCGTTCCTGCGCGCGCTGCTCGCCGACGCGCTCTGGGAAGAAGTGCGCGACGCGCGGCTCGCGCCGCTCGCGTACATCGACCTCGCGCTGCGGCAGGCCCGCAGCGAGACCGACGAGGTGACGGTCGCAAGCCTCGTCGGCCGCGCCCACACGGCGTTCCGCTGGTACCTCTCGGATGCCCAGCGCGCCGGCGCCGCGCCGCGCGTCGAGGCGGCGCTCGCCGACGGGATGGCGAGCGCGCCCGAGACGGGCGTGCGCATCATCTACTTCCGGACCTTCGTCGGCGCCGCGACCACCGCGGACGCCCGCCGCACCCTCAAGGCGCTGCTCGCCGGGACCCGCGAGGTGCCCGGCGTCGCGTTGAGCTCGCGCGAGCGCTTCCGGATCATCGAGCGGCTGCTCGCCCTGGGGGACTCTGAAGCCGAGCTGCTCCTCGCCGCGCAGGCGCAGGCCGACCTCAGCGACAACGGCCGGCGCTACGCCTACGCCGCCGCGGCCGCGCGGCCCGAGCCGGAGGTGAAGTGGCGCCGCTTCCTCGCGTTCCTCGACGACGCTTCGCTCGCGGAGAGCTGGATCGAGGAGAGCCTCGCGCCGTTCAACACCGTCGAGCATGAGCAGTGGACGTCGCCCTTCCTCGAGCCCGCGCTCGAGCAGCTGCCCGATCTCAGGCGCACGCGCAAGATCTTCTTCGTCGACCACTGGCTCGCAGCCTTCCTCGGCGGGCAGCGGAGCCAGGAGGCGGTGACGACGACGAAGCGGTTCCTGCGCGAGGCGCGGCTCGATCCAGACCTGCGTCGCAAGGTGCTCGAGCACCTGGACGGGCTCGAGCGCACGGTGCGGATCCGTGCCGCGTTCAGCGACGCGTCACCCGCGCCCCGCGCGCCGCGATGACCCCGCACGCGTTCTTCGCCACCTGCCCGCGCGGCCTGGAGGGCGTGCTCGCGCGCGAGCTCGAGACCGCCGGCGCGCAAGCGGTCCGCGAGGCCGGGGGCGGCGCGCACTTCGGAGGCGCGCTCGCGATCTGCTACCGGGCGAACCTGCACTCGCGCATCGCCTCGCGGATCCTCTGGCGCGTCGCCGAGGCGCCCTACGCGAACGAGCAGGACATCTACGAGGCCGCGTTGCGCGTCGCATGGCCTGAGCGTTTCCACCTCGCCCGCACCATTCGCGTCGACGTGAGCGCGATCCGCGCGCCGGTGAAGAGCCTCGAGTTCGTGACCCTGCGGGTGAAGGACGCGGTCTGCGATCGCTTTCGCGCCGACACCGGCGGCAGGCCCGACGTCGACACGCGCGCGCCGGACGTGCGCATTCACGCTTTTCTCGACGCAAGCACCGTCACGTTCTATCTCGACACCTCCGGCGAGCCGCTATGGAAGCGGGGTTGGCGCAGCCGGACCGGCGAGGCGCCGATCCGCGAGAACCTGGCGGCGGGGATCATCGCGCTCACGGGCTGGCTGCCCGGCGAGCCGTTCCTCGACCCGATGTGCGGCAGCGGGACGTTTCTCATCGAGGCGGCCGGGATCGCCCTCGCGCTGGCGCCGGGCAGCCGGCGGGCGTTCGGCTTCGAGAAGCTCGCCGGCTTCGACAACGTGCTCTGGCAGCGCCTGCGCGACGAAGCGCGCACGAAGGAGAAACCGCGCGGGCCGCTGCCGATCCACGGCAGCGATCTGTACGGCACCGAGCTCACGCAGGCGCGCGCCGCGATCGAGAGCGCCGGGATCTCAGGGGTGGTCCAGCTCAAGCAGGCGAACGTGCTCGAGCTCTCGCCTCCGGCGCCGGCCGGCGTCCTCGTCGCGAACCCGCCGTACGGCGTGCGGCTGGGCGAGGACAAGGCGCTGGAGGCGTTCTACCCGAAGCTCGGCGACGCGCTCAAGGCCCGCTTCGCCGGCTGGCGCTGCTACCTCTTCACCGCCGACGCGGCGCGCCTCGCCAGGCTGATCGGGCTGAAGGCGTCGAAACGCATTCCGCTGTACAACGGCCCGCTCGAGTGCCGGCTGCTGGAGTACCGGATCGTCGCCGGCACCATGCGGCGGAAGGGGCCGGCGCCGCAGCAGGACGCCGCGGGCTGAGATACCCTTCCCGGCTGGACCGAAGGAGACCGCGTCATGGCCCATACCTACGATGAGCTGAAGCACAAGACCGTCGCCGAGCTGCGCGAGATCGCCAAGGGCCTCGAGCACGAGGCGGTGAAGGGCTACACGCAGATGAACAAGGACCACCTGCTCGTCGGGCTGTGCAAGGCGCTCGGGATCGACATGCACGTCCACCATCACGCGGTGGGCGCCGAAAAGGTCAAGCAGAAAGCGAAGATCAAGGCGCTGAAGAGGAAGCGCGACGAGCTCCTCGCCTCGAAGGACCGCGCCGGGCTGAAGGCCGTGCTGCGCGAGATCCACGGCCTGAAGCACGCGCTGCGCCGGGCGACGATCTAGCGACGGCGCGCCCCAGTGAAAAAGGCCGGCGAAGCCGGCCTTTTGCTTTTCTGGATCCCCGCGTTCGCGGGGATGACCTTCGCCGCGCGGCGCGTTCGCGCCACGCTTGCGAAGGTCACTTGACGATGTCGAGGTGCTCGATGCCCTTGCTGATGTCGCGGTTCTTGGCTTCCTTGGAGTGGAGCTTGATCGCGAGCCGCAGGTCGTTCACCGAGTCGGCGTTGCGCAGCGCGTCCTCGTAGGTGATGTGGCCGTTGTCGTAGAGGTCGAAGAGATGCTGGTCGAAGGTCTGCATGCCGAGCTCGCGCGAGCGCTTCATGATCTCCTTGATCTCGTGCACGTCGCCCTTGAAGATCAGGTCGGCGATGAGCGGCGAGTTGAGCATGATCTCGACCGCCGCCACCCGGCCCTTGCCCTCCCGCCGCGGGATCAGGCGCTGCGAGATCATGCCTTTCATGTTGAGCGACAGGTCCATCAGCAGCTGCGGCCGCCGGTCCTCGGGGAAGAAGTTGATGATCCGGTCGAGGGCCTGGTTGGCGCTGTTCGCGTGCAGCGTCGCCATGCAGAGGTGGCCGGTCTCGGCAAACGCGATCCCGTAGTTCATCGTCTCGCGGTCGCGGATCTCGCCCATCATGATCACGTCGGGCGCCTGCCGCAGCGTGTTCTTCAGCGCGTTCTCCCACGAGTCGGTGTCCACCGCGATCTCGCGCTGGGTGATGATGCAGTTGCGGTGCGGATGGACGTACTCGATCGGGTCCTCGATCGTGATGATGTGGCCATAGGAGTTCTCGTTGCGGTGGCCGACCATCGCCGCGAGCGACGTCGACTTGCCCGAGCCGGTCGCGCCGACCATGATCACCAGGCCCCGCTTGGTCATCGCCACGTCCCTGAGCGTCGCCGGCAGACCCAGCTCCTCGAACGTCGGGATCTTCGAGTTGATCGTCCGCAGCACCATCCCGATGTTGCCCTGCTGGACGAGGGCGCTGACGCGGAACCGGCCGATCCCGCCGGGGCTGATCGCGAACTGGCACTCCTTGGTCGACTCGAACTCGGCCGCCTGGCGGTCGTTCATGACCGAGCGCACGAGCTCGGAGGTGTGCTGCCCCGACAGCGGCTGCTGCGACACCGGCGTGACCCGGCCGTCGAGCTTGATCGCCGGCGGGAAGCCCGCGGTGATGAAGAGGTCGGAGGCCTTCTTGCTCGCCATCAGGCGCAGCAGGTCGTAGATGAACTTGGTTGCCTGGTCTCGTTCCATGTAAACCCCTGTTTACGGGCCAAACGTTCGGTGATCTTACTCTTCCGGCCGGACGGGTAATAGACCGTACGAGGGCGCCGTCAGGCGCCCCCGGAGAACTCGCGCGAAGCGCTCGTCTATGGCCCGAGGAAGTTGTCCTTGTTCGCCGCGTACGAGCGCGCCTCGGCCATGGTCACGCTCCCGCGCTTCACGAGCTCCTGCAGGTTCTGGTCGAGGGTCTGCATTCCATACTGCTGGCCGGTCTGGATCGACGAGTACATCTGCGCCACCTTGTTCTCGCGGATCAGGTTGCGGATCGCCGGCGTGCCGATCATGATCTCGTGCGCCGCGAGGCGCCCGCTGCCGTCCTTGGTCTTCAGCAGCGCCTGCGAGATCACCGCGCGCAAGCTCTCGGAGAGCATCGCCCGCACCATCTCCTTCTCCGCCGCCGGGAACACGTCGACGATCCGGTCGATCGTCTTCGCCGCCGAGCTCGTGTGCAGCGTGGCGAACACGAGGTGGCCGGTCTCGGCGCCGGTCAGCG
>DATEDA010000086.1:0-14896 GCA_035286595.1 Burkholderiales bacterium | reverse complement strand
CAACGTCGCGGGCGGCCGGCCGGTCGAGCTCGCGCTCGAGACGTTCGAGGTTTCGATCCCGCGTGGGGCCGCACTGCGCGGCAGCGCTCGCGGTGCGCTGCGCGGCGAGCCGGTCGCGGCGCGGATCCAGGGCGGGGATCTCGCGACGACGTTGCGCGAGGCTCGCTCGCCGATCGAGATCACCCTGCAAGGCGCCGGCGCGAATGCGCGGATCGTCGGCGCGATCGCGCGCCCCGGAGCCCCAGGCGGGACCGATCTCGAGTTCCGTCTGGAAGGGCGACGTGCGGGCGACCTTGCCGCCTGGCTCGGCACCGCGCCAAGCGCGTCCGCGCCGGTCGCGCTCCACGGCCGCTTCCGCGCCGCCGGCGACGACTGGCACCTCGAGGACTTCAAGCTGACGTTCGGCCGCAGCGAGCTTGCGATCGATGCGCACGAGACGAGCAGCGGCGCAGCCTCGTTCGTCATCGCCGCGGTGCGGAGCCCGTTGATCGACGTGCCGGAGCTCCAAGGCCTCTTCGCGGACCGCACCGCCGCGGCGGCCTCACGCACGGAGATCGACATTCCCATCCTGCCGAAGGGCATCGATCTCGCCGACGCCGATATCGGCATGGGCATCGAGCGCGTCGCGCTCGGACGCGGCGACCTCGCGAACGTCGCGCTCGCCGCGCGCGTGCGGGGCGGCCGCATGGGACCCTCGCCGTTCGGCGCGACGTTCGCCGGCACGCCGTTCGGCGGCACCGTGGCGCTCGACCTGCGCGGCGAAGTTCCGGAGGCCGGGCTCGCGCTGTCGGCCGAGAAGGTCGCGCTTGGCAAGCTGCTGCAAGCGCTGAGGATCGCGGAGGATCTCGACGCCAGCGTCGACCTGCTCACGGTCGAGCTGAACGGACGCGGCAGCCGCCTCCTCGAGCTGCTCGAGCGCTCGTCGTTCGCAGCGAAGCTCCAGGGGGGACGGCTCCGGGTGCGCGGTCCGGGGAACCGCGTGGTCGCCGACCTCCGGCTCGCGGAAGCTACGGCCGCCGCCGAGCCGGGCCGGCCAGTCGCGGTTCGCCTCGACGGCGCGCTCGACCGCGTCCCGGTCGGCATCCGGATCTCGAGCGGCACGCTCGCCGACTTCGCGCAGGACTCGAAGCACGTCCCGTTCTCGCTGACTGCCGAGACCGCCGGTGCGCGCCTCGCCCTCGACGGACGGGTGAGGCTGCCCGCGAGCGAGGCGACCGCCGAGCTGAAGCTCGTCCTCTCGGGCGAGCGGCTCGACTCGCTGAATCGCCTCACCCGCACCGCGCTGCCGCCATGGGGACCGTGGTCGCTGGCCGGCCCGCTCCGCATCACGGCGACCGCGTACGACGTTCCCGAGCTCGCCGTCAGCGTGGGGTCGAGCCGGCTCGCGGGGGCGGGCCGGCTCGACCTCGGCGGCGACAAGCCGCGCCTCGACCTGAGCGTGCGCTCGCCGCGGCTGCAGCTCGACGACTTCCGGCTCGCGGGTTGGTCGGCGTTCGACGCGCGGCCGGACGCGGGCGACGACGATCTCGAGGCCCTCCGCGCGAAGGTCAAGGAAGCCGCGACGCGGACCGAAGCGCTCGCGAGCGCGGACGTCCTGCGCCGGTTCGACGGCTACCTCGACGTCGAGGTGTCGGAGGTCCTCTCGGGCGCCGACCGGCTCGGCAGCGGCTGGCTGCGGCTGCAGCTCGAGAACGGGCGGCTCCTGCTCGGTCCCGCGGAGCTGAACGCGCCCGGCGGCACGGCACGGCTCGCCGGGGCGTACGAGCCGTCGGAGCGCGACGTGCAGGTCGCGCTCGGCGCGTACGTGGAGCGGTTCGACTACGGCATCCTCGCGCGGCGCATTCGCCCGGAGGCGGGCGCCGAGGGCCTGTTCAGCCTCGAGCTCGAGCTCGCGGCCCGCGCGCCGGCGTTGAGCGCGGTCATGGCGCACGCGAACGGGCGGATCGACTTCGCGGTCTGGCCGCGCAACCTCAGCTCGGGCGTGTTCGACCTCTGGGCGGTGAACCTTTTCCTTGCGCTCCTGCCCGCGGTCGATCCGTCGGCCGAGTCGCAGGTCAATTGCGCTTTCGCACGGTCCGATCTCCGCGCGGGCAAGCTCACGGACGACGCGATGCTGATCGACACCAGCCGCATCCGCGTGACCGGCCGGGGCGGCGTCGATTTCGCCGACGAGACGCTCGCGTTCCGGTTCGAGCCGCGCGCGAAGGAGCCCCAGCCCTTCAGCCTGGCGACGCCAGTGGAGGTGACCGGTACCCTGACCGACTTCCACGTCGGCCCGAGCCTGGGCGACGCGCTCGCCATGGTGCCGCGATTCCTGGGGTCGCTCGTGCTCGCGCCGCTCACGGCGCTCGGCGTCGAGGTCGTGCCGCGCGACGGGCGCGATGTTTGCGCCGACCCGCTGCGGGCACCTCGGGGAGCAAAGCGCTGAGCTCGGCGGGACCCCGGCCGCCGCTACCGGAACTCGATGATCGGCTGATCGACCACGAGGCTGTCGCCCGCCTTCGCAAGCAGCGCCTTCACGACGGCGTCGTTCTCGGCGCGCAGCACGTTCTCCATCTTCATCGCCTCGATCACCGCGAGCTTCTCGCCGGCCTTGACCTCCTGGCCGGGCGACACGGCGATCTCGGTGAGGAGCCCCGGCATCGGCGAGAGCAGGAACTTCGAGAGATCGGGCGGCGGCTTGTGCGGCATCAGTGCCTGCGCCCGGGCGGCGTGCTCGGTCAGCACGAGCACCACCGCCTCGACGCCGCCGTGGACCATGCGGTACTTCATGCCGAGCCGCTCGAGCTGGACGTGCACGCGCCGGCCGTTCAGCGTGCCGCTGAACAGGGGTTCGCCGATCTTCCAGTTGGACAGCACCGCGAACGCGGCTCCCTCCCGGAAGACTTCCTGCCCGCCTGGAATCGAGCGGATCCGCACCGGATGCGGCTCGCCCCTCAGCCAGACGATGCGCGTGTCGCCGAGGTCGCGCTCGTGGCCCGGGACCTGGCTGGCGATCTTTGCCGAGCGCTCTGCGAAGCGCCAGTGGATCGCGGCCCCCACGCAGAGAAAGAGGTTCGGATCGTCGATCGGGGCCTCGGCGGGCTTGTACCCGGCCGGGAACTCCTGCGCGATGAAACCGGTGTCGAATCTCGCGGCGGCGAACCGCGGGTGCCGCGCGACCGCGGCGAGGAAGGCGACGTTGGTCGCCGGCCCCTTGACCACGAACGCGTCCAGCGCCTCCGCGAGCCGCGCGCGCGCCTCGTCGCGGCTCGTGCCGTGGCAGATGAGCTTGGCGACGAGCGAATCGTAGTGCACCGACACCTCGCCGCCCTCGTACACGCCGGTGTCGACGCGCACCTCGCCCGCGCGTTCCTGCGGCGGCCGGAACTGGATGAGCCGGCCGGTCGAGGGCAGGAAGTTCCGTGACGGGTCCTCGGCGTTGATCCGCGCCTCGATCGCCCAGCCGGCCCGGGTCACGTCGTCCTGCCTGAACGGCAGTCGTTCGCCGGCGGCGACGCGGATCATGAGCTCCACGAGATCGAGCCCGGTGACGAGCTCGGTTACCGGATGCTCGACCTGGAGCCGCGTGTTCATCTCGAGGAAGTAGAAGCTGCGATCCGCGCCGACCACGAACTCGACGGTGCCGGCGGACCGGTATTTCACCGCCTTGGCGAGCGCGACGGCCTGCTTGCCCATCGCCGAGCGCGTCTTGTCGTCGAGGAACGGCGAGGGCGCTTCCTCGAGCACCTTCTGGTGGCGGCGCTGGATCGAGCACTCGCGCTCCCACAGGTGCACGACGTTGCCGTGCGCGTCGCCGAGCACCTGCACCTCGATGTGGCGCGGCTGCTCGATGAACTTCTCGATGAAGACCCGGTCGTCGCCGAACGCGCTCCGCGCCTCGTTCTGGCAGCTCACGAAGCCGTCGCGGGCCTCGGCGTCCGAGCGCGCGATGCGCAGCCCCTTGCCGCCGCCGCCCGCGCTCGCCTTGATCATCACCGGGTAGCCGACCTTGCGCGCGACGGCGGCGGCGTGGTCGGCGTCGCGGATCACGTCCGTGAAGCCCGGGATGATGCTGACCCCGGCCTTCTCCGCAAGCTTCTTCGAGGCGATCTTGTCGCCCATGCCGGCGATCGCCTCGACGTTCGGGCCGATGAACACGATCCCGGCGGCGGCGAGCGCCTTGGCGAAGCGCCCGTTCTCCGCCAGGAAGCCGTAGCCCGGGTGCACCGCTTCGGCGCCGGTCTGCCGGCACGCTTCGACGATGCGGTCGATCGCAAGGTAGCTCTCCGCCGAAGCCGCCGGACCGATCCGCACCGCCTCGTCCGCGCGCGCGACGTGCAGCGCATCCTTGTCCGCGTCCGAGTACACCGCGACGGTCCGGATGCCCATGCGCTGCGCGGTGCGGATCACCCGGCAGGCGATCTCGCCGCGATTCGCGATCAGGATTTTCTTGAACATCTAAGGCGAAGCGGGCGCTGTGACCGTCGTTGCGGCTACAGGGGGATGTTCGAGTGCTTGCGCCAGGGGTTCTCGAGCCGCTTGTCCTTGAGCATCGCGAGCGAGCGGCAGATCCGTCGCCGCGTCTCGCGCGGCATGATCACGTCGTCGATGAATCCGCGATGGCCGGCGACGAAGGGGTTGGCGAACTTCTGCCGGTACTCCTCGGTGCGCTCGGCGATCCTCTCGCGGTCGCCGAGGTCCTTGCGGAAGATGATCTCGACCGCGCCCTTCGGCCCCATCACCGCGATCTCCGCCGACGGCCACGCGAGGTTCACGTCGCCCCGCAGGTGCTTCGAGCTCATGACGTCGTACGCCCCGCCGTAGGCCTTGCGCGTGATGACGGTCACCTTCGGCACGGTCGCCTCGGCGTAGGCGAACAGCAGCTTCGCGCCGTGCTTGATGATCCCGCCGTGCTCCTGGGCGACCCCGGGCAGGAACCCGGGCACGTCGACGAACGTCAGGATCGGGATGTTGAAGCAGTCGCAGAAGCGGACGAACCGGGCGCCCTTGATCGAGCTCTTGATGTCGAGGCAGCCGGCGAGGACGAGCGGCTGGTTGGCGACGATGCCGACCGGCTGGCCCGCCATGCGCGCGAAGCCGACGACGATGTTCTTCGCGTGCTCGGGCTGGAGCTCGAAGAACTCGCCTTCGTCGGCCACCTTGAGGATCAGCTCCTTGATGTCGTAGGGCTTGTTCGGGCTGTCGGGCACCAGCGTGTCGAGCGCGGCGATCTCGCGGTCCGCTGGATCGTCGGTCGGCCAGACCGGCGGCTTCTCCCGGTTCGAGCCGGGGAGGTAGTTGACGAGCCGGCGGGTCATCATCAGCGTCTCGACGTCGTTCTCGAACGCGCGGTCGGCCACGCCCGACTTCGTCGTGTGCGTGATCGCCCCGCCGAGCTCTTCGTGCGTCACCTCCTCGTGGGTCACCGTTTTCACCACGTCCGGGCCGGTGACGAACATGTAGGACGAGTCCTTCACCATGAAGATGAAGTCGGTCATTGCCGGCGAGTAGACCGCGCCGCCGGCGCACGGGCCCATGATCAGCGAGAGCTGCGGGATCACTCCGGACGCGAGCACGTTGCGCTGGAACACTTCGGCGTAGCCGCCGAGCGAGGCGACGCCTTCCTGGATGCGCGCGCCGCCCGAGTCGTTGAGACCGATCACCGGCGCGCCGACCTGCATCGCCTTGTCCATGACCTTGCAGATCTTCCCGGCGTGCGGCTCCGACAGCGCGCCGCCGAACACCGTGAAGTCCTGGCTGAACACGAAGACGAGCCGGCCGTTGATCGTGCCGTAGCCGGTCACGACGCCGTCGCCGGGGATCTTCTGGTCCGCCATCCCGAAGTCGGTGCAGCGGTGCTCGACGAACATGTCCCACTCCTCGAACGACCCGGGATCGAGGAGGAGCTCGAGGCGCTCGCGGGCGGTCAGCTTGCCCTTGGCGTGCTGGGCCGCGATCCGGCTCTCGCCGCCGCCGAGGCGGGCCTGCGCGCGCTTCTCTTCGAGCTGGCGGATGATCTCCTGCATCGCTTCCTCCCTTCGTGCGCTCCCCTCCGCAGCGCGGAAGGGGGCGGCCTCTACGTCCGCTTCGCCAGCGCGAGCAGCTTAGCCGCTGCCGCCGCCGGCGTCAGCGAGCCCTCGGCAACCGCTGCCCGCATCGCGGCGAGCTCGTGCTTCACCGCCGGGTGCCGGTAGAACCACGCGCGGAGCCCGTGCTCGACGAGCGCGGTGAGCCAATCGAGCGCCTGGCGCTTCCGCTTCGCGCCGAACGCGCCGCTCGCCGACATCGCCGCGCGAAACCGCTCGGCTTCGCGCCAGACCGCCTCGACACCGTCGCCCTTGAGCGCGCTCAGCTTCACGACCGGCGGCGTCCACGCGCCGGCCCGCGGCGGCAGCATCGAGAGCGCGTTCGCGATCTGCGTTCGCGCGAGCTCCGCCGCTCCCCGGTCGAGGTCGGTCTTGTTGACCGCGACGACGTCGACGAGCTCGAGGATGCCGCGCTTGATCGCCTGGAGATCGTCGCCGGCGTTGGGCAGCGCGACGAGGATGAAGCAGTCGGTCATGCCCGCGACCGCCGTCTCCGACTGGCCGACCCCCACCGTCTCGACGATCACGACATCGTGGCCCGCCGCCTCGCAGATCAGCATCGCCTCGCGCGTCTTGTGCGCGACGCCGCCGAGCGTGCCGCCGGAGGGCGAGGGCCGGATGAAAGCGCTGGGGTCGCGCGACAGGCGATCCATGCGCGTCTTGTCGCCGAGGATCGAGCCGCCGGAGAGCGCGCTCGTCGGGTCGACCGCGAGCACCGCGACGCGGTGGCCGCGGGCGGTGAGGAACAGCCCGAAGGTCTCGATGAAGGTGGATTTGCCGGCGCCGGGCGCCCCGGTGACGCCGATGCGGAAGCTCTGGCCCGCGTGGGGCGCGAGCGTCGCGAGCAGCGCTTCGGCCCGCGCCTGGTGGTCGCGTCGCGACGACTCGACGAGCGTGATCGCCTTCGCGAGCGCCCGTGGGTCCCGGGCGCGCACGCTCGCGGCGAGCTTGCGGTCGGCGGTGTCCAGGCGTTCGGGCGCCGGACGCGCCCGACGGGCAGTCCTCATCTAGAGCGCGCCGGCCGCGACCCGCGCTTCGCGGATCGCGCGGAGCACCGCGCGCGCCGCCTCCGAGATGACCGTGCCCGGACCGAACACCGCCGCGACGCCGGCTGCTTTGAGGTCGTCGTAGTCCTGCTGCGGGATCACGCCGCCGACGACGACCACGACCTCGGGCGCGCCCTGGCTGCGGAGCGCTTCGACCAGCTGCGGCACCAGCGTCTTGTGACCGGCGGCGAGCGTCGAGACGCCGATCGCGTGCACGTCGTTCTCGATTGCCTGGCGCGCGGCTTCCTCGGGCGTCTGGAAGAGCGGGCCGATGTCGACGTCGAAGCCGAGGTCGGCAAACGCGGTCGCGATCACCTTCGAGCCGCGGTCGTGGCCGTCCTGGCCGAGCTTCGCGACCAGGAGGCGCGGGCGCCGGCCTTCCTCCGCCGCGAACCGGTCGATCTCATTCCGGAGCACCTGCCAGCCGGCGTCGTGGGCAAAGGCCGCGCCGTAGACCCCGGACACCGTCTGCGAGTCGGCCCGGTAGCGGCCCCAGACGCGCTCGAGCGCGTCGCTCACCTCGCCGACGGTCGCGCGGGCCCGGGCCGCCTTGATGGCGAGCTCGAGCAGGTTGCCCTTGCCGCTCCGTGCGTCCTCGGTCAGCGCCGCAAGCGCGGCGTCGACCGCTTTCCGGTCGCGCTTCGCCCTGACCTGCGCGAGCCGTTTGAGCTGCGCCTCGCGCACCGCAGTGTTGTCGATCTCGCGGACCTCGAGCGGCGACTCCTCGGCGAGCTGGTACTTGTTGACTCCGACGATCACGTCCTCGCCGCGGTCGATGCGCGCCTGCTTTTCCGCGGCGCACGCCTCGACCTTGAGCTTCGCCCAGCCCGACTGGACGGCCTTGGTCATGCCGCCGATCGCTTCGATCTCCTCGATGATGCTCCAGGCCTTGTCGGCCATGTCCTGGGTGAGCTTCTCCATCGCGTAGGACCCGGCCCAGGGATCGACGACGGCCGGGATGTGCGTCTCCTCCTGGATGATGAGCTGGGTGTTGCGCGCGATCCGCGCGGCGAAGTCCGACGGCAGAGCGATCGCCTCGTCGAACGAGTTGGTGTGCAGCGACTGGGTGCCGCCGAACACCGCCGCGAGCGCCTCGATCGCGGTGCGGACGATGTTGTTGTACGGGTCGTGCTCCGTGAGCGACCAGCCCGAGGTCTGCACGTGCGTCCGCAGCATAGCCGAGCGGGGGGTCTTCGGGTTGAACTCCTTCATCATCCGCCACCAGAGCAGCCGCGCCGCGCGCAGCTTCGCGACCTCGAGGTAGAAGTTCATCCCCACGCAGAAGAAGAACGACAGCCGTCCGGCGAATTCGTCGACGTCGAGCCCGCGGGCGAGCGCCGCGCGCACGTACTCGCGGCCGTCGGCGAGCGTGAACGCGAGCTCGAGCGCCTGGGTCGCGCCGGCCTCCTGGATGTGGTAGCCCGAGATCGAGATCGAGTTGAACCTCGGCATGTGGCGCGCCGTGTGCTCGATGATGTCGGCCACGATGCGCATCGACGGCTCGGGCGGGTAGATGTAGGTGTTGCGGACCATGAACTCCTTGAGGATGTCGTTCTGGATCGTCCCCGAGAGCTCGGCCGGCTTCACCCCCTGCTCTTCCGCGGCGACGACGTAGCCGGCGAGCACCGGCAGCACCGCGCCGTTCATCGTCATCGACACGCTCACGCTTCCGAGCGGGATGCCGTCGAACAGGATCTTCATGTCCTCGACGGTGTCGATCGCCACGCCCGCCTTCCCGACGTCGCCGACGACGCGCGGATGGTCGGAGTCGTACCCGCGGTGCGTCGCGAGGTCGAACGCGACCGACACGCCCTGCTGCCCGGCGGCGAGGTTGCGGCGGAAGAACGCGTTCGAGTCCTCGGCGGTGGAGAAGCCGGCGTACTGCCGGATCGTCCACGGCCGCACGGTGTACATGGTGGCCTGCGGGCCACGGACGAAGGGCTCGAAGCCCGGCAGGGTGTTCGCGTACGGCAGCCCCTTCAGGTCCGCGGCGGTGTAGAGCGCCTTGACCTCGATGCCCTCGGGCGTGCGCCAGACGAGCTGATCGGGCGACCCCGCGGACTTCGCAGCGGCCTTCTGCCACTCCTCGAGGGGGGCGATCTTGGGCATCCGGTCGTTCATGGTCGTGCCTCCCCGCAGGCGGTGGGCGCGCTCCGTCTGTTGCGTCGAACGTTGTCGCCATTTTAAGCGCGAACGCTGCATGGCAGCATGCTTACGGGGAGGGACCCGGGGATTGCGTCGCGCGCCGCCGCCGGGCCCGCACGATCAGCACGGCCGCGATGCCCACGACGGCAACGGCGGCAAACACCGCCGCCTCGATGCGCCGAAGGTCGCCGAGGAGCAGGGTGAGCGCGTTGCCGAGCGCGTAGCCGAGCGATGCGACGAGCGTCGCCCAGAGCGTCGCGCCAAGCGCATTGAACGCAGCAAAACGCGTCCAGTGCATGCTGGTCATGCTGATCGCGATCGGCCCGACTGCGCGCAGGCCGTACATGAACCGGACGAGGACGACGATCGGGGCGCCGTAGCGCTCGAGTAGCCGCTCGATGCGCTCGATCCCGGGCGCAAGCCTCGGGAACCGCGCGAGCACGCGCGCGCCGTTGCGCCGCCCGACCAGAAAGTAGATCTGGTCGCCGAGGAATCCGCCGAGGGCGGCGACGGCGATCACCCAGGGCAGCGCGAGGTAGCCGCGGTGCGCGGCGAGACCCGCGAGCGCGAGGACGGTTTCGCCTTCGAGCAACGTGCCGATGAAGACGGCGAGGTAACCGTAGGTCTGGACGAGGGAGGCGAGATCCATGCGCGCGGTGACGCGACTATAGGCGTATCGCTCTTGCAGCGGCGACATCGCTCTACAGCGGCGGCATCGCTCTGCAGCGGCGGCATCGCCCCGCGGAGACCGGACGCCGATTGCCAGACCCACGACCGGCCTGTAGAGTCGCGCCGCCTCCAACCCCGCCCGAGAACGATCCCACATGCTCAAGCTGTCCCTGTTACGTGCGCTCACAGTCGCGCTCTCGGCGCTGTCGATCGCCGGCTGCGCCACCACCGCGCGGACCTCGCTCGACAAGAGCTGGATCGACCCCAAGCTCGCGGGCACGAAGTTCAAGAAGGTTCTGATTCTCTCGCTGGCGAGCGACGAGTTCGCGCAGGCGTATTTCCAGGAGGACATCGCCGCGGCGCTCACCCGGCGCGGCATGAACGCCGTCGCGTCGGCGCAGTACTTCACGCACCGGAGCCCGTCCGAGGACGCCCGGTTCAGGCGCGCCGTCGATTCGTCGGGCGCCGACGCGGTGCTGCTCGCCCGGGTGGTCGGCGTGGACGAGAAGTCGGGGACGACGCCCGGGATGCTCATCGGCCCGAACGGCGTGCCCTACCAGGACCCAATCGGCATCTACGGCGCCATGGCCCAGGCGTTCGCGCCGACGCGCTACGTGCGTCCGACCGACTGGTCGCGGACCACCGTGATCGTGGAGACGCTGCTCTACGAGATGAAGGGCAAGCGGGCGGTCTGGTCGGCGCAGACGAGCACGAAGAACGCCGAATCCGGGGACCTCAAGCCCGCCGTCACGCAGTTCGTCGCCGTGCTCGTCGGCGCGATGGAGAGGGACGGGCTGTTCTAGCGGAACCGGATTCTTTCGCCTCAGGAGGACGAAGTGAAGAAACGCTGGGAAGACCTGCTGGGCCGCTATCGCGTGACGAAGGGCAAGAAGTTCCGCCTGGAGGACTACGACCCGGGCGACACCTACGGCATGAAGAGCGAGTCCAAGCAGGAGGCGAAGGAGCTCCTTCAGCAGGGCGTCGAGCTGCTCGCCGGGTACCAGGACAAGCTCTACGCCCAGGACCGGTGGGCGGTGCTCCTGATCTTCCAGGCGATGGACGCGGCCGGCAAGGACAGCACGATCAAGCACGTGATGTCCGGGGTCAATCCGCAGGGCTGCGAGGTGTACTCGTTCAAGGCGCCGTCGGACGAGGAGCTCGACCACGACTTCCTGTGGCGCTGCGTGCCCTGCCTGCCGAACCGCGGCCACATCGGGATCTTCAACCGCTCCTACTACGAGGAGGTGCTCGTGGTGCGCGTGCACCCGGAGATCCTCGCCGCGCAGAAGCTCCCGCCCGAGCTCGTGACCAAGCGCATCTGGGAGGAGCGCTACGCGGACATCGCCAACATCGAGCGCTACCTCGCCCGCAACGGCACGGTGATCCGCAAGTTCTTCCTCCACGTGTCGCAGGAGGAGCAGAAGAAGCGCTTCCTCGCGCGCCTCGACGAGCCCGAAAAGCACTGGAAGTTCGCGGCCGCCGACGTCAAGGAGCGCCAGCACTGGGACGACTACATGGCGGCCTACGAGCAGATGATCCGCGCGACCGCCACGCCGCACGCGCCGTGGTACGTCGTGCCGGCCGACAACAAGTGGTTCACCCGGCTCGTGGTGGCGGCGGCGCTGGTCAAGACGCTGGACGACCTCGACCTCCACTACCCGAAGATCGGGAAGAACAAGCGCACCGAGCTCGCCGCCGCCCGGGCTGCGCTCCTGAGCGAAGACGACTAGCGGCGGGCGCCGGCTGCTGCCTGCTTGTCTCTTAAGCGATTGATAATAGGATAGTTCAATATATAATATTGCGACGCACAAAAACTGCTTGACTCCGAGGCACAGGTGTCTAGAATGGGTGTTGTGCGATGCAGCATAACGCGCTTCCCCGAGACCTCGAAAGGACCAATGCAATGTACCTGACACCTGACCAGATCACGGCCCTGACCCAGGGCAACGTCGATGTCGCGATCGGCATCGCCCGCCTGAACTTCGCCACCTTCGAGAAGCTCGCGGCGCTCAACTTCGGCACGGCTAGGGCCGCGTTCGAAGACGGCACGAGCTACGCCAGGGCCTTCACCGGCGTGACCGACGTGCAGGAGCTCGCGAACCTCAACGCCCGGGCCGGCCAGCCCGCGCTCGAGAAGGCCATCGGCTACTCGCGCAGCGTGTACGAGATCGCCAGCGAGGCGAACGGCGAGATCAGCCGTCTCGTCGAGCAGCGGGCAGGTGAGCTCAACCGGACGGTGGCGACCGTGATCGACCGGCTCGCGAAAGACGCCCCGGCGGGCTCCGATGTCGCGCTCGCGGCGGTCAAGTCGACGCTCGCGGCGGCGAACTCCGCCTACGATAGCTTCAGCAAGGCCGCCAAGCAGGCGACCGAGATGGTCCAGGCGAACCTCGCCGCCGTCGGCACGCCGAACCTCTTCAGAAAAGCCGCCTAACCCCTCCTCCTCCCAGGTGGCTCAGGCCCCGGTACGTCCCGGGGCTTGTTCTTTTTTGGGGCCCCGGGGGGGTTCTCCGCCGTCCCGCAGGGCGCAGTAGACTTCCCGCGTTTCCCGCCCTCGATTCCCGGAGGTCCCCGTGCGATTCCCGCTTCTCGTGCTGCTCGCCGCGCCGCTCGCCGTCGCCCACGCGGGCGGATCCAACTACGGTGTCGCCCCAGGTGCCAAGGCGCTCACCGGCAAGATCTCGGAATGGCCGGTGCCGACGCCGAAGTTCGCGCGCGATCCGGCGATCGGGCCCGACGGCAACATCTACATCGCGGTCATGCAGGGGAACAAGATCGCGCGCTTCAACACCAAGACGGAGCAGTTCACCGAGTGGGATCTCCCCGAGGGCGCGCGGCCGCACGGCCTCGTCGTCGCCGGCGACGGCCTCGTCTTCTATACCGGCAACGGCAACGGCACGATCGGCGAGCTCGACCCGAAGACGGGCAAGGTGATCGAGCACCGGACGCCCTCCGGCGGCGGCGGTCCGCACACGCCGATCCTCGATGCCGCCGGCAACGTCTGGTTCACCGGGCAGAGCGGGAACTACATCGGCAAGCTCGAGCGCAAGACCGGCAAGATCACCGAGTACAAGACCTCGGGCGGGCCCTATGGCCTGGCCCTCGACAAGCAGGGCAACGTCTGGTTCTGCCGCCTGAACGCGGACTCGCTCGGCAAGCTCGATCCGAAGTCCGGCCAGATCACGACGCTTTCGACCGGCCCCGGCTCGCGGCCGCGGCGGGTGGCGGCGGCGCCCGACGGCACGCTGTGGGTCACCTACTACGGCAACGGCAAGCTGGGGCACGTCGATCCCGTCGCCGGCAAGGTTCTCCAGGAGTACGAGATGCCCGCCGGGACCGCCGGTGGCCCGTACGCAGTCTCGGTGGACGCCAAGGGCAGGGTGTGGGCGAACGAGATCCAGACCGATACGGTCGCGCTGTTCGATCCCGCGACCGCGAGATTCCAGGTGTTCAAGCTGCCGTCGAAGGGCGTCGGCATCCGCAAGGCGATCGTCGACGGCGACGGCCGCTTCTGGTACATGGGCAGCCACAACGGGCGGCTCGGCGTGATCGAATGAGGAATCAAGCTCAAGGAGGCACCATGTTTTCCGCTGCTGTCCGGATCATTCCATTGCTCGCGCTCGCCCTGGCTTCCGGCGCGTGGGCGCAGACCTATCCGACCAAGCCCGTCACCATGATCGTGCCGTTCGCCGCCGGCGGGCCCACCGACACCGTCGCGCGGACCATCGGCATCGCGATGCAGAATGCCCTGAAGCAGACGGTGGTCGTCGAGAACGTCGGCGGGGCCGGCGGCACGCTCGGCGTCGCCCGGGTCGCGCGCGCGACCCCGGACGGCTACACGATCCTGATCTACCACATCGGCATGGCGACTTCCCCGGCGCTCTACCGCAAGCTCCCGTTCGATCCGCTGAAGGACTTCGAGTACATCGGGCTCGTGAACGAGGTGCCGATGACGTTCATCGGCCGGTCGACGCTCCAGGCGAGGAACTTCAAGGAGCTGCTCGCGTGGATCAAGGCGAACGGGAACAAGGTCAACTACGGGAACGCCGGGCTCGGCGCGGCGTCGCACCTGTGCGGACTGCTGTTCATGAGCGCGATCCAGGTCGACATGACGACCATCTCGTACAAGGGGACCGCGCCGGCGATGAACGACCTCCTCGGCGGCCAGATCGACGTGATGTGCGACCAGACCACCAACACCACCTCGCAGATCAAGGGCGGGAAGGTGAAAGCCTACGCGGTGACGAGCGCGAAGCGCGTCCCGGCGCTCGCGAATCTGCCGACGCTGCAGGAGGAAGGGTTGAAGGGCTTCGAGGTCTCGATCTGGCACGCGCTCTATGCGCCCAAGGGCACGCCCAAGCCGGTCGTTGACACGCTGGTCAAGGCGAACCAGGACGCGCTCAAGGATGCGACCGTCAAGCAGCGCTTCGCCGACCTCGGCGCCGAGGCGGTATCGACGGACAAGGCGACGCCGGCCTACCTGCAGAAGTTCCTGGCCGCGGAGATCGCGAAGTGGGGACCGATCATCAAGAAGGCGGGGCAGTACGCCGACTGATGGATCGCGGATGAGATGGGCTCGCGCCGCGGCTGCGGTCCTCCTCTGGGCCGGGAGCGCGGCCGCGAACGCGGACGTTCAGCTCTGGCAGAAGCTTCAGTCGGGCGGCTACGTCGTCCTGCTCCGTCACGGGCTCACCGAGCCCGGGGTGGGCGATCCGCCGGGCTTCAGGCTCGGCGACTGCAAGACCGAGCGCAAACTGAATGCCGAGGGGCGAGCCGAGTCGAAACGGCTCGGTGCGGCCTTCCGCCGCCACAAGATTCCGATCGCGCAGGTGCTGTCGAGCGAGTGGTGCCGCTGCAAGGATACGGCCGAGCTCGCGTTCGGCCGTTACGAAACCTGGCCCGCGCTCAACAATCTGTTCGGCCGGCACGAGAACGCCGCCGCGCAGCGGAGCGCGATCCTCGAGCGCG
>DATEDA010000085.1:0-11220 GCA_035286595.1 Burkholderiales bacterium | reverse complement strand
AGCCGCGAGACGGCGGTCGCGCGCGCCCGCGACTGCTTAGCGGCGGTGGCGGACCACGCGCGCGAGCGCCGCGTGACCTATTGCATCGAGCCGCTCTCGCGGCACGAGACGCTGGTCGTCAATACGCTCGAGGAGGCCGCGTCGTTGGTCGACGCGATCGGCAGCCCGGCGGTGCGCACCATGATCGACACCAGCGCCGCCGCCCGCGCGGAGGAGGACTCCCTCGTCGAGCTCATCGACCGCTGGCTGCCGAAGGGGTACATCGCGCACGTGCAGGTGAACGACAGCAGCCGGCGCGGGCCCGGCGAAGGCGAGGACCGGTTCGCGCCGGTGTTCGCGGCGCTGAAGCGCCACGGCTACGATGCCGTCGTCTCCGTCGAGCCGTTCAAGTACGTGCCCGACGGGCCCGGCTGCGCGGCGCGTGCGATCGGCTACATCCGCGGGTTGCTGGAAGGGCTCGGGGAGAACGGAGGAGCGGGTCAACAATGAGTCTCAGCACGGCGGGGGATTTACAAGGGGGCCTGCCCCCTTGTTCGATGGGGATATACAAGGGGGAGTCCCCCCTTGTTCGTACGAAGGGTTTGGCGCCGGGGACCGTCGGTCCCTTGAATTGATCCAATGGCCCGCAACGGCACGCTTCAGGCGCGAGGCACGGGGTCCGGCGAGGAACCCGCGCGCCGGCCGCGCCGGCGCACGCCGCGGCCGGCGGCGATCCGCGACCCCAAGGGGACGCAAGCCCGCATCCTCGACGCAGCCACGGAGGAGTTCGCGCGGTTCGGCCTCGGCGGGGCGCGCGTCGACCGCATCGCGGTGCGCGCCGGGGCCAACAAGCGGATGCTCTACTACTACTTCGGCGACAAGGACCGGCTCTTTCTCGCCGTTCTTGAGCACGCGTACGCCGGCATCCGCAGCGCCGAGCAGGCGCTGCACCTCCTCGATACGCCGCCGGTCGCGGCGGTCGCGCGGCTCGTGGAGTTCACGTGGCGGTATTACCTCGAGCACCCGGAGTTCCTCACGCTGCTCAACAGCGAAAACCTCCATCGCGCGCGGCATCTGAAGCGATCGAAGCAGATCCGCGCGACGAACTCGCCGCTGATCGCGACGCTGCGCGAGGTGCTGCGGCGCGGCGAGGCGGAACGGCTGTTCCGGCGCGGCGTCGACCCGCTGCAGCTCTACATCTCGATCGCCGGGCTCGCCTACTTCTACCTGTCGAACAACCACACGCTGTCGCAGGTGTTCGACCGCGACCTCGCCGCGCCCGGCGCCCGGGAGGACCGCCTCGCGCACATGACCGAGCTGGTCACCGGGTCGCTGACCAACCGCGGAAATTGACAGCGCGCGGGGCCGGACGCTAGGCTTCTTAACCGGATGGTTAACAGCGGATGAGCAGGATCGTACGCGTCGAGGTCGGCCGGTTCGATTACGAGCTCGTCGGCGAGTTCAAGTTCTTCACGGCCGGTCGGCGTCCGACGGTCCTCGTCCGGCTCACCGACGAGAGCGGCGTGCGCGGCTGGGGGCAGTCGGTGCCGGTCGAGACCTGGACCTACGAGACGGTCGAGTCCGTCGAGACGACGCTGCGCCACTACCTCGCGCCGGCCGTCCTCGGGGCGGATCCTGCGGATCTCGCCGACGTCCACGCGCGCATGGAGCGCGCGATCCGGCCCTCGTTTTCCGTAGGCCAGCCGCTGTGCAAGGCGGCGATCGATCTCGCCTGCTACGACCTGTGGGGCAAGCAGACGAATCGCAGCGTGTCGGCGCTCCTCGGCGGCGCGCGAACGAAAACGGTGCGCTTGAGCTGGACCGTCCAGGCGCCGACGCTGGCCGGCGCCGAGGCGTTGCTCGCGCAGGGGGCGGCGCTCGGCTACCGCAGCTACAACGTCAAGGTCGGGCCCCCGCAGACGCCGGCGTACGACCGCGAGCTCGTGCGTAGGGTGCGCGAGTTCTCGCCCGACGGGTTCCATTGGGCGGACGCGAACACGAGCTACAGCCTCGACACCGCGCTGGCGATGGCACCCTATCTGGCGGACGCCGGCTTCGCCGGGCTCGAATCGCCGCTCCCCCCCAATCGCATCCGGGACTACCAGGCGCTCAGGCGGCAGGGCGCCTTGCCGATCCTGATGGACGAGGGCATCGTGTCGCCGGTCGAGGCCGCGGAGTTCATGGCGCTCGGGATGCTGGACGGGATCGCGATGAAGGTGGCGCGCTGCGGCGGGCTCTGGAACGCCGCGCAGATCGTGACCCGGCTCGAGGACGACGGCCTCGCCGTGTTCGCGTCGGGGCTGACCGATCCCGACTGGTCGCTCGCGGCGTCGGTGCATCTCTTCGCCCGGGCCGGGCTCGAGCGCCCCGCCGCGCTCAACGGACCGCAGTACGTCGCCGGCCGGGGCACGAACGATCCCGAGTTCCGGGCCGTGGGCGACGTAATCCGGGTACCAGCCGCACCCGGGCTCGGCATCGCGCCGGACGACCGGGCCGAGCGCTCGCTGCAGGTCGTGGCGGGGACGTAGAC
The DNA here is from genome assembly GCA_035286595.1 of Burkholderiales bacterium. Taxonomy (GTDB): domain Bacteria; phylum Pseudomonadota; class Gammaproteobacteria; order Burkholderiales; family SG8-39; genus DATEDA01. The sequence goes on along the minus strand of DATEDA010000085.1, from coordinate 8,711 downwards.
GGGAGCGCGATGAGCATGACGACCATTACCGCGAACAAGCGCGACCGGCCGGACCGGCGCATCGTCACCGCGGTGGGGGGGAAGCTCGCCCCGCTCGCCGGCATCCTCGTGTTCCTCGGGCTGTGGCAGGCCGGCGTCTGGCTCCTCGACGTTCCCGCGTACCTCCTGCCCGCGCCGACCGAGATCATCGGGATGTTCTTCGACGAGCTGCCGAAGCTCGTCTACCACGGCTGGGTCACCGCGTACGAGATGCTGCTCGGCTACGGGCTCGCCGTCGTCGTCGCCATTCCGCTCGCGATCGGGATCACCTCGTCGCAGCGCTTCGACCGGTTCGTCATGCCCCAGATGTTGTTCTTCCAGGTCGTGCCCAAGGTCGCGATCGCGCCGCTCTTCCTGGTGTGGTTCGGCGTGGGGGCGATGCCGAAGATCCTGATCGCGTTCCTGATCTCGTTCTTCCCGATCGTCATCGACGCCGCGGTGGGCCTGCGGTCGATGTCCACCGAAATGAACGACCTGGCGCGTTCCATGGGCGCGAGCAAGCTGCAGGCCTTCCTGCGGTTCCGGCTGCCGACGAGCCTGCCCTATCTCTTCAGCGGCCTGAAGGTGGCGGCGACGCTCGCCGTCGCCGGCGCGGTGGTGGGCGAGTTCGTCGGGGCGGACAAGGGGCTCGGCTATCTGCTGATGGTCACCGGGACCAACCTGGAGACGGCGATGGTATTCGCCACGCTCGCGATGCTGACGATGATCGGCCTCGTGTTCTTCTATGCCGTCGAGTTTCTGGAGGCGCTGCTGATCCCGTGGCACGTGAGCCATCGCGTGCGCGAGGACGCCGGCACGATGTGACGCAACGTTTTTTCACCGAAGGAGGAAGCCCATGAAGACGATGAAGACCATCCTGTCCGTCCTGGCGGTCGCCGCGGCGAGCGCCGTGCTCGTCGCGCCGGCGGCGGCGCAGACCAAGTTTCCATTCCGGCTCAACTGGACGCTCTACGGCGAGCACGCGGGGTTCTTCGTCGCCCGCGACAAGGGCTTCTACAAGGCCGAGGGGCTCGACGTCGAGATCCAGGAAGGCAGCGGCTCGACGACCGTGGCGCAGCTCGTTGCCAACGCCACCAGCCCGGTGGCCTACGTCGACGCCGCGACCATGATGCGTGGCATCGGCGCCGGCATGCCGATCAAGGCGGTCGGGGTGACGCTCCAGCAGAGCCCGATGTCGTTCATCTACCGCGCCGACTCGGCGCGACCGACCAAGATCTCGGAGATCAAGGGCAGCCGCATCGCCATCACCGCCGGCGATGCCAGCCTCGCGATCTTCACCGCGTTCATGGGCAAGCTCGGGATGAAGCTCGAGGACGTGCAGATGATCGTCGTCGCCAACCCGGCAGCCAAGGAGCAGGCGGTCCTCAACAAGCAGGCCGATGCGCTGCTCGGGTACTTCATGGACCAGGGCCCGCGCATGCAGCTCCAGACCGGCGTGAAGATGGGCTGGACGCGCCTCTACGACATGGCGGGGGTCACGACGCTCTCCAGCGCGATCATCGTCAACAACGACTGGGTCAAGGACGCGAAGAACCAGGACGCGCTGAGGCGATTTCTGCGGGCGACGCAGCGCGGCTGGCAGTACACGTCCGACAACCGCGACGAGGCCGCCCAGATCTTCATGAAGAACGCCCCGGCGTTCAACAAGGAGATCTCGCTCCTCGAGATCAACGGCACGATGACGATCATCCGCACCGAGCGCACCAAGGGCCGGCCGATCGGCTGGTCCGCGGCCGAGGATTGGAAGGACACCCAGGATCTGCTCGAGAAGTTCGCGAAGCTGAAGCCGCAACCCGACGTCGGCCTCTACTACACGAACAGCTTCCTGTCCGAGGCACCGTACCTGCCCAAGAAGTGATGCGACGCCTTGCGCCCGCCCGCGGCCCCTGCGGCCGGGGGCGGGTGCCTGACTGCGAACGACGATGAGCGAGCCGTACATCCGGCTGCAGAAGGTCGCCAAGGTCTACGACACCAAGGACGGTGCCGTCGAGGCATGCGTGGACGTCGAGCTCGCCATCCGGCAATCGGAGTTCGTCGCGATCGTGGGGCCGAGCGGCTGCGGCAAGACCACGATCCTCAAGATGGTCGCCGGCCTGATCCCGCACACCGCCGGGACGATCACCGTCGGCGGCGGGCGCGTCGACCGCCCGCAGACTGACGTCGGCATCGTGTTCCAGGATTCCATCATGCTCGACTGGCGCAACGTCCTCGAGAACGTGATGATCCAGATCGACATCCGGCGCATGGACCGCGCGAAGTACGAGCCGGTGGCGCTGCACCTGCTCAAGGCCACGGGTCTGCAGGGCTTCGAGCAGAAGAAGCCCTACGAGCTGTCCGGCGGGATGCGCCAGCGGGTCTCGATCTGCCGGGCGCTTGTGCACGATCCGCCGCTGCTCCTCATGGACGAGCCGTTCGGTGCGCTCGACGCGCTCACGCGGGAGCAGATCTCCATGGATATCCAGCGCGTCTGGATGGAGAAGCGCAAGACGGCGCTCCACATCACCCACAGCATCCCGGAAGCGGTCCTGCTCGCGGACCGGGTGGTCGTGATGAGCCCACGCCCGGGACGCATCGTCGAGATCCTCAACATCGACCTCCCGCGCCCGCGCCGGCTGGACCGGCTGCCGCCGAAGTTCCACGACTACTCCGGACGCATCCGCGACATCTTCAAGTCGAAGGGCGTGCTGGCGATGGACTGACGACAGGATGAACGCGCCTCGCTTCCGGATCGCTGCGGTCGAGCTCTATGAGCGGCCGGTCAAGCTGCGCCTGCCGTTCCGGTTCGGCGTGGTCACGCTGACCGAGGCGCCCCAGGCGTTCGTCCGCGCGCGCGTCCAGCTCGAGGACGGCCGGGAGGGCTGGGGCGCCGGCGCCGAGCTGCTCGCCCCGAAGTGGTTCGACAAGAACCTCGCGCTCTCGAACGAGGACAACTTCGCGCAGCTGCGCCTCGCCCTGCGACTCGCCCGCGACGCGTACCTCGACGGTGAGTTGCGCCCGGCATTCGGCCACTTTGCCGCGCACTATCGGGAGGTCGTCGACGCCGGGGCGCCGCACGACCTCAATCCGCTCGTCGCCTGCTTCGGCCCGGCGCAGCTCGACCGCGCGGTGCTCGACGCGTTCTGCCGGCTCGGACAGATGTCGTTCTACGAGGCGATCCAGGGCAATCTGGTCGGCATCGCTCCGGCGGAGCTCGCGCCCGAGCTCGCCGCGTTCGACATCGACGCGTTCCTCGCGCGGCTGCAGCCGGCCGGGGGCATCGCGGCGCGTCACACGGTCGGCCTCGTCGATGCGATCGCCGGCCGCCCGCGGCAGGCGAACGACGGCCTGCCCGAGTCGCTCGAGGAAGTCGTCGCCGCCTACGGCCACATCTGGTTCAAGCTCAAGGTCGGCGGCAAGCTGGACGACGACGTCGCGCGGCTGAAGGAGATCGCCGCCGTGCTCGACGCTTCCGGCGCAAGCTACCGTGCCTCGCTCGACGGCAACGAGCAGTACGACGATCTCGACGCGCTGGTCGCGCTGTGGCGCCGGATGCAGGCCGAGCCGAAGCTCGCTCGCCTCATCGGTTCGATCGCCTTCATCGAGCAGCCGATCAACCGCAAGCACGCGCTCGAGCGGGACGTCTCGGCGGTGTCGCGGATCACGCCGGTGATCATCGACGAGTCGGACGCCGACCTCGAGGCTTTTCCGCGCGCCCGCGCGCTCGGGTACTCCGGCGTGTCGTCGAAGATGTGCAAGGGGCTGTACAAGTCGATCCTGAACGCCGCGCGCTGCGCGCTGTGGTCGACGGCAGGGAAACGCTACTTCATGACCGCCGAGGACCTGACGACCCAGGCCGGGCTCGCCGTGCAGCAGGACCTCGCGCTCGTCAATCTGCTCGGCATGACGCACGTCGAGCGGAACGGCCATCACTACGTGAACGGCATGGCGGGGGCGCCAGAGGCCGAGCAGTCGAGGTTCCTCGCTGCCCATCCGGACCTCTACGAGCGCTCGCACGGCGCGGTGCGGCTGAGGATCCGCGCCGGCGAGCTCGCGATCGCCTCGCTCGATTGCCCGGGCTTCGCGAGCGGCGCGGAACCCGACTGGACGGCGCTCGCGCCGATGCCGGAACCGAAACCCGCGGAGGTGAACTGAAATGGCAGAGAAGCGACTCGGCGTCATCATGCACGGCGTCACCGGCCGGATGGGAACCAACCAGCACCTCGCGCGCTCGATCGCCGCGATCCGGGCGCAGGGCGGCGTGCGGCTCGCGGACGGAACGCGCGTCGTGCCGGACCCGATCCTCGTCGGGCGGCGTCCCGACGCCCTCCAGGCGCTCGCCAAGGCGCACGGCGTGGAGCGCTTCACGACCGACCTCGACCGGGCGCTCGCGGCGAAGGAGGACACCGTCTTCTTCGACGCGGCCTCGACCCAGCTCCGGCCGACGATCGTGAAGAAGGCGATCGCCGCCGGGAAGCACGTCTACTGCGAGAAGCCCACCGCGACCAACCTCGCCGAGGCGCTCGACCTCTGCCGCGCGGCGAAGTCCGCAGGCGTCAAGCACGGCGTCGTGCAGGACAAGCTGTGGCTGCCCGGGCTGCTCAAGCTCAAGATGCTCATCGACTCCGGCTACTTCGGCCGCATCCTTTCGGTGCGCGGGGAGTTCGGCTACTGGGTGTTCGAGGGCGACTGGCAGCCGGCGCAGCGCCCGTCGTGGAACTACCGCAAGGAGGACGGCGGCGGGATCATCCTCGACATGCTGTGCCACTTCCGCTACGTACTCGACAATCTGTTCGGCGAGGTGAAGAGCGTCACCTGCCTGGGCGCGACGCACGTGTCGGAGCGGTGGGACGAGCAGGGGAAGAAGTACAAGGCGACGGCCGACGATGCGTCGTACGCAACGCTCGAGCTCGCGGGCGGCGTGATCGCACAGTTCAACAGCTCGTGGACGGTGCGCGTGCGGCGCGACGACCTGCTCACGCTCCAGGTCGACGGCACCCTCGGCTCGGCGGTCGCCGGGCTGCAGCAGTGCTTCATCCAGCCGCGGGGCGCGACGCCGAAACCGGTCTGGAACCCCGACGTGCCCCAGGCCATCGACTTCTTCGACACCTGGCAGGAGGTGCCCACCAACGTCGCGTACGAGAACGCGTTCAAGGCGCAGTGGGAGCTCTTCATCCGCCACGTGTGCGAGGACGCGCCGTTCAAGTGGACTCTGCTCGAGGGTGCGAAGGGGGTGCAGCTCGTCGACTGCGCCCTGAAGAGCTGGGCCGAGCGACGGTGGATCGACGTGCCGAAACTCGAGGCGTGAGAAGGACCCCGCCATGAACGCACCGCAGAAACTCGCGCTGCAGATCAAGCTCCCCACCGCCGACCGGCGGATGGCGTCCCACGCCTTGAGCGCGCCGCGCGACTTCCCGACGCAGCAGACGCAGGCCTTCAACCGGGTCGCGTTTGCCGCGGCGCACGTGGTCGCGGATCCGCTGTCGGCGAAGGACCCGTGGGTAGAGGCGGGCGTCGACTGGGACCGGACGATCGCCTTCCGCCGCCACCTGTGGGCGCTCGGCTTCGGCGTCGCCGAGGCGATGGACACCGCGCAGCGCGGCATGGGCCTCGACTGGCCGAGCTCGCTGGAGCTCATCCGTCGCTCGATCGAAGCGGCGCGCGACATCCCCGGGGCGTTCCTGGCGAGCGGCGCCGGCACCGACCACCTCGAGCCGGGACCGAAGGTGACCGTCGCGGACGTGATCGCCGCGTACGAGCAGCAGTTCGAGGCGGTCGAGGGAGCCGGGGGCCGCATCATCATGATGGCGAGCCGGGCGCTCGCTGCGTGCACGAAGTCGCCGGACGACTACTACCGCGCCTACACGAAGCTGCTGCAGCAGGCGAGGGAGCCGGTGGTCATCCACTGGCTGGGCGAGATGTTCGACCCGGCGCTCGCCGGCTACTGGGGCTACGCCGATCACTACAAGGCGATGGAGGTCGCCTTGACCGTGATCCAGGCGAACGCCGCCAAGGTCGACGGCGTCAAGGTGTCGCTCCTCGACAAGCAGAAGGAGGTCGACATGCGCCGGCGCCTGCCGAAGGGCGTGCGGATGTACACCGGCGACGACTTCAACTACGCCGAGCTGATCGAGGGTGACGGGGAAGGGTACTCGGATGCGCTGCTCGGCATCTTCGACGCCGTCGCGCCGGCCGCCTCCGCCGCGCTCGCCGCGCTGGCGCGGGGCGACCGGAAGCGCTTCCACGAGATCCTCGCGCCCACGGTGCCCCTGTCGCGGCACCTCTTCGGCGCGCCGACCCGGTTCTACAAGACCGGCGTCGTCTTCCTCGCGTGGCTCAACGGCCATCAGGAGCACTTCGTGATGGTCGGCGGACAGCAGAGCGCGCGGCACATCCTGCATCTCGCCGAGGCGTTCCGGCTCGCCGATCGCGCCGGCCTGCTGCGCGACCCCGAGCTCGCCTGCCGGCGGATGCGGCAGCTCCTGGCCGTGAACGGCCTCGAAGGGTGAGCTCGAAGGCAGCCGTTCCCGCATGACCCGCAGCAAGATCGTCAGCTTCGAAGAAGCCGCGCGCCTCATCCCCGACGGCGCGGTCGTCGCCGCCAGCTCATCCTCGGGCCTGGCGTGCCCGGACCGGATGCTCGCCGCGATCGGCGAGCGGTTCGCCCGCGAGGGCCGCCCGCGAGGCCTGACGTTCTTCCTCCCGATCGCCGCCGGCGACATGTACGGCATCAAGGGCATCGACCACGTCGCGCGCAAGGGGTTGCTCGCGAAGGTGATCGCCGGCTCGTACCCGAGCGGGCCGTCGTCGATGGAGTCGCCCGCGATCTGGAAGATGATCGCCGCGAATGAGGTCGCCGCTTATAACGTGCCGAGCGGGATCCTGTTCGACATGCTGCGCGAGGGCGCGGCGCGACGGGCCGGGGTGATGACGCGCGTCGGACTCGACACCTTCGTCGATCCGCGCCGGAACGGCTGCAAGATGAACAACGCTGCCCGGGACGACCTCGTAAAGGTGGTCAGTTTCGAAGGTGCCGAGTGGCTGTACTTCCCGAACCTGCCGCCGCAGGTCGCGATCATCCGCGGGACGACCGCCGACGAAGCCGGAAACATCTCGATGGAGCATGAGGGCGCCTACCTCGGCGTGCTGGACGTCGCGCTCGCGGCGCGGAACGCCGGCGGCGTCGTCATCGCCCAGGTCAAGCGCACCGTCCCGCGCGAATCGATCCCGGCACAGCGCGCGTACGTGCCCTCGACGCTCGTGGACTACGTCGTGGTCGACCCCGACCAGATGCAGGCGACGCAGACATCCTATGATCCCGCGATCTCGGGCGAAGCGCGCCGGCCGCTCGCCGAGTTCGAACTGGTCGCCTGGGGACCGGAGAAGGTCATTGCTCGCCGCGCCGCCATGGAGCTCGCGGAAGGCGACGCGGTCAACCTCGGCTTCGGCACTTCGCCGCTCGTGCCGGGGATCCTGCTCGAGGAAGGGCTCGCCGGTGCGGTCACGTGGACCGTCGAGCAGGGCCCGGTCGGCGGCGTCCCGCTCCCCGGGTTCGTGTTCGGCTGCTCCGCCAACGCCGAGTCGATCCTGCCCTCGCCCTACCAGTTCATCTACTACCAGGGTGCAGGCGAGGACCTCGGGCTGCTCTCGTTCCTCGAGGTCGACGGGGAGGGCAGCGTGAACGTCTCGCGGCTCTCCTCGAAGCCTCACGTCACCGCGGGCTGCGGCGGCTTCGTCGACATCACCGCCCATGCCCGCAAGCTCGTGTTCTCGGGCTTCTTCCGCGCCGCCGGCCTCGAGCTCGACCTCACGGGCGGCCGGTTGACCATCAGGCAGGACGGCAAGTTCGCGAAGTTCGTGCCGAGCGTGGAGCACGTGACGTTCTCGGGGCGCCGTGCGCGCGCGCAGCGGCAGGACGTCACCTACGTCACCGAGCGCTGCGTGATCCGGCTCCTCGAGCAGGGGCTCACCGTCACCGAGATTGCGCCGGGCGTGGACCTCGAGCGCGAGGTCCTCAAAGGCGCGGCGATCGAGCTGAAGGTGGCGCCCGACCTGCGGACGATGGACGCCCGGCTCTTCCGGCCCGAGGCGATGGGGCTGAAGCTCGGTCCGCGCCGCAAACGCCTCGCGCAAGCATGAACCCCGGGCTCAACTGGTACGAGGACTGCGCGGTCGGCGACGCCTTCACGACCGGCGGGATCGTCGTGACCGAGAGCCTGATCCAGGGTTTCGCCGGGATCTCGGGCGACTTCTTCGATCTGCACGTCGACGACGAGTTCGCGCGGCGCCTCGGATACCCGGGCCGCGTCGCGCACGGCATCCTCGGGCTCGCGCTCTCCGACGGCCTGAAGAACCGCGCCGAGCACCGGTTCCGCGCGATCGCTTCGCTCGGCTGGAACTGGAAGTTCACCGGGCCGATCTTGGTCGGCGACCGGATCCAGGCCGAGGTCACGGTCGCCGGCAGGCGCGACACGAAGCGGGCCGACCGCGGGATCCTCACCCTGGCGTTCAAGGTGAAGAACCAGCGCGGCGAAGTCGTGCAGGAAGGCACCAACGAGCTGATGGTCCTGAGGAGGCCGGCGTGAGACATCCTGTGTCAACCCCTGAGTGGGTTGAAGGCGACGGCGGCGCGATGTCGAGTGGGGTCGTAGGTGGCCCGATCGATCCACAGTCGCCAGAGCACACGAGTCCAGGCG
>DATEDA010000084.1:0-16492 GCA_035286595.1 Burkholderiales bacterium | reverse complement strand
CCACCCCGTCCTCGCCCCCGCGTTCGCGGGGGCTCGGCCACCCCTCCTCATGCGAGGAGGGGAACTATGCGTCAGCGCAAGCGCGGCTTGAGGCGTCCGGGAAGGAGGCGACTGAACGGCCGGACGAGGTCCCGGGTCTCGAGCAGCGAGTAGGCCGCTGGGACCACGACCAGCGTGAGCAGGGTCGAGGTGATCATTCCCCCGATCACCGCCACCGCCAGCGGCTGGTTCGTCTCGGAGCCCGCGCCGAGGCCCAGCGCCGCCGGGGAGAGCGCGAGGATGATCGTGAGCGAGGTCATCAGCACCGGTCGCATCCGGATCGGGCACGCGTTGCGGAGCGCTTCGTCGACGCCCATCCCCTGGCTGCGGCGCTGGTTCGTGAGATCGACGAGCAGAATCGAGTTCTTGGCCACCAGGCCGATCAGCAGCACCAGCCCGATCATCGAGTAGATGTTCAGGGTCAGCGGGATCACCTCGAACCCGAACGCGGCGGCGGTGCGCGCGATCGGGCCCGCGAGCCACAGCGCGAATACCCCGCCCACGATCGCGAGCGGCACGGCGAGCATGATGACGATCGGCTGCACGAACGAGTTGAACTGGCTCGCGAGCACCATGAACAGCAGGATCGACCCGACGACGAAGGCGAACAGCACGTAGCGCTGGGTCTTGCCGAGCTCCTCGGCCTCGCCGATGAACTTCACGTGGTAGCCGAGGGGCAGCGTCTCGCCGGCCGCGCGCACCTTCTGCACCGCCTCGCCGAGCGACACGTTCGGGACGTTGTACGCCGTGGCGGAGTACTCGAGGTCGAAGTGGCTGATCACCGCCGGTCCGAGGATCTCCTTGAACGTCGCCACGCTGTCGAGCCGGATCAGCTGCCCCTGGCGGTTGCGCAGGTAGATCTTCGACATGTCCGTCTGCTGCTGGAACTCGCCGTCCTTCGCCTTCACCCGGATGTCGTAGCGCTGGCCGTCGCCCGGCTCGTCGTTGTACTTGGCGATGTCCACGCCGCCGGTCAGCATGTTGAGCGCGGCCGCGACGTCGCCGGCGCTCAGCCCGAAGGCCTGGGAGCGGGTGCGGTCGGGGGCGAGCACGAGCTGTGGCAGCTCGAGCTGCAGGTCGGTGTCCATGCGGCCGATCGCGGAATCGGCCGCGAGCAGCCGCTGCAGCTCGGTCGCGTGGCGCCCCATCTCCTGCAGGTTCGGTCCGGTCACGACGAACTGGAGCGACTCGGTCCGCTGGCCCATGAACACCCCGAAGCTGCGCGCGAACACGCGCGCGCCCGGCACTTGCGCCAGCTCGCGTCGAACCTGCGCCAGCACCTGCTGCTGCGTGCGCATCCCCCGTGCGCGGCGCTCCGCCTTCGGCAGCATGCGGATGACGAGCGTCGCCTGGTTGACCTGCTGCGCCGACCCGAGCCCGATGATGCCCCACTCGGTGACGACCTCGGGGTAGTGCTTGACGATCTCCTCGACCTCGCGGAGCTTGGTCTCGGTGTAGTGGATCGACGAGCCGAGCGGCGTGCGCATCGTGATCAGGAACCGTCCCTCGTCCTGCTGCGGCGCGAGCTCCTTGGGGATGTTGTCCAGGAAGTAGAAGCTCGTGCCGAACAGCGCCAGCGCCGCGACGAGGTACTTCCAGCGGTGGGCGAGCGCGCTCTCGAGCAGGCGCCGGTAAAACCGCTCCAGGCCGGCGAAGAAGCCGTCGAGCGCGCGGTGGATCCGGCCGTGCTGCTGCTCGACCTTCAGGAACCGCGAGCACAGCATCGGCGTCAGCGTCAGCGACACGAACCACGACACCAGCACCCCGAAGGTCACGACCACCGCGAACGACTTGAAGAACTGGCCGATGACCCCGCCGATGAAGATCACCGGCGCGAAGATCGACACGAGCGAGAGCGTGGCGGCGAGCACCGCGAAGGTGACCTCGCGGCTGCCGTTCATCGCCGCCGAGATCGGGTCGGGATCGAGGTGCTCGCGGTGGCGGAAGATGTTCTCCAGCACGACGATCGAGTCGTCCACGACGACGCCGATCAGCAGCAGCAGCGCGAGCATCGTGACCGAGTTGAAGGTGTAGCCGAAGAAGTACATCACCGCCACCGCGCCCAGCAGCGACACCGGGATCGCGGTCGCGATGATGATGGTGGAGCGGATGCTCCTCAGGAAGAGAAGCACGACCAGCGCGGCGAGGATGGTGCCCTCGATCAGGTGCTCCTTGAGCGCCTTGATGATCTCGCCGATGAACACCGCGTCGTTCTGGACGACGTCGATCCTCATCCCCGGCGGCAGGCCCGGAATCACGTCGTTCTGGAGCCGCTCCATGACGCGGCTGATGATCTCGACGGTGTTGGTGTTCGGCACCTTCACCGCGCCCAGGCCGATCGCGGTCTGGCCGTTGTAGCGCGCGAGCTGGCGGAAGTCGGAGAGCCCGTCCTCGATCTCGGCGATGTCCTTCAGCCGGATCGGCGCCCCCTCCCGGAATCCGACGATCATCCGCTCGAGGTCGTCCATCTTGTGGAACTCGAGGTCGAGCTTCACGAGGTGCTCGGTGCGGCCGCCGACGAGGAAGCCGCCGGCGAGCTGCAGGTGCTCGCGCAGGAACGCGTCCTGGATGTCCTGGGCGGCGATGCCGAACGCCGCCATGCGCCCCGGAAGCAGGTTCACGCGGATGGTGCGGTCGCGCCGACCGCCGACGCGCACCTCGCCGACCCCGTCGATCGTCTCGATCTTCTTCTTGATGATGTTGATCGCGTACTGGTTGAGCTGCTGCTGGGTGCGATCGCCGGTCAGCGCCATCCAGAAGATCGGTGCGGTGTTGGTCTCGACCTTGGCGACGATCGGGGCGTCGGCGTCCTTCGGCAGCCGGCGCAGCGCCTGGTTCACCTTCGCCTGGACCTCGTTGAAGGCGACGTCGATCCGCTTCTCGAGAGCGAAGGTGATGTTGATCTGGGACACACCCGGCGTGGAGGTGGACTGGATGTGCTCGATGCCGGGGACGCTGTTGACCGAACCCTCGATCACGGTGGTGATCGCCGAGTCGATGATGTCGGGGTTCGCGCCCTTCAGGGTCGTCTGGACGGAGATGACCGGAAACTCGACGTACGGCAGCTTGTCCATGCCGATGCGCTGGTAGGCGATCACGCCGAACAGCACGAGCACGGCGTTCAGCATCACCGCCAGCACGTGGCGCTGGATGGACAGCTCGGGCAGCGTCACGAGGCGCCTCCCTTGACTGCCGGCGCGGGCGCGTTGCCGCCGCCGGGCCGGCGGGCCGTCGGCGTCGCGCCCTTCTCGCCCGGCGGCCGGGCGATAGCGACGTTGGCGTTGTTGGTGAGGAACCCGGCGCCGTCCACGGCGATCGTCTCGCCGGCGGTGAGTCCGGCGGTGATCTCGACGAGGCCGCCCTGCTTGACCCCGGTCTGCACGACGCGCTGCACGGCCTTGCCGTCGTCGACGAGATAGACCACTTTCCCCGCCGGTCGGAGCACGACGGCGTGCTCGGGCACCACGATCGCATTCAGCTTGCGTCCGGTGACGACGTATGCGTTGACGGTGCCGCCACCCCGGAGCTTGCCGTCGGAGTCGAACTTCACGATCACGTCGAGCGCGCGGCTCGTCGCGGTAATGGTCGGGCGGATCTCGTCGATCTTCGCCTGGATGACGAGGTCGGGAACGAGCGGGGAGATGATGCGCACCGGCAGCCCGAGCTTGAGCCGCGGGGCCGCGCTCTCCGGGAACGGCAGATGCGCGTTCAGCCGCTGGGTGCCGACGAGCTGGAGCATCGGATCGCCGACCTTTACGTAGTCGCCCGCGGCGACGATCTGCACCTCCACTTCGCCGTCGATCGGTGCCACGACCCGGGTCTTGCGGAGCGCGTTCGCGTTCCCGTCGAGCCTGGCGCGCGCCGCCAGGAGGCTCTCCTTGAGCGCCTTGCCCTGGGCGAGCGACTCGTCGAGCGCGTTCTGGGAGATGAAGTTCTTCTCGACCAGCCGCTGCTGGTTGGCGACGATGCGCTCCTGGTTGGCGACCAGTGCCTCGAGCCGTCCGACCTCCGCGGCGTCGGCGCGGGCCTGGATCTCGAGGTCGACCGGGTCGATCTCGGCGAGCAGATCGCCGCGCTTCACCTTCTTGCCGACGAAGCTGTGGACCCGCACCACGCGGCCCGCCACCTCGGCGCCGACCTTCGGGTCGAGGAAGTTCTCGAGCGAGCCCACCGACTCCTCGGTGAGCTCGAGCGTCCGCGCCTCGGCCTTCGTGACCGTGATCAGCGTTGCCGGCGGGCCGGCCTGCTTCTTCGCGTCGCCCTGGCTGTCCCCGCAGCCGGCCAGCGCGGCGGCGAGCGCGACGGCGGCGACTACGGCGTATCTCATGGTTTCGGCTCGGGTTTCGGGTGGTTCAAGGGCACGCTAGCAGGGGGGGCCGGCCCCGGTCAATGCGCTGCGTCTAGGCCTGCGGCAGTCGCCGCTCCAGGGCAAACAGCGAGGGAACACTTTCCCTTTCCCGCACGAGATGGGCCGCGGCCCCATCGACCATCACCTCTGGGACCCGAGGCCGGGTGTTGTAGTTCGAACTCATCGCCATTCCGTACGCGCCGGCGGACAGGATCGCCAGCAGATCGCCCTCGGCCAACGCGAGACCGCGCCCGCGGCCGAGGAAGTCGGCGCTCTCGCACACCGGCCCGACGACGTCGTACTGGCGCTGGGGCGCCTCGCGGGGCGCGACCGGCACGATGTCGTGCCAGGCGTCGTACAGGGCTGGCCGCAGGAGGTCGTTCATCGCGGCATCCACGACCGCGAAGTTCCGGTCGGGCCCGTCCTTCAGGTATTCGACCCGGGTCAGGAGGACACCGGCGTGGCCAACGAGCGCCCGCCCGGGCTCGAGGAGGATCTTTTCGGTCCGCCCGGACAGTCGTGCGAGCATTGCGCCGAGGTACTCGGCCGGCGGCGGCGGCTGCTCGTCGCGATACCGGATCCCGAGTCCCCCGCCGAGGTCGAGATGGTGCAGTGCGATGCCGCGCTTCGCCAGGGCGTCGACGAGCTCGAGCACCCGGTCGAGCGCCGCCACGAACGGCGCCGCGTCGGTGAGCTGCGAGCCGATGTGGAAACCGATGCCGACCACCCGCAGGCTCGCCGACGCGGCGGCCTTCCGGTACAGCGGCAGCGCGTCGTCATGGGCGATCCCGAACTTGCTTTCCTTGAGCCCGGTCGAGATGTACGGGTGGGTCCGCGGATCGACGTCGGGGTTCACGCGGAGCGAGACCGGCGCGCGCGCGCCGGCCTGCCCGGCGACGCGCTCGATGCGCGCGAGCTCGGCCGCCGACTCGACGTTGAAGCACAGGATCCCGGCCGCGAGCGCCTCCCGGATCTCGGCCTCGCTCTTCCCGACGCCGGAGAACACCACCTTGCGCGGATCGCCGCCCGCGGCGACGACGCGCGCGAGCTCGCCGCCCGACACGATGTCGAACCCCGCGCCGAGCCGCGCGAGGACGTCCAGGACGCCGAGGTTCGAGTTCGCCTTCATCGCGTAGCAGACCAGATGGTCGCGGCCCGCGAGCGGCGCGGTGAACGCGCGGAACGCGCTCTCGAGCGCCGCCCGCGAGTAGACGTAGCACGGGGTGCCGAAGCGGCGCGCGATGTCGTCGAGCGGGACCGACTCGGCCTGGAGCCGGCCGCCGCGGAGCTGGAATGCGGTCATCTACCGGCGCTTGGGCTTCGGGGCCGAAACGTCGTCGCTCTCCGGCGGCGGAAGATAAAGCGAGCCGCGGCTGCCGCAGGCGCACAGCGTGGCGACGAGCACGAGGAGCGCTGCGAGGCGGCGCATGGAACCCGCGATCATACACGGCGAGCTGGGGCTTCGAACGACGTGCCTGCGCACGGTGAGCGGGGGTTTCGAAGGATTCGCCTGCGCGAATCCGAGCCCGCGAACGCCCGAGGCGATGCAACGCCTCGGGCTGGCTAGGGGCGAAGCCCTTCGCCTAGAACAACTGGCTCCGCACCTCTTCGGTCGAGCGCACCGGGGCGCGCTCGGCGGTCGCGGTCGACTGCTCCGCGGGCAGGAACTCGCGGTAGAAGTACTCGGCGACCGGGCTGTCGGCCGCCTGCAGCCCGGTCTCGGGATCGATCCTCACGCTGACGACGCCCGACGGTGCGGCCGGCATCGCCTCGGGCACGCCCTTGAGCGCGCGGCCCATGTAGCTCATCCAGATCGGCAGCGCCGCGAGCGCGCCGGTCTCGTTCGTCCCGAGCTTCTTCGGCTGATCGAAGCCGATCCACGCGACGCCGACGAGCTCCTGCTGGTAGCCGGCGAACCACGCGTCCACGTAATCGTTGGTGGTGCCGGTCTTCCCGGCCAGGTCCTTGCGGCCGAGCGACGCCGCTCGCGCGCCGGTGCCCGCCCGCACGACGTCCTGCAGCATGTTGTCCATGATGAACGCGTTCCTGGCGTCGATGACGCGCAGACTCTCGTCGCCCGCTTTCGCGGGCTGCGCCTCGGCGAGGAGGTTGCCGCGGTCGTCGACGATCCGCTCGATCAGATACGGGTCGATCCGGTAGCCGCCGTTGGCGAACACCGAGTACGCGCGCGCCATCTGCCACGCCGTGACCGATCCCGCCCCGAGCGCGAGGGTCAGATACGGCGGGTGCCGGTCGGCGTCGAAGCCGAAGCGGCGCAGGTAGTCCTGCGCGTACTGCGGGCCGATCGACTGCAGGATGCGGATCGACACCATGTTCTTCGACTTCATGAGCGCGGAGCGCAACCGCATCGGCCCTTCGTACTTGCCGTCGTAGTTCCGCGGCTCCCACACCAGCCCGCCGGTCATCGACGCGTCGACCACGACCGGCGCGTCGTTGATCACCGTCGCCGGGGTGAACCCCTTCTCGAGCGCCGCCGAGTAGATGAACGGCTTGAACGACGAGCCCGGCTGGCGCCAGGCCTGGGTGACGTGGTTGTACTTGTTGCGCTGGAAATCGAACCCGCCGACGAGCGAGCGCACCGCGCCGGTCCGCGGATCGAGCGCGACCATCCCGGCCTCGACGTCGGGGATCTGCAGGATCTGCCAGCCCTTGCCTTCCTTCTGGACGCGGATCACCGCGCCGCGGCGGATCCGGCGATTGGGCGGGGTCTTCGGCGAGAGCGCGGAGACGGCGAACTTCAGCCCGCCTTCCCCGATGGTCACGAGCTCGCCGCCGCGGAGGTACGCCTTGACCTGCCGGGGGCTCGCCTCGAGCACGACGGCCGCGGCGAGATCGTCGCTGTCCGGGAATTCCTGCAGCACTTCCTCGAGCGGCTCCTCGGGCGCGCCCTCGGGCAGATCGACGTAGCCCTCCGGTCCGCGGTAGCCGTGACGGCGGTCGTACTCGAGCGCGCCCTTGCGAAGCGCCGCGTAGGCCGACGCCTGGTCCTGCTTCGTGATCGTCGTGTACACCCGCAACCCGCGGGTGTAGACGTCGTTCGGGTAGCGCTCGTACAACACCTGCCGCACCATCTCCGCCACGTATTCGGCGTGCACGCCGAACTCGTCGATCTCGCGGCGCACCTTGAGCTCCTGCTGCTGCGCCTCCGCGACCTCGCGCTCGTTCAGGGACCCGAGGTCGTGCATGCGGCGCAGCACATACGCCTGGCGCGCCTTGGCCCGCTTCGGGTTCACGACCGGGTTGTAGCCGGACGGCGCCTTCGGCAGACCCGCCAGCATCGCCGCCTCCCCGACGCTCAAATCCTTGAGCCCCTTGCCGAAATAGATCTGCGACGCGGCCGCGAACCCATAGGCGCGCTGGCCGAGGTAGATCTGGTTCACGTAGAGCTCGAGGATCTGGTCCTTGGTCAGCGTGGACTCGATCTTGTAGGCGAGGAGCACCTCGTACAGCTTGCGGGTGAGCGTCTTTTCGGTCGAGAGAAAGAAGTTGCGGGCGACCTGCATCGTGATCGTGCTCGCCCCCTGGCGCTTGCCCCCCGCGAGCAGGTTGGAGTAGGCTGCCCGTATGACGCCGACATAATCGACGCCCTGGTGCTGGTAGAAGCGCTCGTCCTCGGCGGCGAGGATCGCAGCTTTCAGGACTGCCGGCACCTCGTCGATGCGGACGACGGCGCGGCGCTCCTCGCCGAACTCGCCGATCAGGACGCCGTCGGCCGTGTAAATGCGCAGCGGGACCTTCGGCTGGTAGTCCGCAAGGGCGTCGACCGACGGGACCCTGGGGTAGGCGACGAGGAGCACGAAGGCCCCGAGCATCGCCCCCAGGACCGCCAGCCCGGCCAGGACGGCCGCCGGGAAGGCGAACCAGCGTAACCACTTCAAAGGGGAGATCTTTCTGGGGCGCTGAGGATCCGGCCATTATAGGGGACCCCCCTGCCAAGACAACCGTGAAAAAATGACTGACCCCAGGGGTGGATTGACTAGACGCCCCCTAGACTTGTTGCTAGGATCTAACGTAAAGTTTCAAACCCACTCCTAAACAGCCGGAACCTAAGGGGAAATTTGGCTTCCGGCAGGGGGGATTCTCGCTTGGCACTGGACATCTTCAAGCCCAAGGCGCCACCGCTCTTTGGGATGGACATCAGCTCCTCCGCCATCAAGATGGTGGAGCTCGCCGAAGCTGGCAAAGGCGCGCAGCGGGTGGATCGCTATGCGATCGAGCCGCTCGCGAAGGACTCGGTCCTCGACGGCAACATCTCCAACCTCGAATCGGTCGCCGAGACCGTCCGCCGGGCGTGGAAGAAGCTCGGCACGCGGACGAAGAACGTCGCGCTCGCGCTCCCCACCGCGGCCGTCATCACGAAGAAGATCATCTGCCCCGCGGGCCTGCGCGAGGAAGACCTCGAGCTCCAGGTCGAGAGCGAGGCGAACCAGTACATCCCGTTCGCGCTCGACGAGGTGAACCTCGACTTCCAGGTGCTCGGCCCGGCGCCCTCCGGCGAGGCGGAGGTCGAGGTGCTGATCGCGGCCTCCCGCAAGGAGAAGGTCGAGGACCGCGTCGCCGTGGCCGAGGCCGCGGGGCTCAAGGCGCTCGTCATGGACGTCGAGTCCTACGCGATGCAGACCGCCTTCGAGCTGATCCGCCGGCAGCTGCCGAACGACGGCCGCGACCAGAACGTGGCGGTGATCGACCTCGGTGCGAGCATCATGAACATCACGGTGCTCCGCAACGACCAGGCGGTCTACGCGCGCGAGCAGGCGTTCGGCGGCCACCAGCTCACGCAGGACATCGCGCGCCACTACGGGCTGTCCCCCGAGGAGGCGGAGAACGCGAAGCGCTCGGGGGGGCTCCCCGACAGCTACGACACCGAGGTGCTCCGGCCGTTCATGGAGAGCGCCGCGCTCGAGATCCAGCGCGCGATGCAGTTCTTCTTCACCTCGACCCAGTTCAACTCGATCGAGCACATCCTGCTCACCGGCGGCACCTCGACCCTGCAGGGGCTCGAGGACATGGTGAGCTCGCGGACGCGGGTGAACGCGATGGTGGCGAACCCGTTCGCCAACATGTCGATCTCGCCCCGGATCCAGCTGAAGCGGCTGATCTCCGACGCCCCGGCGCTCATGATCGCCTGCGGGCTCGCCATGCGGAGGTTCGACGAATGATTCGCGTCAACCTGCTCGCCCATCGCGAGGAGCGGCGCAAGGCGCAGCGGCGCCAGCTCGTCTTTCTCGCGGTCATCTCGGCCGCCCTCGGTGGGGCGATCTGGCTCGCGGTGCACGGCGTGATCGGGGGCTACGTGTCGCTGCAGAACGAGCGCAACGAGTTCCTGAAGCGCGAGAACGCGAAGCTCGACAAGGAGATCGAGGAGATCAAGAAGCTCCGCGACGAGATCGCGGCGCTGCTCGCCCGCAAGGCGATCATCGAGGCGCTGCAGACCGACCGCGCCCGGGCGGTCGAGCTCCTCGACCAGCTCGTCCGGCAGACCCCGGACGGCGTCTACATCAAGTCGATGAAGCAGGACGGGCTCAAGGTCAACATCACCGGCTACGCGCAGTCGAACGCCCGGGTCTCGACCCTCATGCGCAACCTCCAGGGCTCGCCGATCATCGAGAACAATCCGGCCTCGCCGCAGTTGGTCGAGATCAAGGCCTCCGAGGTCAACAAGCGGCGGCTCTCGGAGTTCAACCTCAACTTCATCCTCAAGCGGCCGGCCGTCGAGGAGCCGGGCAAGGCCGGCAAGGCCGGCCCCGCGGCCAAGAAGGGGTGAGACCATGGCCGGCGTCCTGGACCAGTTCAAGAACCTCAACACCCGCGATCCCGGCAGCTGGCCGGCGCTGCCGAAGCTGCTGCTGCTCGTCGGGATCCTCGTCGGCGTGCTCGTGATCGCCTACTTCATCGACTGGCAAGGCCAGCTCGACGAGCTCGAGGCCGGGCGCCGGCAGGAGGAGACCCTCAAGCAGGCGTACGTCGACAAGAAGCGCCAGGCGGTGAACCTCGACGTGCTGCGCGCGCAGCTGCGCGAGATCGAGACCTCGTTCGGCGCGCTGCTCAAGCAGCTGCCGAACAAGTCGCAGATGGAAGCGCTGCTCGTCGACATCAACCAGGCCGGCCTCGGACGGGGCCTCCAGTTCGAGCTGTTCCGGCCGGCGCAGAGCGAGACCCGGCGGGACTTCTACGCCGAGCTGCCGATCACCGTGAAGCTGACCGGCAACTACCACGACATGGGCGCGTTCGCGAGCGACATCGGCCAGCTGCCCAGGATCGTCACGCTGAACGACATGGCGCTCAGCGTGGGCAAGGACGGCTCGCTCACGCTGGATACGACCGCCAAGACCTTCCGCTATCTCGACGAGACCGAGATCCAGGCGCAGCGCAGCGCGGCGGCGGCCGCCAAGAAGGGGGCGCGGAAATGAGGCGCGCCGCACTCCTCGTCGCGGTGCTCGTCCTCGCCGCGTGCGAAGGGGGCGAGCAGCAGGAGCTGCGCGCCGAGCTCTCCGGGATGACCAAGGACCTGCGCGGCAAGGTCCCGCCGCTGCCGGTGGTGAAGCCCTACGAGCCGGTGCCGTACACCGCGCAGGAGCTGCCCGATCCGTTCGGCCCGGCGAAGATCCTGCTCGCGACGAGGGGGCAGGGCCAGGGCGGCGGGGGCGGCCTCAAGCCCGATCTCAACCGGCCGAAGGAGCCGCTCGAGGCGTATCCGCTCGAGAGCCTCAAGATGGTCGGCACGCTCGAGCAGGGAAAACAGAACTTCGGCCTGGTCAAGGCGGACGTGGGCCTCTACCGCGTGCGCATCGGCAACTACATGGGCCAAAACTTCGGCGTGATCACGAAGATCTCGGAGAACGAGATCACGCTGCGCGAGCTGATCCAGGACGCCGGCGGCGATTGGGCGGAACGCGAGAGCAGCCTCCTTCTCCAGGAGGCGAACGCCAGGAGAGCTGGAAAATGAACAAGCGCATCGTGATCTACCTGACTGCGGCCGCGACGTGGCTCGCCGCCGCGGCGTCCGTCGCGCAGACGAACAGCATCGACGGCTTCAACATCGCGGCGCAGGGCGGACGCGTCATCGTGCGCCTCACCATGAAGGAGCCGCTCGGCGCACCGCCGGCGAGCTTCACCGTGGCGCAGCCGGCGCGCATCGCCTTCGACTTCCCCGGCACGAGCAACGCCCTGGGCCGCGCGAGCCAGGAGATCAACGAAGGCGAGCTCCGCAGCGTGAGCCTGGTCCAGGTCGGCGACCGCACGCGCGTGGTGCTCAACCTCCGCACCATGGTCACCTACGAGACCCAGGTCGACGGCCGGAACGTCAACATCGTCCTGTCGCCCATCGTCCAGGCCGGGGCGCGGCCGAGCCCGCGCGTCGAGCGGTTCGCCGAGGGCGTGCCGGATGCGAAGCACGCGATCCGCGACGTCGACTTCCGCCGCGGGCGGACGGGCGAAGGGCGCGTCGTCGTCGAGCTCTCCGACACCGGGACCGGCATCGACATCCGGCAGCAGGGCCAGCAGATCATCGTGGATTTCCTGAAGGCGACGCTGCCCGACAACCTGCGCCGGCGCCTCGACGTCCTCGATTTCGCGACTCCGGTCGCGACCATCAACACGTTCCAGCAGGGCGAGAACGTGCGCATGGTGATCGAGCCGAAGGGCCTGTGGGAGCACAACGCCTACCAGACCGACACGCAGTTCGTGGTCGAGGTGAAGCCCGTCCAGTACGACCCCAACAAGCTGGTCCAGGGCTCGCGGGGCGGGTACCGCGGGGAAAAGCTGAGCCTCAACTTCCAGAACGTCGAGGTCCGGAGCGTCCTCAACGTCATCGCTGACTTCACCGACCTCAACATCATCACGAGCGACACCGTGCAGGGGAACCTGACCCTGCGGCTGAAGGACGTGCCCTGGGATCAGGCGCTCGACATCATCATGCAGACGCGCGGCCTCGACATGCGCAAGAGCGGCAACGTGATCTGGATCGCACCGCGCGACGAGCTCGCGACCAAGGAGAAGCTCGAGCTCGAGGCGCAGCAGGCGATCTCGGAGCTCGAGCCCCTGCGCAACGAGAGCTTCCAGCTCAACTACACTAAGGCCGCCGAGCTCGTGGTCCTGCTGCGCGGCGGCGCGCAGGCCGGGGGGTCGAGCCTGCCGATCCTCTCCAAGCGCGGCAGCGCGGTGGCCGACCCGCGCACCAACATCCTGTTCGTCCAGGACATTCCGTCGCGGCTCGAGTCGGTCCGCAGGATCATCGCCACCACCGACATCCCGGTGCGGCAGGTCATGATCGAGGCGCGGATCGTCGAGGCGAACGACAAGTTCGGCCGCAGCCTCGGCGTGCGGCTCGGTACGCACTGGTTCAACACGTCCCGGCTCTTCGGCGGGCCGAACCGCTACACGGTTGGCGGCAACCTGTCGGACGTCGCCGACCACAGCGGCCAGCCCGCAGCCCCGAGCACCATCCCGGGCTCGCTCAGCGTCAACCTGCCGGCGGCGACCACCCTCGCCGGTGAGCAGGTCGGCGCGTTCTCGGTCGTCCTCCTCAACAGCTCGGCGACGAAGTTCCTGAACCTCGAGCTCACGGCGCTCGAGAGCGACGGCAAGGGCAAGATCATCTCCAGCCCGCGGGTGGTCACGGCGAACCAGATCGAGGCGCTCATCGAGCAGGGCACGGAGATTCCGTACCAGCAGGCGACCTCGAGCGGCGCGACGAGCGTCGCGTTCCGGAAGGCCGTCTTGGCGCTCCGCGTGAAGCCGCAGATCACGCCCGACGGCAACGTCATCATGGACGTCGACGTCAACAAGGACGCGGTCGGCCAGAACACCACCGCCGGTCCCTCGATCGACACCAAGCACGTCCGGACCTCGGTGCTCGTGGAGAACGGCGGCACGGTGGTGATCGGCGGGATCTACACCCAGGAGGACACGAGCCAGGTGAACAAGATCCCGTTCTTCGGCGATCTGCCCTACATCGGGCCGCTGTTCCGCAACTACTATCGCCAGGACAACAAGACCGAGCTGCTCGTGTTCCTCACGCCGCGGATCGTCGACGACCGGCTGAGCATCCGGTAACCGCCAGCCCTTCCGGAAAAGCCGGGCGCTGCCCGGCTTTTTTGTTGGCCCCTCCGGCCCGGCGCGTTGCATCGCGCCGGGCGTTCGCCGGCTCGGACGCACGCCGGTGCGTCCTGCGAATTCCCGGCTCACCCCCTAGCCCCTCTCCCCCGCCTGACGGCGGGGGGAGAGGGGAACGTCGTGTCGGCATCGCGCTCCCGCGCGACGCCGACCAGTACAATCCGGCCATGGAATCGAGCCGCAGCATCTTCCTCGTCGGGCTCATGGGCGCCGGAAAGACGACGGTCGGCCGCCAGCTCGCGCGGCGGCTCGGAAAGACTTTCTACGACACCGATCACGAGATCGAGCGCCGGACCGGGGTGCGCGTAGCGCTGATCTTCGAGATCGAGGGTGAGGCGGGCTTCCGCGCGCGCGAGACGCAGGTCGTCGAGGCCCTGACCGCGCTCGACGACGTCGTGCTGGCGACCGGCGGCGGCGCGGTGCTCGATCCCGCGAACCGCGCGCGGCTCGCGGGCCGCGGCTTCGTGATCTACCTGCACGCGCAGCCGCGCGATCTGCACTACCGGACGCGGCACGACAAGGCGCGCCCGCTGCTCGCGAACGCCGACCCGCTCGCGCGGCTCGAGGAGTTGCACCGCGCGCGCGACCCGCTGTACCG
Source organism: Burkholderiales bacterium (assembly GCA_035286595.1). Taxonomy (GTDB): domain Bacteria; phylum Pseudomonadota; class Gammaproteobacteria; order Burkholderiales; family SG8-39; genus DATEDA01. The sequence continues at coordinate 2,372 of DATEDA010000084.1, read as the reverse complement.
CGAGGTCGCCGATCTCGTCGTCGACACCGGGCGACAGAGCGTCGGGCACCTGGTCGAGCAGCTGCTCAAGCGGCTGCCCGAAGGATGCAAACTGTCCGCGTAGCGCTGGGCTCGCGCAGCTACCCGATCCACATCGGGAGCGGGCTCGCCCGGCGCGCCGACCTCATCGTGCCGGTGCTGCCGCAGCGGCGCGCGGCGATCGTCACCAACGGCACCGTCGCGCGGCTCCATCTGGAGCCGCTCGCGGCGGCGCTCGCGGCGGCCGGGGTCGCGTGCGTCCGGATCGTCGTGCCCGACGGCGAGGACCACAAGGACTGGGCGACACTCGACACGGTGTTCGACGCGCTGCTCGAGCACCGGTGCGACCGGCAGACGGCGGTCATCGCGCTCGGCGGCGGCGTCATCGGCGACCTCGCCGGCTTCGCCGCCGCAACCTATCAGCGCGGCGTGCCGTTCGTCCAGGTCCCGACCACGCTGCTCGCCCAGGTCGACTCCTCGGTCGGCGGCAAGACCGCGATCAACCACCCGCGCGGCAAGAACATGGTCGGCGCGTTCCACCAGCCCCTCGTCGTGATTGCCGACATGGACACGCTCGCCACGCTGCCCGATCGGGAGCTGCGCGCGGGGCTTGCCGAGGTGATCAAGCACGGCGCGATCCGCGACGCGGCGCTCTTCGCCTGGCTGGAGGTGAACATGGAGCGGCTGCTCGCCCGGGACCCGGAGGCGCTGGCCCACGTCGTGAAGCGCTCCGTCGAGATCAAGGCCGAGGTCGTCGCCGCGGACGAGCGCGAGTCCGGCGAGCGGGTGCTGCTCAACTTCGGTCACACCTTCGGTCACGCGATCGAGGCCGGCGTCGGCTACGGGAGCTGGCTCCACGGCGAGGCGGTCGGGGCCGGCATGGCGATGGCGGCCGATCTGTCGGCGCGCGTCGGGCTGCTCGACGGCGCGTCGGTCGACCGGCTGCGGCGCCTGCTCGAGCGGGCAGGCCTGCCCGTGGCCGGCCCCCGCCTCGACGCCGACCGCTATGTCGAGCTCATGGCGATCGACAAGAAGGCCCGGGCCGGGCGAACGCCCTTCATCCTCCTCGAGCGTCTCGGCACGGCGGTGATCCGGAGCGACGTCGCGCCCGAAGCGGTCCGGGCCACGCTAGACGCCTGCACCGAAAGCTGAATTTCTCTCCTGCCGGGGGGGTGGCGGCGGCTTTTTGCCGCATTGCGGTAACCGCTTGAAGCACCTAGGGGTCCCCGGTATATTTGGAGGTTCCCGTGAGCCGCGCGCAAGGTCCCGCCAAGGGACCCTCCGCAGCCGGCACGAGACGAGGTGCAATCGTGAACGAGCCCGCCCTTCCACCCGCGCAGGGGTTGTACGACCCCGCGAACGAGCACGACGCCTGCGGCGTCGGCTTCATCGCGAACATCCAGGGCCGGAAGAGCCACGAGCTCGTCCAGCAGGGCCTGCTCATCCTCAAGAACCTCACGCACCGGGGCGCGGTCGGCTATGACCCCAAGCTCTCCGATGGCGCCGGCATCCTGATCCAGATCCCGGACAAGTTGCTGCGCGAGGAGATGGCGAAGCAGCGGGTCACCCTGCCGCCGGTCGGCGAGTACGGCGTCGGCATGGTGTTCCTGCCGCGCGAGCCCGCGTCGCGGCTCGCCTGCGAGTACGAGATCGAGCGGGCCGTCAAGGACGAAGGGCAGGTGCTGCTCGGCTGGCGCGACGTCCCGGTCGACAACTCGGATCTCGCCGCGCCGGCGCGGAAGATCGAGCCGGTCATCCGGCAGGTCTTCATCGGGCGCGGCCCGACCGTCACCGTGACCGACGCGCTCGAGCGCAAGCTCTACATCATCCGCAAGTCCGCGGGCCACGCGATCCAGGCGCTCAGGCTCGCCCACGGCAAGCAGTTCTACGTGCCGTCGATGTCGGCGCGCACGATCGTCTACAAGGGGATGCTCCTCGCCTACCAGGTCGGCCTGTACTACAAGGACCTGCAGGATCCGCGCGCCCTCTCGGCGCTCGCCCTGATCCACCAGCGCTTCTCGACCAACACCTTCCCGACGTGGGACCTCGCGCACCCGTTCCGCATGATCGCCCACAACGGCGAGATCAATACGCTGCGCGGGAACATCAACTGGATCCGGGCGCGCCAGGGCTCGATCTCGAGCCCCACGCTCGGCGACGACCTCGCCAAGATCTGGCCGCTGATCTACCCCGGGCAGTCGGACTCGGCCTCTTTCGACAACGCGCTCGAGATGCTGGTCATGGGCGGCTACTCGGTCGCCCACGCCATGATGATGATGATCCCCGAGGCGTGGGAGAACCACGCGCTGATGGACGCGAACCGCCGCGCGTTCTACGAGTACCACGCCGCGATG
>DATEDA010000083.1:0-17160 GCA_035286595.1 Burkholderiales bacterium | reverse complement strand
ATCATGGCAAACCGGGTCGTCCCCACAGCCCCTGACGCCGATAACCCTGCCGGCAGCCGCACGCTTGCCGCTTGCAACGATTGGCGCGGCGCTGTCCGCAGATTCCATGTCGGCACGGGCCATCACGAGCCCACACCAGATCCCGGATATACGACTGCAGGCTCACCCTCGTTGCCAGACCTATCGATCAGTCTCTTTCTTCTTGGGGGGAGTCCATATACGCGGGGTTAGACCCGGGCTCGGCTGACGAGAGGAAAGCGCTCGGGGTGGAACAGCGATTCGACCGCAAGATCCACGTCCAGGTCGGGCCAATAGAGATGATGGGGTGACGGGAGCTGTACGTTCAGCAACTGACCAATCGAGGCGTCCCTGAACCAAGGAAATTCAGTGAATGGTACGAAGACTTCCTGGTCCCGAATCAGCAGCCAAAAGCCGTGTTTCGAGACGTTTGTTACTTCAACTTCCGAAGTGCTCGCTCCAGGCGCGACGGATGACATCCTCTTTCTCCCGAATGAGCCGGAGGGCGCGGTTAACCTCCGGGTCGCTCAACCCGTAGTTTCGCGCCAACTCGATCCTCGGCTCAAGCCAAAACTTGGCCTCACCGTTTTCACCCTGGACATGGACGTGCATCCGGGGCTCCTCGCGCGAGAAGAAGTAGAACCGAAAGCCTTCGGCGCGAAATACGGTAGGGCTCACGCTCGTTATCGTACGCCCTGCGTATCACCGTTGCAGCCCGGGTCTAACCCATGAATAGACGTCGTCCCCCGCGATGCTATTCCCATCTATCGGCAGAGGTAAACATCCAAGGGCATACAACGCCATCTGCCGCTCGAAATACACCGGCAGATGGATTCACTCACGCTTGGCGAGCCGGGTCGACGACGCGGTTATCGAGGCGCAGCGCGACGACGGTTGCCCAGCTCACCTCCCAAAGGCGCTGCCGCGGCCGCCAGATACCGCCCGCGGCCTTGACGGCCTGGCGCGCAGAGCGTGCTCGTCGTAGGAGACGCGGACGCCGACGAGGTCGTGGGGTCGGCGCCGCGGCCGGCGGTCGCGCGGTTGCCACTGGACCTCCTCGACGACGAGCTCGACCGTCTTCAGCCTGCGCCGTCGCTCCTTGTCGTACACGTAGCGGACGCACACGAGCTTGTCGCCGAATCGAGCCTGCAGCTTCTTGGTGCCCGGCATGCCGGGGCGCAGCGTGAGCCGTGTCTCCATCTGGCAACCTCCCGTCGACTTACCAGCTAACGCTTCGGCCGGGATGACGCTGACGCACCGCCGGCGGAAAGGTATCCGGATCGGCCGTACAGACCCGGGCGCGGCTTGCTATCCTTCGCCCCCTTCTTCTCATCCGAATCAACTGGAGATCGAATGGCCGATACGGACCTCAAAGTGCTGGGCATCTGCGGCAGCCTCCGCAAGAAGTCCTTCAACATGGCGGCACTCCGCGCGGCGGGTGACCTCCTCCCCCCGGGGATGTCGCTCCGCATCACCAGCATCGCCGACCTCCCGATGTTCAACCAGGACGTCCTCGACGCCGGCATGCCCGAGCCGGTGAAGCGGTTCCGGACCGAGGTCGCGCAGGCCAACGGCGTGCTGATCGCCAGCCCCGAGTACAACTTCTCGGTTACGGCGCCGCTCAAGAACGCGATCGACTGGGCATCGCGGCCACCCGACCAGGTGTGGCAGGACAAGCCGATCGCGATCTTCTCGACCACGGTCGGACCGGTCGGCGGCGCGCGGGTGCAGTACGACCTGCGCCGGATCCTCGGTCAGATCTGGGGCCACGTCCTCCCGCGGCCGGAGGTGTTCATCGGCAACGCCGCAGCCAAGTTCGACGCGGAACTGCGCCTCACCGACGAGACGACGCGGAAGTTCCTGACCGATCTCCTCGTCGGCTTCAAGGCCTGGATCATCCGCATGCAGCGGAAGTGACCACCGAAGGTGGTCATCCCCGCGAACGCGGGGATCCAAGGTGGTCATCCCCGCGAACGCGGGGATCCAGTCAGTCGTTGAGCGCGGGACCCTGGATTCCCGCTTTCGCGGGAAAGACTAAATGGGCGGTCCTGGATTCCCGCTTGCACGGGAATAACGGTTGCTTAGGCCTGCGCCGTCGCCAGCGCGAAGTACAGGTTCGTCAGGTCGGCGCGCCGCGTGAGGTTCGCGGTCGTGTCGTGCAGCGCCACCCGACCCTTGATGAGAACGTAGGCGCGGCTCGCGAACGGCAGCGCGATGTCGAGCTTCTGCTCGACCATCAGCAGCGTGAGCCCGGTCGCGCGCAGCTTCTCCAGGGCCCGGCGGATCTCCTCCACGATGAGCGGCGCGAGGCCGAGGAACGGCTCGTCGAGCAGCAGCAGCCGCGGCGCGCTCATCAGCGCGCGACCGATGGCGAGCATCTGCTGCTCGCCGCCGGAGAGCGTCCCGGCGGCCTGCGCGCGCCGTTCGGCGAGGCGCGGGAAGAGCGCGTAGACGTACTCGAACCGCTCCGTCAGCGCGGCCCGGCCGCCGGCGAGCCGGATCGCGCCGAGGCGCAGGTTGTCCGCGACGCTGAACGGCGCGAACACCAGCCGCCCCTCGGGGACGAGCGCCACGCCGCGTGCAACGATGCGATGGCTGGGCTCCGCGGCGAGATTCCATTCGTCGAACACGATCTCGCCCTGTCGGCGCGCGATGGTGCCGGTGATGGCCGCGAGCAGCGTGGACTTGCCCGCGCCGTTGGGCCCCAGCAGCGCGACCGTCTCGCCGCGCGCAACCTCGAGCGAGATCCCCTGCACGACCGGAGCCGCGCCGTAGCTCGCGACGACGTCACGCAGCCGCAGCATTGCCGAGGTACGCGCTCGTCACGGCCGGGTCGGAGCGGATTCTCTCCGGGGCCCCTTCCGCGATCTTCGCGCCGAAGTTGAGCACCACCACCCGGTGGGCAAGCGGCAGCAGGAACCGCATGTCGTGCTCGATGAGCAGCACGGCGATGCCGCGCGCGGCGATGCCGCGGATGATGTCCGCGATGCGCGCGGTCTCCGCCGGCGTCAATCCGGCCGCCGGCTCGTCGAAGAGCATCAGCCGCGGCTCCCCGGCGAGTGCGCGCGCGATCTCGAGCAGCCGGCCCTGGCCGAAGGAGAGCGTGTCCACCTCGGCGCGAGCCTCTCCGCCGAGGCCGACGAAGTCGATCAGCTCGGCAGCGCGGTGGCGCTGGCGCTCCTCCTCGGCGCGCGCCTTGCCGGCGAGCACCGCCCACAGGCCGGACGCGAAGCGCGTGTGGGCGCCGACCAGCACGTTGTCGATCACCGGCATGCCGCCGAACGGCCGGTTGTGCTGGAAGGTGCGCATGATGCGGCGCGCGGCGATGGCGTGCGGCGGCAGGCCGAGGATCGGCTCGCCAGCGAACCGCACCTCGCCCGCGGTCGCCGCGAGCGCGCCGGCGATCAGGTTGAACACCGTGCTCTTGCCGGCGCCGTTCGGGCCGATCAGCCCCAGGATCTCGCCTTCGTAGACCTCGAAGTCGAGGTCGGCCACGGCCGTCAGCCCGCCGAAGCGCTTCGTGAGGCCGGTCACCTGGAGGATCGGATTCTTCAACTTCCCCTCAGCCGGTCGTAGATGCCGATGATCCCGCGCGGCTGCAGCAGGATGGCCGCGACCATCAGGACGCCGAACACCAGCGCGTGGTGGTGCCCGATCAGGGGCGAGAGCACGAACGGCAGCAGGTAGAGGAGCACCGCGCCGACGATGGCGCCCGCATGACGCCCGGCGCCGCCCACGATCACCATGAAGAGCAGAAGAAACGCGTTCTCCAGGCCGAAGATCGGCGGGCTCACCGTGTTGTCCACGAACGCGTACACCATGCCCGCGAGACCGGCGAGCGCGCTGGTGAGGGTGAACGCAATCACCTTGGTGCGCGCGACGTCGACCCCCATCGCGGACGCGGCCTCCGGGTTGTCGCGCACCGCGCGGCAGGCGCGGCCGAACCAGGACCGGTCGAGCCGCCAGAGCACCGCGAGCGTGACGAGCACCAGCACCACGATCACCGCCGTGTACCAGGGTCCGGCGATCCGCACGCCGAGGATCGTCGGCAGCCGGTAGTCCACGAGCCCGCCGGTGCCGCCGGTAACCGTGCCGCCTTCGTTGAGCACGACGATGAAGAGCTGCGCCAGCGCGAGCGTCACCAGCGCGAGATAGAAGCCCTCGAGCCGGGTCGAGGGAATCGCCACCCCCAGTGCGACCACTACGCAGACGACCACGCCCAGGATGATCGCCACGGGCAGCGGCAGCTGGGCCTGGAACAACAGGATGACGACCGAATACGCGCCGATGCCGTAGAACGCGAAGTGCGAGAACGCCACCTGGCCCGAGATCCCGAACAGGAAGTTGTAGCTCAGCGCGAGCGCCACCCAGAGCAGGAGCTTGCGGTAGACATCGTTGTAGTAGTCGCCGAGGAAGAACGCGACCGCGGACAGCGCGATCGCGGTCCCCACCCAGCGCACGAGAGCGATCACGCGCGCGCTTCCCGGGCCGCGAGCAGGCCGGTGGGCCGCAGCAGCAGGAAGAGCATCAGCATGATGAGCGGAACGCCCTGCGCATACCCTGCCGGCAGCGGCGCGTAGCGCACCGTGAACTGCTCGGCGAACGCGAGCAGCAGGCCGCCGAGCAGCGCGCCTTCGACCCGGCCCACGCCCCCGATCACGAGCGCGGTGAAGCCCTGGATCGCGAGCGGCACGCCCATCAGGTAGTGCGCGGAGACGTTGGCCGACACGAGCAGCCCGCCGAGCCCGGCCGCGGCGCCGCCGGCGGCGAAGGACAGCGCGGTCACTCGCCCCAGGTCGATGCCCACCAGGGCCGCCGCGCGCCGGTGGATGGCGACGGCCTCGAAGCACTTGCCCCACAGCGTGCGCTCGAAGAACAGCCACGCCGCCGCAAACACGACGAGCGTGGCGCCGATGATGAAGAAGCTCTGGTAGGGGCCGGCGAGCGGGCCGAGCTCGAGGCGCCCGAAGCCGAAGGGATACGGCACCTGGTGCGGATCGGGACCGAAGGCGAGCGAGATCGACTCGCGGAACACGACCAGCATGCCGAGCAGCGCCAGGATCGGCGCGAGGAGCGGCGCGCCGCGCTCCACCAGCGGCCGCACCGCGACGCGCTCGGTGGCCCACCCCACCAGCAGCATGAAGCCCAGCACCGCCGCCATCCCGACCGGGTAGGGCCATTCGGCCTTGGAGAGCAGCAGGAAGCCGCCGAACGCCCCGACCATCGCCCACTCGCCGACCGCAAAGTTGATGATCCCGGTCGGCCGGATCATCAACAGGTAGGCGAGCGCGATCAGGCCATAAATGCAGCCCGAGGCCGTCGCGCTGACGGCCAGCTCGAGGAAATCCTGCAACGGGCTACTGCTGCCCGGTGTGCACGACTCGGCCCTGCCGGTCGCCCTCGTAGACGCGGACCACCATGCCGTTCGGGTCGAACCCGGTGCGCTTCCCCTCCGGGAACGCGTACGCCATCCCCTTCGCGCCCATGACCCCGGCGTACTTCGTGGTCTGCATCGCGGCGCGGATCTTCTCCCTGTCCGGCGCCCCGGCGCGGCGGATCGCGTCGGCGACCAGCATGACGCCGTCGTAGCCGTAGCCGTGGATGTTGTACGGCTGCTTGCCGGTCGCCCGGACGTAGTCGGCGACGAACTGCTTCACCTCGGGCTTTTCCGGGTCGTAGGCATCGACGAAGGTGATGCCGTCGAGCAGGCCCTTCGCGACCGTCATGTACTGCGGGACCGAGAGGTTGTAGGAGGAATGGATCGGAAACTTCAGCCCGGCCTGGCGGTACGCCTTCAGGATCAGCACGTTCTCCGGCGTCAGCACGCCCGCCATGAACAGCGCGTCCGGGTTGGCGGCACGGATCTTCTGCATCTGCGGCTCGGCCGTGGTCGTACCGCGGGGCACCACCTCCTCCACCGCGACCTGGATGCCCGACTTCTCCAGCCCGGCGCGGAAGAACCTGGCGAGCAGCTGGCCGAGATCGGAGTTGTCGCTGATCAGCGCCACCCGCTTCAGGTTCTTCGCGCGCGCGTGCGACAGCAGCGTGGCGATCTGGATCGAGCCGAGCGGGCCGGTCTGCCAGAAGTAGGGGTTCGGGAGCTGGGTGGTGAGCGTGTCGCCCGAGTTCATCGGCGTCATCTGCGGCGTCTTCGCTTCCATCGTCACGTTCTGCTGCTGCTGGGTGGCCGGCGTGAGCGAGATGCTGAGAATGAACACGGCGCCCGCATCCACGAGCTTCCGCGCCATCGCCGCGGAGATATCCGGGCGTCCCTGGTCGTCCTCGACCAGCAGCTCGACCTTGCGGCCGAGCACGCCACCCTTGCGGTTGAGCTCGTTGGCGGCGAAGACGATCCCTTCCAGCGCCGGTTCGGAGTACGGCTTGGCCGGCCCGACCTTGTCGGTGACGACGCCGATCTTGATCGTGTCCTGCGCGGTCGCCGGGCCCGCGAGCAGCAGGAAGGTGCCGAGCAGAGGCGCGCACAGGCGCCGGATCCTCGCGTTCATGATTTCTCCTCCGTTGACGAATCAGTCCAGCTTGTTGTCAGTCCTGCCGGGAGCGTCCCGGCGCGGGCCCGCGTGGCCGATCGCGCTAGCCCCCGAGCGCCTTCTTGTGCACCCAGTCGGCCTGCCGCGGGGCCTTCTTCGTGCGGGTCCAGTCGGCGAGCATCGCGTCGCGCACCTCCAGGAGCTGCCGCTTCATCTCGGGCGTCATCGTGTCCACGGTCAGCTCGAGGCGGTGCCCGTTCGGGTCGAAGAAGTAGATCGACTTGCAGATCACGTGGTCGGTCGGCCCGAGCACCTCGAGACCGTGCGCCTCGAGCTTCGCCTTGTACGCCATCAGGGTCCGCTCGTCGGGCACGCGCATCGCGAGGTGCTGGACCCATTGCGGGGTGTTCTCGTCGCGGCCCATCGGCGGCGACTCCGGGATCTCGAAGAACGCGACGAAGCTGCCGTCGTCCATGCGGAAGAAGATGTGCATGTACGGCGCCTCTTCGCCGGTGCTCGGCACGCGGTCCTCGGCGAGCGCCATGCTGTACTCGAGCCCGAGGACCCCGGCGTAGAAGTCCACCGTCTGCTTGGCGTCCGTGCAGCGGTAGGCGACGTGGTGCAGCTGCTTGATGTCCATGGGGGATCTCCGAACGGGCCCGGCGGAGTATGTTAGCAGCGGATGGGCCGGGCGGGCGGTCACCTGTCAATCGGCCGATCGGCCTATGCGCGCGGCAGGTGCGCTCGGCCTGGGACCGGTCTAGCATTAGCGATTCGACCCGGGAGAAGGCTCGCCCCGGAACCAAACTCGACGCGGGCGCGTCTCTCTCGTCTCACCGCGTCAACTCGCGACACTAGGAGGTTACCCATGGCACTACGCATTGGCGACGAGGTTCCGGATTTCACTGCCGAGAGCACCGCCGGAACGATCCGCTTCCACGACTTCATCGGCGACGGCTGGGCGATTCTGTTCTCCCACCCCAAGGACTTCACCCCGGTGTGCACCACCGAGCTGGGCTACATGGCGGGCCTCAAGCCCGAGTTCGACAAACGCAACACCAAGCTCATCGGCCTGAGCATCGACTCGGTGGGCGATCACGAGCGCTGGTCGAAGGACATCCAGGAGACCCAAGGCCACGCCCCGAACTACCCGCTGATCGGCGACACCGATCTCAAGGTCGCCAAGCTCTTCGACATGATCCACCCCAACGCCAGCGGCAGCGCCAAGGAGCGCACCGCCGCCGACAACGCCACCGTGCGCTCGGTGTTCGTGATCGGCCCGGACAAGAAGGTCAAGGCGATGCTCACCTATCCGATGAGCACGGGCCGCAACTTCGACGAGGTGCTGCGGCTGCTCGACTCGATCCAGCTCACCGCCAAGCACAAGGTGGCCACGCCGGTGAACTGGAAGCAGGGCCAGGACGTGATCATCCTCGCCTCGGTCCCGGAGGAGGAGGCGAAGCAGCGCTTTCCCGAGGGCTGGAAGGCGCCCAAGCCCTACCTGCGCATCGTGCGCCAGCCGAAGTAACACCCGAACCTGCTTGAGCCAAAGAGGCGCCGCAAGGCGCCTCTTTCCTTTCTGCTCCCCGGCACCGCGACCCGGCTAGAATTTCGCCCGCTCGCCTCGCGGGCGACGAAGGGAGCCCATGGAGAACGCAGACCCCGGCCGCTCGGCGAGCCACGCGCTCGATCTCGAGCACGCCGACCTGCTCGCAAAGGTCAAGCTCTTCGCGGGGCTCGATCGCGTCACTCTCGCGAAGCTCGCGGCGCACCTCGAATCCGTGCCGGTGCCGGGCGGGACGGAGCTGTTTCACCAGGGCGACCCGGCGGATGCCTTCTATCTAGTGGCGCGCGGCGCGTTCGGCGCCTTCGTCGCCGCGGACGGCGATCCGACCGAGCGGCGCGTGAACACGCTCGCGGCCGGCGACCCGTTCGGCGAGATGGCGCTGCTCAGCAATCACCCGCGCGCGGCGACCATTCGCGCCGACACCGACGCCGAGGTGCTGCGCCTCGAGCGCGCCCGCTTCCTGGCGCTCGTGCGCGAGGAGCCGAGCGTCGCGCTCGCGGTCGCCGCCTCGCTGGGCGACCGGTTGCGCGCGCGTGATCTGCCGGCGCCGGCGACGGGTGCATCCACGCCCAGCGCGCCGCAGGCGCGACCTTCCGCCGGGCCCGCCCGCAGACCGCGACTGAGCAAGGCCGCGCTCGGCGGACTCCTGGGCGCCGCGATCCTCCTGATCGGGTGGAGCGTCGCGCCGCCCGCGGGATTGACCGCGGCCGGCTGGCACGCGCTGGTGAGCCTGGCGGCACTCGTCCCCCTGCTCGCCCTCGATGCACTGCCGGAAGGAATCCTCGCCCTGCTGCTGGCGGCGGTCTGGGTGCTGGGCGGCGTCGCGTCGCCGGCGGCCGCGCTGGGCGGATTCAGCTCGGAGAGCTGGATCCTCGTGGTGAGCGTGCTCGCGGTCGGCGCGGCGATCGCCTCCTCCGGCCTGCTGTACCGGCTCGCGCTGTGGACGGTTGCGCACAGCCGCGGCGGGTTCGTGGGCCAGGTGACCGCGCTGTGCCTCGCCGGCGTGCTCCTCGGCCCCGCCGCGCCGAACGCCACGGCGCGCGTCACCCTCATCGCCCCGGCGATCGGCGAGCTGGCCGACGCGCTCGGCTACGCGCCCCGCTCGCGGCCCGCGGCGGGGCTCGCGATGGCCGCGCTCATCGGCTTCGGGCAGATGGCCGCGCCGTTTCTCACCAGCTCCACCACGGCCGTGCTCGTGTACGCAGTGCTCCCGCCCGGCGGGCCGATCGAGCTGAACTGGCTGTCGTGGGCGGTGCTGGCGGCGCCGACCAGCATCCTGCTGCTCGTCGGTCTCGTGGCGTCGATTGCGTGGCTCTACCGGCCGCGCGGCCCGACCGACCTGAAGGGTTCGCTGCAGCCCGGCGTGGTCAGGCTGCAGCGCAGGCTCCTCGGACGCCCCACGCGCAACGAGCGGATCGCGTTCGTCGTCGGCGCCGGACTGCTGCTCGGATTCGTCACCCAGCCGATCCACGGCGCGCACCCGGCATGGGTCGCGGTGCTCGCGTTCGTCGCCATGGGCGCAACGCGCGTCATCACCGTCAATACGCTGCGCGCCGTGAACTGGAGCTTCGCGCTGCTGTTCGGAATGCTCGCCAGCATGTCCCGGGTGTTCACCGACACCGGCCTCGACAAGTGGATCGCGGGATCCGTGACCGGCGTCGTCGGCGGTCTCGCCACCGCGCCGCTCGCCTTCGTTGCAGCGCTCACCCTGCTCTGCTTCGCCGTGAGCTTCGTGCTGCGCTGGCAGGCCGCGGCCCCGCTCATCACGATCGCGCTGGCGCCGGTCGCGGGTGCCGCGGGCATCCACCCGTTCGTCGTGGGGCTGATCGCCTTGATCGCGTGCAACGGCTTCTTCCTGCCCTATCAGAGCACGACGTACCTGGCGATGTACCACGGCAGCGGCGAGAACGTGTTCACGCACGCCCAGGCGCGACCGGCGGCGATCGCCTACGGCGTCGTGGCGCTCGTCGCGCTCTGCGCGAGCGTCGTCGCCTGGCGCGCGATGGGGCTGCTCTGAGCCGCCCACAGCGCCGCGGGATCGCCGCTCCGCCGCGTCGCCGTTGCGCGACAATACGGGCCACTGGCATCCCGTCGTCGAGGCCACCATCAAGGGAGGAGTCATGATCAAGCGCGCCTTCGTCGTCATCGGTGCGGTCGTGCTCGCCGCGCTCGTCGGGCCGGTCGCCGCGCAGAAGCCGCCCGCCCCGCCCGTCGCCACGCCGCCAGCACCGGTGCTGGGGCTCTACCTCGGCGGCGGCGTCGGCGCCGCGGTGCTGCCGTTCGACGAGGACGACTTCCTCCAGGTCCAGGGGGCCACCCAGAGCGCGGTCACGTCCGAGGAGGGCAGCTTCGCATTCAAGGCCTTCGTCGGCTACCGCTTCCACCAGAACTTCGCGCTCGAGGCGTACTACGCCGACCTCGGGGACTTCTGGTTCCAGCGCAACGTCACCGCCCCGTTCGGCGGTACGGCCAAGGCCGACATCAAGTCCTCGGGCTGGGGCATCGATGCGCTCGGGATCTTTCCGCTGCCGCGGCAATGGTCGCTCTTCGGCAAGCTCGGAGGTTTCTACTCGACGACCAAGACGACCTACACCGCGACCGGCGCGGTCGGATTCGCCCCCGGAACCAACCTGAACCCCGAGCGCAAGGAGTGGAACTTCAAGGTCGGCTTCGGCGGCCAGTACGACATCAACCGCAACTTCGCCGTGCGCGCCGAGATCGAGACCTACTTCGACGTCGGGAACGACCAGACCGGCGAAGGCAACATCACCATGCTGTCGATCAGCATGGTGGGCCGGTTCTGAGCCGGCGGCGGTCCGCCGAGACCGAGGTGCGCCGCCGTGCGCTGCCCGATCGGCGCGGGGGTGTCGTTCGGCGTGACCGCGAAGCTCAGTCCGGCTTCGCTCCGGTCTCCCGCACGACCTTGCCCCACTTCGCGACCTCGGCCTTGAAGTAGTCGGCGAACTCGCGCGGCGTGCCGCCGACCGGCTCGAACGCGAGCTGGTCGAGCCGCGCGCGGATGTCCGGGCTCTGGAGCGCGCGATTGACCGCCTCGCTCAGCTTCTGGGCGATCTCCGGCGGCGTCCCGGCCGGCAGGAACAGCCCGACCCAGGTGTAGTCCTCCATGCCCGCGAAGCCGAGCTCCGTGAGCGTGGGCACGTCGGGGAGCGAGGCGAGGCGTTTCGAGCTCGAGACCGCGAGCGGACGCAGCTTGCCGGCCCTGATCTGCGCGAGCGGGCCCGAGACCGCGCCGCAGCCGACCATGGGCTCTCCGGTCAAGACGGCGGTGACCTGTGGCCCCGCCCCCTTGAAGTGAACCGGCGTCACGTCGAGCCTGGCGTGGACCTTGAACAGCATCTCCGCGGTGAGGTGCGGCGTGGTGCCGCTTCCGGGCGAGGCGAAAGCGAGCTTCGAGGTCTTGGCCTGGGCCAGAAGCTCGGCAAGCGTCTTCGCCGGCGCGTTCGCGTTCACGTAGATCACATTGGGCTGGGTCGCGGCGTTCACGACCGGGACGAAATCCCGGTCGGCGTCGTAGCCGGCGTTGGGAAACAGGGTCGCGTTGACCGCGAGGGCCGATGTCGTCGCCAGGACCGTGTAGCCGTCCGGCGGCGACTTCGCCACGGCCGCCGCGCCGATGTTCCCGCCGGCGCCGCCGCGGTTGTCGACCACCACCGGCTGACCGAGGGCGTCGGGCAGTTTTTGCGACAGCAACCGCGCGATGATGTCCGTCGGCCCGCCGGGCGCGAACGCGACGACAAAGCGGATCGGCTTGCTCGGGTACGCCTGCGGATGCGCGGCCGGGCTCGCGATCGCGAGCGCGACCGCCGCCAGCGCCGCGTGGAGCGGTCTGGAACTCATGCGTGCCTCCTCCTCCTGGGCCCCGACTCGGGGTTGGCAATCCTACACCGGCGGCCGGCCTATACTCCGGCCCGGCGCACCGCCGCCGAATCACGCCACAAGGGGGACTCGATGCCAACCATACGAACCACCATCGCCGTCGCGCTGCTCGCCGGGCTCGCCACAGCCGCGCTTCCAGCCGCCGCGCAAGACAAAGCGAAGAAGAAGCTGCCCGACGACGTCGCGCGCGGCCGCTACCTGGTCCAGATCACCGGCTGCAACGACTGTCATACCCCCGGCTACGCGCCGAGCAACGGCACGGTGGACGAGAAGCTGTGGCTGACCGGGGACATCCTCGGCTGGCGCGGGCCCTGGGGCACGACCTATCCGGCGAATCTGCGGCTCGTTGCCCAGGGCATGAGCGAAGACGCGTGGGTGAAGCGGGCACGCAGCGAGCTGCGCCCCCCGATGCCGTGGTTCAACCTGCGCGACATGAGCGACCGCGACGTGCGGGCGATCTACCGCTACCTGAAGTACGTGGGACCCGCGGGCGCGGCCGCGCCGGCCTACGTTCCGCCCGACAAGGAGCCCAAGCCGCCGTTCGTGCAGTTCCCGCCGCCGCCGCCGAAGTAGCGGGCCGCGGATGCCGCCGCCGGCGGCTAGTCGCCGCGCGCGAGCGTGGCGATGACCTCCGGCGGCGCCTGGACCAGCTCGATCAGCACGCCTTCCCCGCCGAGCGGGAACTCGCTCGTCCCCTTCGGGTGCACGAAGCAGATGTCGTAGCCCGCGGCGCCCCTGCGGATTCCGCCCGGCGCGAAGCGCACGCCGCGCCCCGTCAGCCACTCGACTGCCGCCTTCAGATCATCGACCCACAGCCCGATGTGATTGAGCGGCGGCTCGTGCACCGCCGGTTTCTGCGCCGCATCGAGCGGCTGCATCAGATCGACCTCGACTCGCGTCGGCCCGCTGCCGAGCGCGAGGATGTCCTCGTCGACGTTCTCGCGCTCGCTGCGGTACCGGCCGGTCGCCGTCAACCCGAGCAGCTCGACCCACAGCGTGCGGAGGCGACCCTTGTCCAGCCCGCCGACGGCGATCTGCTGCACCCCGAGAACCCGGAAGGGCCTCACACTCATGACCACGCGCTCCCGCTTGCCGAATGGCCAAGTGTAGCGCCGCCGAGGGGGAACCCATGCTGACCTGGGCCACGCTGTACTACGCGAGCGAGTGGGTGATCCGTCTCGCCATGCTCGTTTACGTGCCGCAGCGGCGTACGACCGCCGCCGCGCGCACGTGGCTGCTGCTGATCTTCTTCCTCCCCTTGGTCGGGCTCGTGCTCTACTGGCTCTTCGGCCGCATCTACTATCCGCGGCGGCGCATCGAGGAGCAGATCCGCGCCTCGCAGTACGTCCGCGAGGCGCAGGCCGAGATGCGCGCCGGGCGCCGCATCGACCCGCCGCCGCTCGCGCCGCTCGCGGCGGCCTGCGCCGACCTCACGCGGCGGCTCGGCGACTTCGAAGCCTGGGGCGGGAACCGCGTCGAGCTGCTCGAGGACTACCGCGGCGCGCTCGACCGGCTCGTCGCCGACATCGACGCGGCGCGCGATCACGTTCACCTGCTCTACTACATCCTCGAGGACGACCCGACCGGCCGCCGCGTGGCGGACGCCGTCGCGCGCGCGGCGCGCCGGGGCGTCGTCTGCCGGGTGCTCGCGGACGCGGTCGGCTCGAAGCGCGGCCTCGCGCGGCTCGGACCGAAGCTCCGCGAGGCAGGCGCCGAGGTGACGCCGCTCCTCCGCGTGGGCCTGTTCCGGCGCGGCGCCGCGCGGTTCGATCTACGCAACCACCGGAAGCTCGCAGTGATCGACGGCCGCGTCGGCTACGTCGGCTCCCAGAACCTCGTCGACCCGGAGTTCATCCCCGGCTGCCCGAACGAGGAGCTCGTCGCGCGCGTCGAAGGGCCGGTCGTCGCGCAGCTGCAGGCCGTGATCCTCGGCGACCGCTACTTCGAGACCGGGCACGTTGCCGACGAGGAGCGCCATTTCCCGCAGGTGCAGGACGCCGGCCGGAGCGCCGCCCAGATGCTGCCGAGCGGGCCGGGATACGGCCGCGAGAACGGCCAGGCGGCGCTCGTGGCGCTGATCCACGCCGCGCGCGAGCGGGTCGTCATCACCACGCCCTACTTCGTGCCGGACGAGATTTTCCTGCAGGCCCTCTCGACCGCGTCGCTTCGCGGCGTGGAGACGCGGCTCATCGTCTCGGCGCGGTCGAATCAGCGGCTGACCCAGCTCGCGCAGGCCTCGTACTACGAGCAGCTGCTCGAGGCGGGGATCGGGATCCACCTCTACGAGTCGCGCTTCCTGCACGCGAAGCACATGACGGTGGATGGCGCAGTGGCGCTGATCGGCTCGACCAACATCGACATCCGTTCATTCGCGCTGAACGCCGAGGCGAGCCTGCTCGTCTACGACCCGGAAGTCGTCCGCGCGCTCGAGAAGGTGCAGGCGCGCTATCTCGCCGCGAGCCGTGCGCTCGATCGCGAACGCTGGGCCGCGCGGTCGCTCGGCACGCGGGCGGTCGAGAACACGGCGCGGCTGGCGGACTCGCTCCTCTAATACATATAGTGTCCGCCGTTCACGTGGATCGCCTGCCCGGACACGAACGCGCCGGTCTCGGCGCACAGGAACGCGCACGCGGCCGCCACCTCCTCGGTCTTGCCGTAGCGCCCGCTCGGGATCTCCGCTTCGAGCCTCGCCTTCTCCTGGTGGGCGTACTGCGACCAGTCGCGGACCGTGTCGATCGCGCCCGGAACGACCGTGTTCGCGGTGATGCCGTCGGCCCCGAACTCGCGCGCCAGCGCCTTGGCGAGGCCGTGCAGCCCGGCCTTGCAGGTGATGTTGTGGGCGCGCTCCGTGATCTGGGCCCAGAAGCCGTCGAACCCGGAGATGTGGATGATCCGGCCCCAGCGGCGCGCGCGCATGTGGGGGACTGCGTTCCGCGCCAGGTAGAACGCGGCGGAGAGGTTCGTCGCGAGCACCGCATGCCAGTCCTCGAGCGAGATGTCGAGAAAAGCCTGCTTTGGCCGGATCGCGACGTTCGAGATCGCGATGTCGATCGCGCCGAACGCCGCGACGGTCTTGCCCACCAGCTCGGCCACCTGGTCGTGCGAGGACACGTCGGCCATGACGCCGAGCGCGTGGCCGCCCGACTCGCCGATCTCGCGCACGACGCGGTCGACCGCGTCCCGGTCGCGATGGCCGTTGACGACCACGTTGGCGCCCCCTTCAGCGAGGGCGAGAGCGATGGCGCGGCCGATGTTGCGGCCCGAGCCGGTCACGATCGCGGTGCGGCCGGCGAACGGGGCAGAACGTTGTGCCATTGGAGTCTCCTGGTCCAGGCGATCCGGACGGGCCGCGGTTGACAGCCCGCACCCCGTCCGATTAGATGTACGCTGATCCTACCGTCTCGCCGCGCGGCGGCGCCAGCGGCACGGATTCCCCCGAGGAGGAGAGGAAATGCAAGGACTCCGCTACGCGCTCCTGGCGCTCGCCGTAGCCGTCTCGCATACCGCGTTCGGGCAGGCCTACCCGGCGAAGCCGTGATCAAGACCCACCTCGACAAGCGCGGCCGGCTGATCAAGGCCGCGGGCATCCCGACGGACTGAGGGCGCGATTCCCCCGTGAGCGCTGCCGCGCCCCTCGCCGGTGTCGTCGTGGTCGAGCTCGGCGCGAGCGTCGCCGCGCCGTTCGCGGGGCAGGTGCTCGGCGACCTCGGCGCCGAGGTGGTGAAGGTCGAGAAGCCCGACGGTGACGACGCGCGCAAGTGGGGGCCGCCCTTCCTCGACGGCGCGGCGGCGACGTTCCAGGCGCTGAACCGCAACAAGCGCTCGGTGGTCTGCGACCTGCGCGACCCGCGGAGCCGCGAGCGGCTCCTGCAGTTCATCCTCGAGCGCGCCGACGTCGTGCTGCAGAACATGCGCCCCGGCCAGGCGGAGGCGCTCGGGCTCGGCGCCGCGGCGCTCTGCGCGGCGAAGCCCGGGCTCGTCTACTGCAACATCGGTGCGTTCGGGAGCGCCGGGCCGCTCGCCGACCGCCCGGGCTACGATCCGCTGATGCAGGGCTTCGGCGGGATCATGAGCGTCGTCGGCGAGGAGGGCCGGCCGCCGGTGCGCGTGGGGCCGTCGATCATCGACTGCGGCACGGCGCTGTGGGCGGTGGTCGGCATTCTCGCTGCGCTCTACCGTCGCCGCGAGACGGAGCGGGGCGGCATCGTCGATGTCTCGCTGTTCGAGACCGCGGCCTCCTGGATGAACCTGCACGCGGTCCAGTACCTCGCCTCCGGCGAGCTCCCGGGCCGCGACGGGTCGGGTCGGGCGGGCATCGTCCCCTATCGCGCTTATCGCACCACCGACGGCGATCTCGTCGTGGCGGCCCCGAACGACGCGCTCTATCGCAAGCTGTGCGCGGCGCTCGGCCATCCGGAATGGGCGGACGATCCGCGGTTCCTCTCCAACCCCGAGCGGGTCGTGAACGCCGATGCGCTCTATGCCCTGATCGAGGCCGAGATGGTGAAGCGCACGAACGCCGACTGGGTCGCGGCGCTCGACGCCGCCGGCGTGCCGTGCGCGCCGGTGCAGAACGTCCGGGAGATGCTCGAGCACCCGCAGACGCAGGCGCTGGGCATCCTGCAGGCAATTCCCGGACTGAGCGTGCCGCTCGTCGGCCTGCCCATCTCGTTCGCCGGCGCGCGGCCCGTGCCTCGGTCGGGACCCCCGGCGCTTGGCGAAGCGACGGCCGAGATCCTCGGCCAGCCCGTAAAGGCGAACGCATGAACCTGCCCGACTACGCGACGCTCGCGATCACCCGCGACGGCGAGCACACGCTCGTCGTCGCGCTGAACCGCCCCGAGGTCAGCAATGCGATCAACACGCAGATGGGCCGCGATCTCGAGGACCTCTGGCGCAGGCTGACGGCCGACCCCGGGACGACGCGCTGCGTGGTGCTCACCGGCGCGGGGGGTCGCGCGTTCTGCGCGGGCGGGGACCTGAAAGAGCGCAACGGCATGACCGACGAGGTCTGGCGCGCGCAGCACGAGATCTTCGAGCGCGGCATCTTCGGCCTGATGGAGTGCCCCCTCCCGGTGATCGCCGCGGTGAACGGGCACGCGTTCGCCGGCGGCTGCGAGACCGCGCTCGCCTGCGACTTCATCTACGCGGTGCGCGGGGCGCGCTTCGCGCAGACGGAGGTGCGGCTCG
>DATEDA010000082.1:0-6486 GCA_035286595.1 Burkholderiales bacterium | reverse complement strand
TGCGCCCGCCGCGACCGCGTGCGCAAGCGGCGAGCTGACCGTCGCGTCGCTCGCGGCGGCGCTGAACGAGGCGCTCGGCGATGTCGACGCGTCCGTCCTTCGCACGCCACTCAGCTGGGACGGCGCGTACCGCGCGTTCCGCCACCCGCTCGACTTCCTGGGCTACGACGGCGGCGCGGGCGTCGGCTCGGGGCCGGGCATGGCGGTCGGCGCAGCGCTCGCGCTGCGCGGCTCCGGTCGCCTCCCGGTCGCGATCATGGGCGACGGCGACTACCTGATGGGTGTCACCGCGCTGTGGACGGCGACCCACTATCGGATCCCGCTGCTCGTCGTCGTGGCGAACAACCGCTCGTTCTTCAATGACGAGCTGCACCAGGAGCGCGTGGCGCGCGAGCGCGGCCGCCCGGTCGAGAACCGCTGGATCGGCCAGCGCATCGCCGAGCCGGACATCGACCTTGCGGGGATCGCGCGCGCGCAGGGGGCGGCCGGCTTCGGCCCGGTGACCGACGCCGCGAAGCTCGTCGCCGTGCTGCGCGACGCGATCGACGCCGTCCGCGGCGGCGCGGTTGCGGTCGTCGACGCGCGGGTCGAGACGGGCTATGCCGGCTCGATGTCGGCCGGGATGATGCGCACTGGAAAGGAGGAGGGGAAATCATGAGACCTGCACGCGTCGCCGCCGCGCTCGCCGTGGCGTTGCTCGCTGGCGCAACGGCGCCGCTGGCCCAGTATCCCTCGCGTCCGGTCCGGATCGTCAACACCGTTGCGCCGGGCGGCGCCCCGGATCTGACCGCCCGCATCGTCGGCGAGAAGATCGCGGGCGGCCTCGGGCAGCCGGTCGTGATCGAGAACCGGCCCGGCTCGAACGGCAACATCGCCGCCGAGCTGGTCGCGAAAGGCGAGGCGGACGGCTACACGCTGCTGCTCGGCGCGGATTCGCTCGTCGCCATCAATCCGCACGTCTACAGCCGCATGCCGATCGACGTGCAACGGGATCTCGTGCCCGTCGCTTCGCTGGTGTCGAACATGTTCGTGCTGTCGGTGAACCCGTCGCTGCCGGTGAAGACCTTCCAGGAGTTCGTCGAGTACGCGCGCAAAGCGAACCCGCCCCTCAACTACGCCTCCGCCGGCAACGGCAGCCAGCACCAGTTCATGATGGAGGCGCTCAAGCAGCGCGCGGGGATCAACCTGGTCCATATCCCGTACAAGGGCGGCTCGCCCGCCACGCGTGCCACGGTCGCAGGCGAGGTCGCGGCGATGTTCGCCGGCACGTCGACCGCGCCGCAGATCAAGGCCGGGCGGCTGCGCGCGCTCGCGGTCACCGGGGCGAAGCGCTCGCATCTTTTCCCCGACCTGCCGGCGATCGGCGAGGTGTACCCCGGCTACGAGATGACGATCTGGCTGGGCCTCTTTGCGCCCGCCGGGACGCCGGAGCCGGTCCTCGCCCGGCTGCGCGGGGAGATCGCGAAAGCGCTCGCTTCGCCGGACGTCAAGGAGAGGCTCAACAACGCCGGGGGCCTGCAGGTGTTTGCGACCTCACCGGCGGAGTTCGCCGCCCTCATCAAGAGCGATTACGAAAGGTACGGGAAGCTCGTGCGGGACATCGGCGTGAAGATCGACTGACGCGCGCCACGCTCATTCCGCCTTGACCCCCGCATCACGGATCACCTTGCCCCAGCGCGCGTGATCCTCGCGGACGAGCTTCGCCAGATCCTCGGGCGAGCCGGTCGAGAGGTCAATGCCCTGCGGCACCAGCCGCGCCCTGACGTCGGGCAGGGCGAGGATCCGGCTCGCCTCGGCATTCACCTTCGCGATCACCTCGGGCGGGGTCTTCGCCGGCACGAACAGGCCGATCCAGGGGTAAAGCGCGAAGCCGGGAACGCCTGCCTCCGCGACCGTGGGCACATCGGGAACCTGGTCGAAGCGCTGCGAAGCGGCAGTCGCGAGCAGCCGCAGCTTGCCGGCGCGGATGTGCGGAAGGAGCGAGTTCGCGGCGCCGATCCAGACCTGGATCCGGCCCGCCAGCAGGTCCGTCACCGCCGGCGCGGCGCCCTTGTACGGCACATGGTTCATTTTCGTGCCCGAGAGCTGGGTCAGCAGCGTGCCGCCGAGGAACTGCGGGCTGCCGGTGCCCGAGGAGCCGAAGTTGAGCTCGCCCGGCCTGGACTTCGCGTAGGCGACCAGCTCGGACACCGAGTTCGCCGGCACCGACGGATGCACCACGAGCAGGAACTGGATGCGCGCGAGCAGCGTGACGGGCGCGAGGTCGACGAGAGGATCGAAGGACTGCTTGCCAAGATACGGGTTGACCACGAACACGTTGTCGGGTGCGACCAGCCAGGTGTACCCGTCGGGCGCGCTCTTGGCCACCAGGTCGGAGGCGATGTTTTGGCTGGCGCCGGGCCGGTTCTCCACCACTACCGGCAGCGGCCAGACCCCTTGGAGCCCCTGCGCGATGGTGCGCGCGATGAGGTCCGGCGAGCCGCCGGGCGGCAGCGCCACGATCAGGCGCACGGGCCGCTCGGGGAATCCCTGCCCGAACGCAACCGACGAAAGAAGCGCGAGAGATCCCGCCAGTAGCCACTTTTTCATTTCGGCCTCCTCCCAGACGCTGAAGCGGGGAGTTTACCCATTTGACGAAGCGGCATAGCATCGCGTGCCCGATCTCTACCCGGTGCTGATCCTCGTGTCCGTGCTCGCCGTCGGCGCCAATGCGCTCAGGGCGCGGTTGAGGCCGTGGCACTGAAGACCTGGCTACGAACCAGGGGGTCGCGGGTTCAAATCCTGCCGGGCGCCAGATCGCGCAAAGTGCTCGGGCCGCGTAACGCTGTTCCTTCTTCCAGCGCCATGATTCCGCAACGGCCGATACGCTTTGCCCGGGCGGAAAGGTGCCCGGCGGTGAGGCGGTTCTGTCAGACAAGCCGTATAGCAGATGTTATACAATTCGTCTGACACTTTCGTCCTGATGGGAGTGACCATGCTGGCGGTAAGACTGGATCCAAAGCTCGAGGAGCGGCTCGCGCGCTATTGCAGGCGGCGAGGCCTCACCAAGACGGCCGTCGTCGCGCGTGCGCTCGCACGCGAGATCGCAGGGGGCGTCACGCCTTACGAGGCCTTGATCGAGCTCACGAAGAACCTCGAAGGCTCGGGCAACTCTCGTAACTCGCAGAACGTTTCGGAACGGCTCAAGCGCAGGCTCCGTGCGAAGCATCGTCGTTGATTCCGGCGCCCTGGTGGCGATGTTCGACAGGAGCGATCGTCATTACGCGCCGATCACCAAGACACTGAAAGCCGCGGGCCACGCGCTGTTGCTGACCACGTGGCCGTGCGTCACCGAGGCCACCCACTTGCTCGAGCGCATCGATATTCAACTCGGGCTCCTGACCTACATCCACCGCGGGTTTGTGTCGGTCAGCGAGTTCACCGCGGCGGATCTCGAGCATTTCATGGCGTGGATGGCGAAGTACCGTGATCGGCCGATGGACTTCGCCGACGCATCGCTCGTCTGGCTCGCCGTCGAGGCTGGCGTCACCGAGGTCCTGACGACCGATCGATCGGATTTCGAGACCTACCGCCTGCCGAGAGGCAAGCGCTTCCGGCTGCTCTGAATGCCCGTGGGCGCCGGCGCCAACACGCTGATCGCCCGGATGATGCCCCGGCACTGACGGCGCGACCGGCGCTTGACCATCACCGTGACGACACAGCAGGCGCTCCAGACCGCCCTGGACCACCATCAGGCGGGCCGGTTGACCGAGGCGGAGCGGATCTACCGGCAGGTCCTGCAAGTCGAGCCGCGCAACGTCGATGCCCTGCATCTGCTCGGCCTGGTCGCACATCAGCTCGGGATAAACGCCCAGGCGGTCGAGCTGATCGAATCGGCCCACCGCTTCGGGCGTCCCCAGGCCGCTTCCCTGAACAGTCTCGGGAAGGCGTACCTCGGGCTGGGCCGTCCCGATGAGGCCAGGCGAAGCTTTCGCAAGGCGCTCGCGCTTCAACCCGACTACGCCGAGGTGCACAACAACCTCGGGGTCGCGCTGAGGGAGCTCGGCCGGCCGGACGAGGCCGAGCGCAGCTACCGCCGCGCGTCGACGCTCCAACCCGACGACGCGCAGGCGCATTACAACCTGGGAAACGCGTTGCGCGATCTCGGCCGGCTGGATGAGGCCGGGCAAAGCTATCGCAGGGCGCTCGCGCTGAAGCCCGACTACGCCGAGGCGCACAACAACCTTGCGATCGCGTTGCATGGGGTGGGGCAGCTCGAGGAAGCCGAGAAGGGTTACCGCGCGGCGCTGGCGATCAAGCCCGGCTACCTCGCCGCATATCACAACCTCGGCAACCTGCTGAGAGACGCCGGCCGACTGACGGAGGCCGAGCAGGTCTACCGTGAGGCGCTAGGGCACGACCCCAGCATCTTCCCGACAATCGTGAATCTCGGGAACGTGCTGAAGGAGCAGGGGCGGCTCGAGGAAGCGGAGCAAAGCTACCGCCGGGCGCTGGCGCTGGAGCCCGACTCCGCTGAGGCGCACTACAACCTCGGCAACGTGCTGTACCAATCGGGTCGAACGGACGAAACCCACCAGTGCTACCGCCGGGCGCTTGAGCTCAAGCCGGACTTCGCCGAGGTTCGCTGGGAGCTCACGATGAACCAGCTGCCGCCGGTGTACGAGACCAACGAGGAGGAGGGCCGGCGCCGGGCGGCGTTCGCCGCGGAGCTCGCGGCGCTGCGCAAGTGGTTCGATGCCCATCCCGATGCCGATGGCGCGCGAGTCGTCGGCGCCCCGCCGTTCTATCTCCCCTACCAGGAAGAGAACAACTGCAGCCTGCTCTCGGAGTACGGCCGACTCTGCGCCAGACTGATGCAGCAGTGGCCCGACGGGCGCCGGCTGCCCCCGGTCCGGCCGGCGACGGGCGACCAGGCGAGGGTCGGCATCGTCTCGGCGCACGTCGGCGATCACTCGGTCTGGAATGCCATCGTCAAGGGGTGGCTGGTGCACCTCGACCCGGAGCGCTTCGACCTGTGCGTGTTTCACCTGGGTTCCAAGCAGGATCAGGAGACGGCTTTCGCCCGGGCGCGCGCGTCGCACTTCGATCAGGGCCGGAAGACCCTGTACCAGTGGGCCGCTGCGATCCTCGAGCAGCGCCCGGACGTGCTGATCTACCCCGAGGTCGGCATGGACGCGCTCACGGCAAGGCTGGCGAGCCAACGCCTTGCGCCCGTCCAGGTGGCGACGTGGGGGCACCCCGAGACCACGGGGCTGCCGACGATCGACCATTACCTTTCGGCAGAGGGACTGGAGCCGCCAGGCGCGCAAGCGAACTACACCGAGCGGCTGGTGTTGCTGCCCGGGCTCGGCTGCTGCTATGCGCCGCTTGCCGTCGCCGGCGAGGAACCCGACCTCGCCGGGCTGGGAATCGACCCGGCCACGCCGACGCTCGTCTGCGCGGGCAAGCCGTTCAAGTACGCGCCCCAACACGACCGGGTGCTCGCCGAAATCGCCCACAGACTCGGACCATGCCAGTTCATCTTCTTCACCCACCCGATCGTCGCGTTGACGGAGAAACTCCGGCAGCGGCTCCGAACCGCGTTCGCGCGCGCCCAAGTGGACTTCGACCAGCACTGCGTCTTCATTCCATGGCAGCCGCGGCCGGCGTTCTACGGACTGCTGACGCGCGCCGATGTGTACCTCGATACGATCGGCTTCTCCGGCTTCAACACCGCGATGCAGGCGGTGCAGTGCGGGCTGCCCATCGTCGCCCGGGAAGGGCGATTCATGCGCGGCAGGTTCGCGAGCGGGATCCTGAAGCGGATGGGATTGGCGGAGCTGGTCGCGGGCTCGGAGGAGGACTACGTCGCCCTGGCCGTCAAGCTCGTCCAGGACGCCGGGTACCGGCAGTCCGTGCGCACGCGCCTGGAAGCGTCGCGTCCGGTGCTCTTCGAAGACCTTGCTCCGATCGCGGCGCTGGAGGATTTCCTGCTCGCGACGACACCGGATCAACGGCCTCCGCGCTGACGGCTCTCAGCGCCCGTCGATCGTCGCGCGCGCCCAATCGAGAACGAGCGCCAGGCGCGGCGGCAGGAGGTCCTCGGCTTCGTCGAAGCCGACCCAGCGCCACTCGTCGTGCTGCTTCCGCCCGGCGGCGCGCCGCGGCCCCTGGACCTCGGCCTCATCGGTCTCGGCGAGGTAGTACGACGCGATCTTGCCATCCGCGGCGGGCAACGCGTCGCGGTGCGCGTCCCCGAACGGGAAGTCGAGGTCGGCGAAGCCGGTTCCCTCGGCGACCTCCCGCTGGGCGGCCGCGAACTCGGTCTCGCCGGGTTCGAGGCGCCCGTTCGGGAAATCCCAGGTTGCCGACGTGCGCAGCACGAGCACACACACCCCGCGCTCGGTGCGACGGAAGACGACTGCGCCTGCCGCGCGGGTCGGGGTCGCGCCCGCGGCTGCCCGCTCCCTACCCGACGTGCTGGCGCAGGAACGCGAGCGTCCGCTC
>DATEDA010000081.1:0-28414 GCA_035286595.1 Burkholderiales bacterium | reverse complement strand
GCCGAGCACCGTCAGGACCCGCCACTCCGCCGCGTCGAGACCGAATCGGCGGGCGTGAAGCCGCGCCTCGGCCGTCCCGAGCAGGGCCGCGAGCGCCGCGATCCGCGGCAGCGGAGAGCTCGCCGCCCCGCGCGCGCGCCGATGCCGCCGCGCCCCGGCCCGACCGCCGTTCGGCTTGCGGCGCGTGCTCACGAAGCAATTATCGCGACTTCGCCCGTTTCAGGGCATCTCCGCCGCGAACTGACCGGGCCGGTCGCCTACAATCCGTCGTGAACCTCGGCCGGGAGACTGCCATGCCGGAACTGTGGGACAACCCCATGGGCACGGACGGCTTCGAGTTCGTCGAATACGCCGCGCCCGACCCCAAGGCCATGGGCGCGCTCTTCGAGCGCCTGGGCTTCAAGGCCATCGCGCGCCACCGTCACAAGGACGTGGTGCTCTACCGCCAGGGCGAGATCAACTTCATCGTCAACGCGGAAGCCCACTCGTTCGCCCAGCGCTTTGCCCGGCTGCACGGGCCGAGCATCTGCGCGATCGCGTTCCGCGTGGCCGACGCCAAGGTCGCCTACGAGCGCGCGGTGGACCTCGGCGCCTGGGGCTACGCGGGCCACGCCGGGCCGGGCGAGCTGAACATCCCCGCGATCAAGGGCATCGGGGATTCGCTCATCTACTTCATCGACCGCTGGCGCGGCAAGCACGGGAAGACCACCGGCGACATCGGCAACATCGGCTTCTACGACGTGGACTTCGAGCCGCTGCCGGGCGCGGACCTGAACCCCGCGGGCCACAGCCTCGCCTATATCGACCACCTCACCCACAACGTGCACAAGGGGCGCATGCAGGAGTGGGCCGACTTCTATGAGCGCCTGTTCAACTTCCGCGAGCTCCGCTACTTCGACATCGAGGGTCGGGTCACCGGCGTGAAGAGCAAGGCGATGACCAGCCCCTGCGGCAAGATCCGCATCCCGATCAACGAGGAGGGCACCGAGACGGCCGGGCAGATCCAGGAGTACCTCGACAAGTACCACGGCGAGGGCATCCAGCACATCGCGCTCGGCTCGACGGATCTTTTCCGGACCGTGGATGCGCTGCGCGCGAAGGGCGTGAAGCTCCTCGATACGAACGCCACCTATTACGAGCTCATCGACCGGCGCATCCCCGGGCACGCCGAGAACGTCGCCGAGCTGAAGAAGCGCAGGATCCTCATCGACGGCAAGGCCGGGGCGCTGCTGCTGCAGATCTTCTCCGAGAGCCAGCTCGGGCCCATCTTCTTCGAGTTCATCCAGCGCAAGGGCGACGAGGGCTTCGGCGAGGGCAACTTCAAGGCGCTGTTCGAAGCGATCGAGCTCGACCAGATCCGGCGCGGGACGCTTGACGTCGAAGCGAAACCCTAGGCGCGAAGGGATCGCGCCGCTTACCGACGAGGCGGTTAGCGAGCCCGGGGCGCCGAGGTCTCGCCGCGCGCATGGGCCCGGACCGCCGGCGGCGTCGGGCGACCATCCAGTCCCAGCATGACGCAGAGGATCGCAGCGAGGTCCTCGGTCATGACCGCGGGTTCCTCCGCGGCCCGCCTGGACCGGCCTTCCTGGCCGCGCGAAAGAGCAAGGCGAAACTTCGAAATCAGAGTATGCATGGCGTTCTCGACGAAGCTGTTCACGGCCACCATTCTTCCCGCGGACCGCAGCCGCGCCAATCGGGGCGCCCCCGAACCGCCCCCTGGAAAACCCCTAGGCGGGTCGCGCGGTGCGTGAAGAATTCCGCACCGGACAACCGGTCCGACCGGGCGTCGTGACGGGCGACCCGAAGGGGTCGCCGGCCGCAGTAAACTTGCCGGGCAGATCCCCTCACAGGAGCGCGCCGATGGGCATCCCCAGGCTGACCGACGCCGAGATCACCGCCGCGCTCGCCAGGCTCCCGGGCTGGGCGAGGGTCGACGGACGCTCGGCCATCGTCAAGAAGTACCAGTTCGCCGACTTCAACGAGGCGTGGGGGTTCATGTCCCGGGTCGCGCTGCTCGCCGAGAGCCAGAACCACCACCCCGAGTGGTTCAACGTCTGGAGCCGCGTCGAGATCACGCTCTCGACGCACGACGCCGGCGGGCTGTCGGCGCGGGACGTGAAGCTGGCCGAGGCGATCGAGAAGGTCGTCAAGCGCTGACCCGCTCCGGTTACAAAAAGGTCCAAGCCGAGGAGTCCACCATGTCGACGACCAGCCAGCTCGAGCGCGGGCGCGCAACGGCGAAGGCCCCTTCGTCCGCGCTGCGGTACCTGAGCGGCTTCGCGAACGAGTTCGCCACCGAGGCGCTTGCCGGCGCATTGCCGGTCGGCCAGAACTCGCCGCAACGCTGCCCGTACGGGCTCTACGCCGAGCAGATCTCCGGCACCGCCTTCACCGCGCCGCGCCACGCCAACCGCCGCACCTGGTGCTACCGCATCCGGCCGGGCGCGCATCACCAGCCGTTCCGGCGCATCGAGAGCGGCCTGCTGACGGGCGACTTCGGGCAGGCGGTCGCGACGCCGAACCAGCTCCGCTGGGATCCGATCCCGATCCCGACGAAGCCGACCGACTTCGTCGACGGCCTCGTCACCATGGCCGGCAACGGCGCACCGGACGCGCAGACGGGGGCCGGCATCCACCTCTACGTCGCGAACCGGTCGATGACCGACCGGTTCTTCAGCAACGCGGACGGGGAGCTCTTGATCGTCCCGCAGCAGGGCCGGCTGCGGCTCGCCACGGAGATGGGGCTCGCCGAGATCGAGCCGCAGGAGATCGCGGTCGTGCCGCGCGGCGTGCGGTTCCGCGTCGAGCTCCCCGACGGCAAGGCGCGCGGCTACGTCTGCGAGAACTTCGGCGCGCCGTTCCGGCTGCCGGATCTCGGGGTGATCGGCGCCAACGGTCTCGCGAACCCGCGCGATTTCGGCACGCCGGTCGCGTGGTACGAGGACCGCGAAGGGAAGTTCGAGCTCGTCAACAAGTTCGCCGGCAACCTGTGGGCGGCGGAGCTCGACCACTCGCCGCTCGACGTCGTCGCCTGGCACGGCAACCTCGCGCCGTACAAGTACGATCTGCGACGGTTCAACGTCATCGGCTCGACCAGCTACGACCACCCCGATCCGTCGATCTTCCTGGTGCTGCAGGCGCCGTCCGACACCCCGGGGGTCGACCTGATCGACTTCGTGATCTTCCCGCCGCGCTGGCTCGTCCAGGAGCACACGTTCCGCCCGCCGTGGTTTCACCGCAACGTCGCCAGCGAGTTCATGGGGCTCGTCCACGGCGCGTACGACGCGAAGGCCGGGGGGTTCGTGCCCGGCGGGGCGTCGCTGCACAACTGCATGACCGGCCACGGCCCCGACGCGGAGACGTTCGAGCGCGCCTCGACGCGCGACCTCTCGAAGCCGGATCGCATCACCGACACGATGGCGTTCATGTTCGAGACTCGGCTCATCATCCGGCCGACCCGGTTCGCGCTCGAGGCCGCGCAGCTGCAGCACGACTACGCCGCGTGCTGGCAGGGGCTGAAGAAGCACTTCGACCCGTCGCGGCCCTGAATGAGCCGGCGCAACGAAACGCACGACCCGGCGCTCCAGAGCTGGGTCGACGCGGCCAATGCCCCCGGCGCCGACTTCCCCGTTCAGAACCTGCCGTTCGCCGTGTTCCGTCGTCGCGGCTCGAGCGAGGCCTTCCGGGGCGGGGTCGCGATCGGGGACCAGGTGCTCGATCTCGCGGCGGCGCACCGCGCGGACGCGTTCTCCGGCGAGGCCGCCGGTGCCGCGGCGAGCTGCGACGCCCCGAGCCTCAACACCTTCATGGCGCTGGGGCCGCGCGCGTGGTCGAGCCTGCGCCTCGGCCTCTCGCGCGCGCTGCGCGAAGGGTCGCCGCAGGAGCAGCGGCTGCGGGGCTGTCTCGTGCCGCAAGGGCAGGTGGAGTTCGCCGTCCCGGCGCAGATCGGCGACTTCACCGACTTCTACGCCTCCGTGCACCACGCGCTGCGGGTGGGCAAGCAGTTCCGCCCTGACAACCCGCTGCTGCCGAACTACAAGTGGGTGCCGATCGCGTACCACGGCCGGAGCTCATCGATCGGCGTCAGCGGCCAGAGCTTTCCGCGCCCGGTGGGGCAGACGATGCCGCCGGGCGCAGAGCAACCCGTGTTCGGTCCGAGCAAGCGGCTCGACTACGAGCTCGAGGTCGGCGTCTTCGTCGGCGTCGGCAACGAGCCCGGGCAGCGGGTCGCGATCGCGGAGGCCGAGCGGCACGTGTTCGGCCTGTGCCTGCTCAACGACTGGTCGGCGCGCGACATCCAGGCGTGGGAGTACCAGCCGCTCGGACCGTTTCTCGCGAAGAATTTCGCGAGCACGATCTCGCCGTGGATCGTGACGCTGGAGGCGCTCGCGCCGTACCGCGTCGCGTGGACCCGGGACGCGTCGGAGCCGCAGCCGCTCGCCTACCTCGACGAGCCGGACCAGCGGACCAGCGGCGCGATCGAGCTCGAGCTCGAGGCGTGGCTCGAGACGCCGAAGATGCGGGATGCCGGAGGGGAGCCCGCGCGGCTGTCCCACACGAGCTTCCGGCACGCGTACTGGACGATCTTCCAGATGGTCGCCCACCACACGGTGAACGGCTGCAACCTCCGGCCGGGCGATCTCCTCGGCAGCGGAACCCAGTCCGGCCCCGCGCCGGAGGAAGCCGGCTCGCTCCTCGAGCTCTCGGCCGGCGGCAAGCAGCCGGTCAAGCTCCCGACCGGCGAGTCGCGCACCTTCCTCGAGGACGGCGACTGCCTGATCCTCCGGGGCTGGTGCGAGAAGCCCGGCGCGGCGCGCGTCGGCTTCGGCGAGTGCCGGGCGACGGTGCTGCCTGCCGTCCCCCTGTAAGTGGTCCCCACAGGCCGGGCGGTACAATGCGCGCCTTTCGCGCGCCTCCACGCGCGCCTCCACACATGAAGCTCGGCACGCTCAAAAACGACACCCGCGACGGCGCCCTGTGCGTCGTCTCCCGCGATCTGAAGACCGCGACCGTCGCGTACGACGTCGCGCCGACGCTGCAGGCCGCTCTCGACGACTGGGACTTCTCCGCGCCGCGCCTCGCAGCGCTCTACGCGGCGGCGAACCGCGCGCCCTCGGGCTCGCGCTGGTTCGAGGTCGACTTCGCGAAGTTCCACGCGCCGCTGCCGCGCGCGTTCCAGTGGGCCGACGCGTCGGCGTATCTCAGCCATGCGGAGCGCGTGCGGAAGGCCCGCGGCGCCGAGCTCGGCAGGGAGCTGCGCGAGGAGCCGCTCATGTACCAGGGGGGGTCGGACGCCTTTCTCGGGCCGCACGACGACATCCCGGTCGAGAGCGAGGCGTGGGGCATCGACCTCGAGGGCGAGCTCGCGATCGTCACCGGCGACGTCCCGATGGGCGTGAAGCGCGACCGGGCCGGCGAGGCGATCCGGCTCGTCATGCTGGCGAACGACGTCTCGCTGCGCGATCTGGTGCCGGCGGAGCTCGCGAAGGGGTTCGGGTTCTTCCAGTCGAAGACCTGGACGGCGTTCTCGCCGGTGGCGGTGACGCCGGACGAGCTCGGCGCCGCCTGGGACGGGCGCAAGCTCCGGCTGCCGCTCGTCGTGCACGTGAACGGCGAGCTGCTCGGGCGGCCGGATGCGGGCACCGACATGGCGTTCGACTTTCCCCGCCTGATCGCGCACGCGGCGAAGTCGCGCCGGCTGGGGGCCGGCACGGTCATCGGCTCGGGCACCGTCTCGAACAAGGATCCGAAAGTGGGGGTGTGCTGCCTCGCCGAGAAGCGCGCGCTCGAGGCGATCAAGGGCGGGCGCGCGGCGACGCCGTTTCTCAGGTTCGGCGACCGCGTACGGATCGAGATCCTGGCCGAGGGGCGCTCGATCTTCGGCGCGATCGACCAGCAGGTGGTGCGCTACGAGCCGCACCGGTAGGATTCGTCCCCATGCACTTCGACGAGATTTTCGGCTCGCCCTTTTTCATCGTCGGCGTGGCGTTCGGCATGATCGGCCTGCTGCAGATGGCGACCGGGTTCGTGGCGCTGTTCCGCCGCGAGCCCGTCGGGTTCACCGTCCGGATGCTGATCGGCCTCGCCGTGGGCGCGCTGGGATTGAGCGCCGCGCTGATCGCGTTCGGGATCCAGGGCTACGCGGCGCTCACGCGCGAGACCCTCGCGGCGACGATCGCCGTCGCCCCGAGCGGCCCGCAGCGCTTCGACGCGCGCGTGAAGTTCCCGGACGGCCGCGAGGCCGCGTTCGTCATCGCGGGCGACGAGCTGTACATCGACGCCCACATCCTGAAGTGGAAGCCGCTCGCGAACGTGCTCGGCCTGCACACCGCCTACGAGCTCGACCGCATCGCCGGCCGGTACCGCTCGGCCGAGCAGGAGCAGAAGGGGCTGCGCACGGTGTATCCGCTGGGGAAGCCGCAGCTGGTCGACCTCTTCGCGCTGCGCAGCCGCTACGCCTGGCTCGGGCCCTTCGTCGACGCCGAGTACGGCTCGGCGTCGTTCGTGCCGGTCACGAAGCCCGCCGAGCTCGAGGTGCGGGTGTCGCCGAGCGGCCTCCTGATCCGCGAGGCCGAGAAGTAACCGGCGCGCTACCCCGACGCTAGGCCTTCGCGGCGCCCTTGCCGATGAAGCGCAGCTCGAACTTCTCGCCCCCGACCTCGATCGTCGCGCCGTCGCGGAGCGTCTGCCAGCCGTCGGCGATCGGCTTGCCGTCGACGCGCGGCGGCCGGCCGGCGACGCGAGCGAGCGAGTAGCCCTCGGGGCGGCGCAGGATCGCGCAATAGTCCCGCGCCCGCTCGCCGACCCCGGTGAGCGGCCGCTCGAGGCCGACCGTCGCGCCCGCCTGCTTGCCGGAGACGACGCGCAGCGCCGCGACCGGCAGCGGGATCTCCACCGACCGGGCCTCGGTCGTCGGCGCCTTGCCGGCGAGCGGCACGAGCCCGGCGTCGGTGGCGCGGAAGATCATCGTGCGGTCGCCTTCGGCGGCCACCACGCTCTTGTGGTCGACGTAGCGGATCTGGAAGTCGAGGATCTCGATCGTGTCGCCGTGGTTGAGCAGATGCCGCGTCACGCGATTGCCGTTGACGAACGTGCCGTTCGCGCTCTCGAGGTCGAGGAGCATGTGATCGACGCCCCGCACCTCGATCGCGGCGTGCGCCTTGCTCACCGCGGCGTCCTCGAGCCGGATGTCGGACCCCTCGGCGCGGCCGATCGTGATCCGCCGGTTCTCGATGAACCAGGAGCCGAGCATCGCGCCGCCGCGGCTCGCCATCAGCTTCGCCATCTACTCCCCTCCCATCTTCGAGCGCAGCCAGCCGAAGATTCCCTGCGACTCGGGCTCGCCGCGCGGCTCGGCGGCGACGCGCGGCTTCGCGCGCACCAGGATCACGGAGATGTTGTCGCGCCCGCCCCGGTCGTTCGCCAGCGTGACCAGGGTGCTCGCCGCGAGATCGAGGTTCGGCTCGAGCACCTCGAGCGCGTTGGCGAGGTCGGCGTCGTCGACGAGGTCGTGCAGCCCGTCGGTGCAGAGGATGTAGATGTCATCGGCGATCACTTCGTGCTCGCCGAGGTCGGGCGCCACCTGATCCTCGGCGCCGAGCGCGCGCATGACGAGATGCCGGCTCTTCGAGGCGCGGGCCTCGTCGGTGGTCATCTGCCCCGCGGCGAGCTGCGCCTGCACGAACGAGTGATCGGTCGTCAGTCGCTCGATACGGCCCTGCCGCCAGCGGTAGACGCGCGAGTCCCCGACGTGCGCGATGCAGACCCGATCGCCCCGGAACCACGCGGCGGAGAGCGTCGTGCCCATGCCCGCGAGCCCGGGGTCCGCCCGCACGCGCTCGCGGATCGCGCGGTTCGCCGCGGCGAAGGCGGCGTGCGCGGCGGCGCGCGGCGCGATGTTCTGCGCCGTCGCGAGCTGGCCGATGAGCGTCTGGGTGGCGAGCTTGGCCGCGACGTCGGCGCCCTTCGCGGTCGCCATCCCGTCGGCGAGCGCGACGAACCCGCGCGCCGCGTCGGTCGCGACGCTGTCCTCGTTGAACTTTCGCACCCGGCCGAGGTCGGAGCGCGCCGCGACCTCCAGCGCGTACCGAAGCAGGGCGGGGGCCGGGGCCGGGGGGGTGCCGCCGGCGTATGACGTTGACATGAAAGGGTTTTTTGCGCTGCCGCAGCGCGCCGGGCCCGTCCCGGACGCGTCGCCACGCGCTATGGTAGGCCAGCCGAGCCGATCCGCAAAAAGAAATAGTTCCGAAGCGCCTGATTCAGTGGGTAATTGCCAGTCCAGACAATCGAGGTAAATCACCCACTTGGCAGGAGTAAGGGCGCGGGCGTGACGTGTGGTCGCAGCGTGTCTCGGTTGCAGGTCGGTTGCAGCGACAACGCGACGCGTGGCCTACTTGATGATCCGGCGGAACCACTTCGCATCGGTACGCCTCGACAGGTGTGACAGGAGCGAGCAGCACTGTCGCCAAGCCACCCGTCGTGAGGATCCTCGCTACATCGTCTGTTTTCATACTCTCAACCTCCGGTTTGCTCCTTCTGGCGCGAACATTAGCCGCTGGCAGACTACTGCCAGCGCGGGCTGTGGCAGGATGCGAGCTGGTGCCGCCGTGACCCACCTGCCCGCGCCTTCTGCAGTTGCCTGGACGCTTTTCTTGGCGATGCTTTCCAGGATGCCGAAAAACTGCATGGCTAAACGAGTGCTGCCCGATCAAAGCGCTCAGTTGGCGAAGAGCCTCGGCCCGTTGCTGTAGGCACAACATGTCCATAAGCAAAGCACAACATCGCAAGAAGCGCATTCGCCGGCAAGCATCGCGCAAGGCCGCTCGGCGGGCACAACGGTCGCCTTCCAAACACCGCGCATCCGGCAAGTAGAAAAACCCCGCGACCGGCTACGGACCGGCGCGGGCCAAAGATCGTCGCGGGAATGCTTCAAGCGGCGCTAGATCACGAGCCGGCGTCGGTGGCGAACCTCCCGATGACTCGCTAATATGACGTTAGCATAGAAACCGAGGGGTTCGGTTGCGCTTCGGTAGCAGGCGGGGCACGGGCTCGCATGCTCTGCAACCGGGCCGCACGCAAGTGATTGACTTCGCACGGAGACGGATTGCCTCCCGTCAAGTGAGATCCGGTCGGAGCAGAGGAAATAGTTTGGATTCCGGCGCTTACCGTGGGCCGCTTCAAGCGCTTTCTTTGCCAGAATGGGGCCGGCGGCAGGGTAAGACGCCGATCACCGCATGACTGTGACCGCAAAGCAGCTCGGACGCTACGAGATCCTCGATGAGCTCGGTCGGGGGGCGATGGGCGTCGTCTACAAGGCGCGCGACCCGATCATCGACCGGGTCGTGGCGCTCAAGACGATCGACTTCGCCCTGACCGGCGCCGCGGCGGCGAGCTTCGAGCAGCGCTTCTTCCAGGAGGCGCGCGCGGCCGGGCGCCTGAACCACCCGAACATCGTCACCATCTACGACGCGGGCCAGGCGGACGGCGTCGCGTACATCGCGATGGAGTTCCTCGACGGGACGAGCCTCCGCCAGCTCCTCGACGAGCATCCACCGCTCGGGATCGCGCGCGCCGTGGAGATGGCCGGGCAGGTCGTGCGCGGCCTCGCGTACGCGCACGAGCAGGGCGTGATCCACCGCGACATCAAGCCGGCGAACATCATCGTGCTGCGCAACCGGCGGCCGAAGATCACCGACTTCGGCATCGCGCGCCTGAGCGAGGCCGACGGCCGCTCGGGCGAGCGTGCCGGCTCGCCGAAGTACATGGCGCCGGAGCAGATCCGGGCCGACGCCACGATCGACGGCCGCGCCGATCTCTTCTCGCTCGGCGCGGTTCTCTACGAGATGCTCACCGGCAGGGCCCCGTTCACGGGCGAGACGGTCCACGAGATCATGGAGCAGGTGCTGGCCGCCGACCCGCCGCGGCCGGGCGCCGTAAACGCGCACGTGCCGCCCGAGCTCGACGCGCTGGTGATGCGGATGCTAGCCAAGCGCTCCGGGGACCGCTTCCCGAGCGCGCGGTCGGTGTTCCGCGAGCTGCGGCGCATCGAAGAACGGCTGGAGGAGCGGACCACGCGCGAAGCCGCCGACGAGGCGGAGGTCGTTCCGGCCGTGGCGCCCACGTCGAGCGACGGCGATAAGACGCTCGTGCTCGCGGCGGCGCCCGCGCCGCCGCGCCGCGCCTTGCGCTTGACGCGCCGGACGGTGGCGCTCGTCGCCGCCGGGCTCGTTCTGGCCGGCCTCGCGCTGATCCCGTTGCGGCTCCAGTTCTCCGACGCGAATGCGCGACGCACCGAGGTCGCCGTGGCGCCGCAGCCCGTGGTGGTTGACGCCGTCCCTGCGCCGGCGCCGGCACAGCCCGAGCCGCTGCCTGCGATCGAGCCCCCGCCGGAGCCGGTGAAGGTTGCGCCACCGCCGCCGCCGAAGCGCGTCGCGGCTCCGCGCCCACCCGCCAAACCGCCCGCGCAGAAACCCGCGCCGGCCGTTGCGCCACCGGCGCAGGTCGCCGCGGCGCCGCCGCCGAAGCCGGCGGCGCCTCCAGCGCCGCAGCCCGGCAAGCTGCTGCTCAACGTGACGCCGAGGGGCGACGTGTACATCGACGGCAAGCACGCCGGGACCGCGCCCCCGCTTTCGATCATCGAGCTTCCGCCGGGCAGGCACAAGGTCGAGATCCGGAACTCGACGCAGCTGCCGTACCTCGGCTACATCACGCTCCAGGCCGGCGCGAGCCACAGCGTCCAGCACACCTTCGTGGAGTGACGCTGAACGGCGAGCCGCAACCCGGCTACCATTCGCCGTTCACCGCTTTCGCGTTCCGGCTCGCTCCGTGGACACCCTCACCCATGCCCTCAGCGGCGCGCTGCTCGCGCGCGCGACCGCGCCCGATCCGGCCAACGCCCGGATCTCGACCGTGGCGCGCGTCGCTGCCGGCGGTCTCGCCGCGGCGTTCCCCGACACCGACTTCCTGCTCGCGTACGTCTCGCCGGTCGCCTACCTGACCGGCCATCGCGGGGTCTCGCACTCGATCCTCCTGTTGCCGGTCTGGGCAGTGCTGCTGGCATGGATCATGGCGAAGATCGATCGCGGCAAGGCGGTCACCTGGCGTGACTACCTCGGCGTGTGCGCGCTCGGCGTCGGCGTGCACATCGTCGGCGACCTGATCACGTCGTTCGGGACGATGATCTACGCGCCGCTCTCCGATGCGCGGGTGGCGTGGAACACGACGTTCATCATCGATCTCTGGTTCAGCGGGATCATCGTGGCGGGGCTCCTCGGGTCCCTGGTGTGGCGCCGGTCGCGTGTGCCTGCCGCCTTCGGGCTCGCCGTGCTCGCGGGCTACGTCGGGTTCCAGGCGGTGCTGCACTCGCGCGCCGTCGACTTCGGCCTCGAGTACGCCCAGCGCGCAGGCTTCGATGCCCCGAAGGTCACGGCAATCCCGCGCCCCGTCTCGCCGTTCAACTGGACGGTGTTCATCACCGAGGGCGACCGGTATCACTACGCGAATGTCAACCTGGCGCGCGCGCAGATGCCGCCGCCGCCCGGCCCGGACGCCGGCCTGTTCGAGCGCTACGGCGCGGCGTACGCGCCGCTCGCTCAGGCGAAGTGGTCGGCGATCGACCGGTACGGCGGAGAAGATGCCGGGCGCGAGCTAGCGTCGCGGGTCCTCGCCGACCCACGCCTCGAGTTCTTCCGGTGGTTCGCCGAGTTCCCGGCGCTGTACCGGATCGACAGCGGCAATCCTTCGACCTGCGTCTGGTTCCAGGACCTGCGGTTCGTCACGCCGGGAAGCGACCGGAACATCTTCCGCTACGGCCTGTGCCGGGAGGACGGCTCGGAGGATTGGCGCCCCTACCGGCTGCTCGGCGACGGCCAGCGGGAGCCGGCGGAGTAGGCGCAGGCCTGGACGTTACTCACGCGATTTTTGCTAGACCGTCCGAATGCGCCGTCCGAGGTCATCCAGAGGAGTCCGCCGGAGTAAGGCACTCTCCAGCGCGGTCACGGCTCGCACCGCCCCGCCGCGCCCTCTGCTACCCCTTTTCAAGAGCGGCAAGCCGCGACTGGCCGAGCGGCTCGATCAGGCGCTCGCCGGCTTCGGCGAATCCTGATCTCAGAGCTCAGCTCCGCCCTTCCGCGCGCAGGAAATCGAAGTCGCAGCCGTGCTCGGCCTGCAGCACGGCCTCCGCATATAGGCGCGCATAGCCCCGAGCGGGCTTCGGCCGCGGCTTTAGCACCGCGCGGCGGCGACCGAGCTCGTCGTCGTTGACCAGCAGGTCGATCCGGCGCTTCGACACCGACAGTCGAATGCGATCACCGCTGTGCACCAGTGCCAGCGGTCCGCCGATGGCGGCTTCGGGCGACACGTGCAGCACGACCGTGCCGAACGCGGTACCGCTCATCCGCGCGTCCGACACGCGCAGCATGTCCTTTACGCCCCGCTTCGCGAGCTTGCCCGGGATCGGCAGGTACCCCGCCTCGGGCATCCCGGCGCCGATCGGCCCGGCGTTTTGCAGCACGAGAACGTCCTCGGGCGACACATCGAGGTTCGGATCGTCGATCCGGTTCGCGAGATCCTCGAGGTCGGCGAACACCACCGCGCGCCCCTCGTGCTCGAAGAGCTTCGAGTCGGCGGCGGCCTGCTTGAGGATCGCGCCGTTCGGCGCGAGGTTCCCGAAGAGCGCGACCAGCCCACCTCTCGGGCTGAATGGCGCGGCGCGGCTGCGGACCACCGCGCGGTCGACCCACGCGTCGCCGGCCGCGAGGCGTTCGCCCAGGGTCTCGCCCGTGATCGTCATGCAATCGAGGTGGAGCAGGTCCTTCAGCTCCCGCAACACCGCCCCGAGCCCGCCGGCGGCGAAGAGGTCTTCCATATAGTGTTCGCCGACCGGCTTCAGATCGACGAGCACCGGAGTCGTCTCGGACAGCTCGTTGAGGTGCTCGAGGCCGATCTTCACGCCGACCCGGCCGGCGACCGCGGTGAGATGGATGATCGCGTTGGTCGAACCGCCGATCGCGAGGAGCACGCGCAGCGCGTTTTCGATGGACTTCGCCGTGATGATGTCGGCGGGCCGAAGCTTCGACTGCGCGAGCTGGACAGCCCGGGCGCCGGAGGCCTCCGCGGCCCGCAGCCGATCGGCGTGCACCGCGGGGATCGCTGCGCTGCCCGGCAGGCTCATCCCGAGCGCTTCCGCGATCGACGCCATGGTGCTCGCCGTGCCCATGACTGCGCACGTGCCGGCGGTCGTCGCGAGATTCCCCTCGATCCGCGAGATCTGCTCGGCGTCGACCTCGCCGCGTCGGTACGCCGCCCAGAAGCGCCGGCAGTCGGTGCACGCGCCGAGGCGCTCGCCGCGGTAACGGGCGCTCATCATCGGGCCGACGATGAGCTGGATCGCCGGCACGTTCGCGCTCGCCGCGCCCATCAACTGGGCGGGCACGGTCTTGTCGCAGCCGCCGATGAGCACCACTGCGTCCATCGGCTGCGCCCGGATCATCTCCTCGACGTCCATCGACATGAGGTTGCGGAAGACGAGGCTGGTCGGATTCAGGAACACCTCGCCGAGCGAGATCGTCGGGAACTCGATCGCGAGCCCGCCGGCGGCGATCACCCCGCGCTTCACGGCGTCGAGGAGCTCCGGGGTCGTGCGGTGGCAGTTGTTGAACCCGGAGGCGCTCGTGGCGATGCCGACGACGGGCCGCGCGAGCATCGCGGTCGAGTAACCCATCGAGCGCGCGAACGAGCGCCGCAGGTAGCGGGCGAAGTCCCGGTCGCCGTAGTTGGTGAGGCCGCGGTCGAGGCCGATCGGGTCGGTCATGGCGGGAAGGGTAAGGCAAAACCGCCGGCGGATCACGCCCGCCCCCTATAATCGCCGCACCATGATGAAGTACTACTTCGAGGACTTCACCCCCGGCTGGACGTTCGAAAACGGGCCACGCACGCTCACCGCGCCGGAGATCGTCGCGTTCGCGCGCGAATGGGATCCGCAGACCTTCCATACCGACGAGGCGCAGGCCCGGGCCACGCCCTTCGGCGGACTCGTCGCGAGCGGGTGGCACACCGGCGTGGTCGCGATGCGCCTGATGTGCGACGGGTATCTGCTCGAGACCTCCTGCGTCGGCTCTCCGGGGATCGACGAGTTGCGGTTCCTGAAGCCGGTGCGCCCCGGCGATGCCCTGCGCTTTCGCGCGACGGTGCTCGAAGCCGCGGCGTCGAAGACGAAGCCGAATCGCGGCACGGTGACTTTCCGGTGGGAAGTGATCAACCAGGACGGCGAGGTCGCGCTGTCGATGATCGGCCGGCAGCTCTTCCTCCGGCGGCCCGATGGTCGTCAGCCATAGGATCCACGTCCTCGGCCGGAAGGAGGACCTCGACGCCGTCCGCCTTCCCGGCAAGGTCGTGATCGTGCTGGACGTGCTGTTCGCGACCTCCACCATCGTCGCCGCGCTCGGGCACGGCGCGCCGAGCGTGATCCCGGCGCTGGACGAGGCCGCGGCGCGCGCTGAAGGCGCGGGCCACGCGCCGGGATCCTACGTGCTCGCCGGCGAGCTCTACGCCGAGACGCTGCCCGGCTTCGCGCCGCCGACGCCGCTCGCGCTCGTGGCGCACGGCGTCGCGGGGAAGCACGTGATCTACTCGACGACGAACGGCACGGTGGCGCTGCAGTGCGCGGGCGAGGCGGACCACGTGTACGCGGCCGCGCTGCTCAACGGCCGGGCCGTCGTCGACCACGTGCTCGCCCGGCACCCGGACCGCACGATCCTGATCCTCTGCTCGGGCTCGCTGGGGAACTTCAATCTCGAGGACTTCTACGGCGCCGGGTATCTGGTTCAGCTCCTCGCCGAGCGCCTCGGCGAGCAGGCCGACTTCTCCGACGCCGCCCGCGTCGCACGGACGCTGTTCCGTTCCGGAGATCCGGCGCCGACGCTCATGGACTGCCGGGTCGCCCGGATGATGATCGAGCGCGGCCTCGCGCACGAGATCGCGTACGCGGCGCAGCTGTCCGTGCTGGCCGTCGTGCCGCGGCTCGCGGCGGGTCGCATCGTCGCGGCGTGACGTGACTACGGCGCCACGGCGGGCCGCCACCGGCCGGCCGCGAGGAGCAGCGCGCCAGCGGCAAGCCACGCGACCACCGGGAGCCAGCCGAGCACGGCGGAGACGGCGGGGACGGCTCCGAGCCCCGCCGCGACGAACGCGAGTCGCGCGACCGTCGCGACGGCGAGAAG
The DNA here is from genome assembly GCA_035286595.1 of Burkholderiales bacterium. Lineage (GTDB taxonomy): Bacteria > Pseudomonadota > Gammaproteobacteria > Burkholderiales > SG8-39 > DATEDA01. The sequence goes on along the minus strand of DATEDA010000081.1, from coordinate 13,196 downwards.
CGCGAACAACGCGCCCGTGACCGAACCTTCCCGACCCGTGTGTCCGAACGCGAGCGCCGCAGAAACGGCGCTCATCAACACGCAGCCCCACGCCCCGCCGGCGAGGAACTGGGCGGCCGCGAGCATATCGAGCCGCGCGGCGACCGACGCCCCGTAGAGCGCAGTTGCGCCCGCGACACCGGCTGCCGCCATCACCACGATCCCGCCCCAACGCCGCGTCGCGAGCGACGCGGGCAACATGCACAGATTGAATCCGACCCAGAAGATCGGCATGAGGTACGGCAGCTCCTCGGGCTTCGCGAAGCGCAGATACTGCGGCGCGGAGTTCAGCTGGAAGTGGATCTGGAAGCCGACCGCGAGCAGCGCAATCGACGCCAGAAACGCCGCCGCCCGGCCGCCGAGACGTGGCGGCCGCGCCGTGGCCGCGGCCGGCGCAGCAGCACGACCGGCGAGGGCGCGTTCGGCCCACACGATGCCGAGCGCCGTTGCCGCCAGCGCAAGCGTCGAAAGCACGAACGGCAGCGCCGGATCGACGCCCTTGAGTCTCAGCGCGAGAAACGGCGCGAGCCCGGCGGCGATGCCGAGCCCGAGGAGCGACAGGCTCGCGAGCCACGGGTGCGACGGCTGCGGCGCATACCGTCCGATCAACACCAGCGGCGGGGCGCGCAGCGCCGAGGACGTCAGCGACCAGAGGATCGTCAGCGCGAGAAAGATCTTCGGATCGGCCCCGGGCGCGACGTAGGGCAGCGCCACGAATGCGGCGCAAGAGACGAGCGTGAGCGCGACGACGAGCGCGCCGAGTCGCCCGACGGAGCGGGCGACGCGGTCCGCCGCGATGCCGGTGAGCGCGTCCATCACGGCGAAAATCATCTGGTCGAGCACCAGGATCCACACGACCGCTTCCTTCGCGAGCCCGACCTTCGCGGCGAGCTGGGGGAGGTAGATGACGTACACCACCCACGTCAGCGCGAAGAAGAATTGGACGACGCCGAGATAGACGCCGACCCGGTGCGGTGTGCTCACCTTCCCTCCCCCATCAATGCTTCCCGCCGTACCCGAACCAGCCGATGAAGAACCTGGCGATGCCGTAGGCGATCCAGATCCGGACCCGCTGATGCAGCGGCTGGCGGCGCCAGCGGGCGCGCGCGACCGGCCGCGCGCCGTCCAGGACCCGCTCGAGCAAGCTCTCGCGGAGCTCCAGCGCGAACCGCCGGTCCTCCACGACCACGTTCGCCTCGCGCATGAGGAGCAGGCTGAGGGCGTCGATGTTGGAGGATCCGACCGTCGCCCAGCGGCCGTCGACGACCGCGACCTTCGCATGCAGGAAGCTTTTCGTGTACTCGAAAATCTGCACCCCGGCGTCCAGCAGCTGGCCGTACAGCGCGCGCGAGGCGAAGTGCAGGAGCACGTATTCGACCCGCGCCTGCAGCAGCAGGATCACGCGGACGCCGCGGCCGGCGGCGGCGACGAGCGCGCGGCGGAACCGCGCCCCGGGGAAGAAATAGGCGCTGGCGAGTATGATCTCCTCGTTCGCGCGCTCGATCGCCGCGAGGTAGGCGTCCTCGATGTCCGAGCGGTGCCGGAAGTTGTCGCGCACGACGAACGCCGCGCGCTGGTACCCGCCGGGCGCGGTGTCCGCCGGCGGCAGCGGCGCGGCCTCCCACCACTGCTGGAAGTTGGAGAGCGCCACCAGGCGCCAGAGGCGATCGGCCTCCGCCCGGATCGAGGCGACGAGCGGTCCCTCGATCCGCACCGCGTAGTCGTAGCGCGGCGGCGTGTGCCCCGGCGTGTGCATGTCGTCGATGACGTTGATGCCGCCGATGAACGCTACGCGCGCATCGATCACCGCGATCTTGCGGTGCAGCCGACGCAGCCGCCGCGCGCTGAAGTCCCACGGCGAGATGTCCGGCCGGTAGATCGCCAGCGAGACGTCCGCGGCGAGCAGCTGCTCCTGGAGTCCACCCATGTAGCGCTTGACGGTGATGCCATCGACGATCACGTGCGTGCGCACACCCTGCCCCGCCGCTTCGGCGAGCGCGCGCGCGACGCGCCGCCCGGCCGCGTCGTCGGCGAAGATGTAGCTCTCGAGATAGACCTCGTGGCGCGCGGCGGCGATCGCCGCCTCGAGCGCGGGAAAGAACTCGGCACCCGTGCGGAGCAGCTGCAGCCGGTTGCCGTCGACCAGCTCCATCCCGGGTCAGTCGAGCGCGAGCCGGGCTGTCAGCATCGCGTGGTCGGAGATCCGCGACCAGGGGTGTCCATGATGGACGTGGGCGTGGTAGACCGAGAACCCGCGCACGTAGATCCGGTCGAGGCGGAACACGGGCAGCCGCGACGGGAAGCTGCGCGCCGGGCGGCCGCGGTGATCCCGGAACACCTCGGCGAGCCCGAGCTCGCCGGCGAGCCGGTGCCCGGCGCGGTTGCGCCAGTCGTTGAAGTCGCCGGCGACGATGAGCGGCGCCCCGTCGGGCACGAGCTCGACGATGCGCTCGATGAGCGCGTGGAGCTGCTGGCGCCGGCCGTGCTCGTACAGCGCGAAGTGCACGCACACGCAGTGCAAGGTGATCCGGGTCGAGGGCACGCGCACCTCGCAATGGAGCAGCCCCCGGCTCTCGAACGGATGCGAGGAGATGTCCAGGTTCTCGGCGGCGACGATCGGGTAGCGCGAGAGAATCGCGTTGCCGTGGTCGCCATGGTCGTAGACCGCGTTGCGGCCGTAGGCGAACTCGTCCCAGACGCTGTCCGCGAGGAACTCGTACTGCGACCCCTCGGGCCAGTCGCGGAAGCGGTTCGCGTGCCGGTCGTGGCGGCCGATCACCTCCTGGAGGAAGACGATGTCCGCGTCCACCTCGCGTAGGCGGTCGCGCAGCTCGTGCAGGACCATCCGGCGGTTGAACTGCGAGACGCCCTTGTGGATGTTGTAGGTGGCGACGTGAAGATCCATTGTGGCGATGCCGATTCCGACCTCTGGATTTTACGTGCGCGGCTGGCGTGCGAGCTTGTCCGGAAGCATCCGGATGGCGTCGCGATTCGACCACGAGAAGCACTTCTCGGCCGCCTCGCGCCACGGCAGCCAGGCGAAGCGCGAGTGCTCGGCGGGCGCGAGCGTCACCGCGGGTGGAGCGGGCACGGTCAGCCCGAACACGTGCTCCAGGTTGTGGGTGACCCCGGGCGCGTATTTCCAACGCCACTCGGGATAGATCTCGTAGCGATTCTCGATCCCCCAGTCCGCGAGCGCATCGCGGGGCGCGTCGATCCCGGTCTCCTCCCGTACCTCGCGGATCGCGGTCTCGACGAGCGGCTCGTCCTCGCGCGCGAGGCTCCCGGTGACCGACTGCCAGTAGCCCGGCCAGGGCGCGCGCTCGAGGAGGAGGACCTGCAGGTCGGGGGTGTGGACGACGACGAGGACCGAGCGGGGGATCTTGTACGGTCGTTGAGAGCGGGGAACAGGCGCCGGGGAAGGCGAATCGCTCACCCGCGTTCCCGTGCCCCGGTCTTCATTCCTCATCTCCTTCTCCCAGCACCGGCAGGTCGAACGCCTCGGCATCGACGCCGTCGACGAACACCCAGAAGGGGATGTCCTCGTCGTAGCAGCTCTCGGCGACGCTGTCGAGCACCTCGAGCGCCGTCTCGAAGGCCTCCGGGTCGGCGTGCGCCAGCTCGCCGCAGTGCTCCAGGGCGAGGACCACGCCCTTCGATTGCTCCCACGCGCGCTCCGCGAGCACGTCGTTGAGCGCGTCCCAGTTGGCGCCGAACCACTCGGGGAACTCGAGCCGCCCGGCAAGCGTCGCCAGGAGCGCCTCCTTGGTGCGCACCCCCGCGAGGTCGACCGTCCAGCGGGTGAGGCCCGCGCGCTCGGCCGCGGCGTCGAGCGCTGCGGCGTCGGCGGGCCGGACGAACACGCCGGCCTCGCCGGGGTCGATCAGGAGCTGCTCGTAGTCCATTGGCGGCAGGAAGATGCGGGCTTACTCGCGGATGCGACGGAAGGTGGCGTAGTGATCGTCGGTGTAATAGTACTCGCCCGAGGTGCGCGCGTCGCCGTGTGGGCCGGCGCCCACGACGATCCGCCTTGCGCCGCGGTCGCGCGCGCCCGGCGTCGGCACCGTGTACTCGCGGTAGTAGCCACGGCTCTTCGCCGGGAGCTGCTGCTCGAAGTTGCGGAAGACCGTCGCGTCCCGTCGATACGGGAACGGCCCGCCCTGCTTGATCAGCGCCAGCGTGTCGCGGGCCTCCTGCGGCAGCGCGGCGGCCGGGACGTCCGGGATCGGCTTGGCCGGCTCGCGGGCGAGCGCCGAAACGCCCAACGCAAAGGCGCACAGGACGCAGAGGGACGCGAAGAAAGCTCGCCGGCGCACGTGCTCTTTGCGCCTTTGCGTTAAGGGTTCTGCTTCGGCGGCTCGCGCAGCCGGATGTGCAGCTCGCGCAGCTGCCTCTCGTCGACCGGCGACGGCGCCTGGGTCAGCAGATCCTGCGCGCGCTGGGTCTTCGGGAACGCGATCACGTCGCGGATCGACTCGGCGCCGGCCATGAGCGCGGCGAGGCGGTCGAGGCCGAACGCGATGCCGCCGTGCGGCGGGGCGCCGTACTGGAGGGCATCGAGCAGGAAGCCGAACTTCCGGCGCGCCTCCTCCGCGCCGATCGCGAGCGCGCGGAACACCTGCTCCTGGAGCTCGGCGCGGTGGATCCGCACCGAGCCGCCGCCGATCTCCGACCCGTTCAGCACCACGTCGTAGGCCTTCGCGAGCGCCTTCCCGGGGTCGGAATCGAAGAACTGCTCGTGGCCGTCCTTGGGGCTGGTGAACGGGTGGTGCATGGCGACCCAGCGCTTCTCGCCCTCGTCGTACTCGAACATCGGGAAGTCGACGACCCAGCACGGCCGCCAGCCGGCCTCGGCAAGCCCCTTGTCGTGGCCGATCCTGGCGCGCAAGCTCCCGAGCGAGTCGTTCACGATCTTCGCGCGGTCGGCGCCGAAGAAGATCAGATCGCCGTTCTGCGCCCCGGTGCGCTCGAGGATTCCGCGCAGCACCTTCTCCGGCAGGAACTTGACGATCGGGGATTGCAGACCCGCCTCGCCCGGCTTGGAGGCGTCGTTCACCTTGATGTACGCGAGGCCCTTGGCACCGTAGATGGCGGCGAAAGCGGTGTAGTCGTCGATCTCCTTGCGGGTGAGCGCATCGCCGCCACCCGGCACGCGCAGGCCCGCGATGCGGCCGTCCTTCAGCTCGGCCGCGGCGCGGAACACCTTGAACTCGACGCCGTGCATGAGGTCGGTGAGCTCCGCGAGCTTGAGCGGCACCCTCAGGTCCGGCTTGTCCGACCCGTACAGCAGCATCGCGTCGGCGTAGGTCAGCAGCGGGAACGGGTCGGGCAGCTCGACGTCGAGGACCTCCGTAAAGACCGAGCGCACCATGCCTTCCATGATCCGGCGGATCTCGCCCTCGTCGAGGAACGAGGTCTCGACATCGATCTGCGTGAACTCCGGCTGCCGGTCGGCGCGCAGGTCCTCGTCGCGGAAGCACCGCGTGATCTGGTAGTAGCGGTCGAATCCGGCCACCATCAGCAGCTGTTTGAAGAGCTGCGGCGACTGCGGCAGCGCGAAGAACTGGCCGGGGTTCACCCGCGACGGGACGAGGTAGTCGCGCGCGCCCTCCGGCGTCGACTTCGTGAGCATCGGCGTCTCGATGTCGATGAAGCCCTGCGCGTCGAAGTAGCGGCGCACGGCGGTGGCCACGCGGTAGCGCAGGATCAGGTTCCGCTGCATCGGCGGGCGGCGCAGGTCGATCACGCGGTGCGTGAGCCGCACCGTCTCGCTCAGGTGCTCCTCGTCGAGCTGGAACGGCGGCGTGACCGCCGCGTTGAGGATCTCGAGGTCGTGCGCGAGGACCTCGATCTCCCCCGAGGCGAGATTCGGGTTCTCCGTCCCGGCCGGGCGCCGCCGCACCTTCCCGACCACGCGGAGCACGTACTCGTTGCGGACGCGCTCGGCGATCTGGAACGTCGCCTGGCGGTCGGGGTCGCACACGACCTGCACCAGCCCCTCGCGGTCGCGCAGGTCGATGAAGATGACCCCGCCGTGGTCGCGGCGGCGGTGCGCCCACCCGCAGAGGGTCACGACGTGGTCGACGAGGGCGGCGTCGACCTGCCCGCAGTAGTGGGTGCGCATGCGGCCGATATGTGCCGGTCCTACAACGGCGGTGCCCGGAGCGTGGCAGGCACGACCTTCCCCACCCCGGGCTTCGGCGTGGCGACGCCCATCGAGATGACGTACTTCAGCGCCTCCTCGACGCTCATGTCGAGCTCGACGATGTCCTCGCGCCGGACCATGACGAAGTATCCGCCCGTCGGGTTCGGCGTCGTCGGCACGTAGACGCTCACGTAGTCACCCTTGAGATGGGTCGCGACGTCGCCGCCGGGCCGCCCGGTCAGGAACGCGATCGTCCAGCTGCCCGCCTGCGGCCATTGGACGAGCACCGCCTTCCGGAACGCCTGCCCGCCCGGCCGGAACAGCGAGTCGCTGACCTGCTTCACGCCGTTGTAGATCGAGTTCACGACCGGGATGCGCTTCAGCACGCCCTCCCAGGCCCGCAGCAGCCGTTGCCCGATGATGTTCGACGCGGCGACCCCGGTGAGGAGCACGACGATGAACGTCAGGACCAGGCCGAGACCGGGGACCTGCCGGCCGAAGAGCGTCTCGGGCTGGATCTCGGGCGGCAGGAGCGTCAGCACCTGATCCATCGACGACACGATCAGGTGCAGCACCCAGATCGTGATCGCGAGCGGAATCCAGATCAGGAGTCCGGTGATGAGGTACTTCTTCATGGGTCACCGGCGGGCGCGGCTCGCGCCCCGCCGGTTCTCACTCTGCGGCAAGTCCCGTGTCGGTCCGTGGTCAGGAAGCCGGGGAGCCGCCTGCCCCGCCGGCCGCGGGCGCCGCCTCGGCCGGCTTCGACCCGGCGGCTGGTTTCGATTCTCCGCCCTGCTTCGCGTCCGCCCCCGGCTTGGCGTTGGCGTCCTGCTTGGCGTCGGCGTTCTTCTTAGTGTCTCCGTCCTGCTTCGGCCCGGCAGGCTTCGCGCCGCTGTGCTTGAAGTCGGTTGCATACCAGCCCGAGCCCTTCAGCTGGAACCCGGCCGCGGTGAGCAGCTTCTTGAAGGTGTCCTTCCCGCACTGCGGGCACACCGCGAGGCTCGGGTCAGTCACCTTCCGCAAGTACTCGGACTGGAACCCGCACGCTGCGCATCGATACTCGTAGATCGGCATGCCGCACCTGTTTCAAGACTCGTCAGCGCCTCGACGAGCAAGGCGCGGGATTATACCGGAAGCTCCCGTTTTCCCGAGATAAATCGGGGCCTTGCGCGAGTTTTCCAGCGCCCGGGTCGGCCGCGTCTGCGCCGCGCTCGCCGCGCCCCTCGCGTCGCCCAGTCGTCGCGCGCCGTTGTCCGGAACTCGACGCGGGCCGAGCCTCGCCGTTCGTCGCAGCGCCTTGACAGCGCGGACGCGCTTCGGGCCTAATGACGGCGTCATAATGACGTTGGCATAACCCAGGGCGCCGCGCCCCACCGACGGGCGCGGGCGCGCGACACGCGAAGTCGAGGGCGCAGGACGCGTCCGGGCACCACCGGGCAAAGGGGAGGCCATGCGCACGGGCGCTCACAGGCGGGGGCGACCGAATAAGGAGCATTTGCATGACCTCCACCTCTAGGCCCGATCCATCCTCCGGGGTCCGCGTGCGCCCAGCAGCTCGCCGGTGGCCCGCCATTCTCGTCGCAATCGCGGTGTCCGCCGCGCTCGCGGGCTGCCTCGGCTCCGATGACGACCCACCACCCAGCGGCTCGAACTCATCCGGGACCGCATCCACGGGCGCGGCTCCGCCCGTGCCCTCTCCCGCGCCGCCGCCGAGCAACATGCCCACGGCGCAGCCGACCACCGCCGGCGATGCCGTGCGGTTCCTCGAGCAGGCGACCTTCGGCCCGACGGAGGCGACGATCCAGGAGGTGATGCAGAAGGGCCCGGCGCTCGCCCTGGAGGAGCAGTTCGGGAAGCCCATGAGCGGCTACGGGACCTTCACCTTCATCGATCCCGACCCGGGCCGCGGCTGCCCGGACGGGTCCCCCGACACCTGTTACCGCGACAACTACACGGTGTTCCCGCTCCAGCGGGCCTTCTTCCGCAACGCGGTGGGCGCGTCCGATCAGCTGCGCCAGCGCGCCGCGTTCGCGCTGTCGCAGATCCTGGTCGTCTCCGGCGCCGAGCTCGAGACGATGCACGGCATCGGGTACTACCAGCAGCTGCTGATGAATTTCGCGCTCGCCAACTTCCGCGACCTCCTGCAGGAGATCTCGCTCAGCCCCGCCATGGGCGAGTACCTCGACATGGTGAACAACCCGAAGCCCGACCCGGCGCGCGGCATCGAGCCGAACGAGAACTACGCGCGCGAGCTGCTGCAGCTCTTCACCATCGGCGAGGTCGAGCTGAACGCCGACGGCACGCGCCGGCTCGACGCCGACGGCCAGCCGATTCCGACCTATGACCAGGACACCGTCGAGAACCTCGCGCGGGCGCTCACCGGCTGGACCTATCCGCCGCGCCCGGGGGCGACGACCCGGTTCCCGAACCCGATCTACTACCTCGGCCGCATGGTGCCGTTCGCGGCGCAGCACGACACCGGGGCGAAGGTGCTCTTCGGGAGCCAGCCGATCCAGGCCGGAGGAACCGCCGAGGTCGACCTGAACGCCGCGCTCGACATCATCTTCAATCACCCGAACGTCGGGCCGTTCATCGGCCGGCAGCTGATCCAGCACCTCGTCACGAGCAATCCGACGCCGGCGTACGTGGCGCGGGTGTCCGCGGCGTTCAACAACAACGGCCAGGGCGTGCGCGGCGACATGCGCGCGGTCCTCCGCGCCATCCTGCTCGATGCGGAGGCGCGCGGCGACGCGAAGACCGTCGCCGACTTCGGCAAGCTCCGCGAGCCGGCGCTCCTCGTCACCAACGTGGCGCGCGCCCTGAACGGCAGCTCCGACGGCGTGTACCTGCTGCAGCAGGCGACCAACATGGGGCAGAGCGTCTTCCAGGCGCCGTCGGTCTTCAACTTCTACCCGCCGAACTTCCCGGCCCCGGGGACGACGCTCGACGGGCCGCCGTTCAAGATCATGCTCACCGGCACGATCCTCAACCGCGCCAACTTCGCGAATCGGATCCTGTTCGGCGGCAACGTCAACCCCGACGCGACGGTCGCCGGCGCGACCGGCACGCAGCTCAATCTGCAGCCGTTGCAGGCGCTCGCGGGCAACCCCGACCAGCTGCTCGACCGCCTGAACCTGATCCTCATGCACAACACGCTGTCGCCGCAGGCGCGCCAGGCGATCCTGACGGCGGTGAACGCTTACGCCGCCAACGACACGCTCGGGCGGGTGCGTCAGGCCGCCTATCTCGTCGCGACTTCGGCCCAATACCAGGTGGAGCAATAGCCATGTGCTTCCAGATTCTCCGCAGAAACTTCCTCAAGGGCCTCGGCGCGATCACCGCGGCGAACACCCTTCCCGGCCTTTCGCTCATGAACGCCTACGCGCAGGCCGCGAACGATTACAAGGCGCTGGTGTGCGTGTTCCTGTACGGCGGCAACGACGGCAACAACATGGTCGTGCCGGTGCAGGCGGCCGAGTACGGCGCCTACGCCCAGGGCCGTGGCGCAGGCGCGGGCGGGCTCGCGCTCGCGCAAGGCAGCCTGGTGCAGCTCGCGCAGGCGGGCGGCGCGCGCTTCGGCCTGCACGCCAACCTCGCGCCCCTGCAGCAGGTCTGGGCGAACGGCGACATGGCGGTCCTGCTCAACGCCGGGCCGCTGGTCCAACCGGTCACGCGCGCGCAGTACCGTGCGAACCGCAGCACGCGGCCGGCGAACCTGTTCTCGCACGACGACCAGCAGGAGCAGATGCAGACCGCGATCCCGAACAACCAGGCGAGCATCGGCTGGGGCGGGCGGCTCGGCGATCGCGTCGTGGCGCTGAACGCCGGGTCGACCGTGCCGATGAACATCTCGGTGGGCGGGAACGACGTGTTCCTCAGGGGCCAGAGCGTGTCGGCGTACTCGGTCCCGGCGAGCGGGCAGTTCGGTCTCAACGGCTTCAACAACACCGCGCAGGCAAATGCCCGCCGCGCCGCCCTGCAGCAGCTGTTCGCGCTCGACCGGCAGAACGATATGGTGCGCTCGGCAGCCGACGTGATCTCGGGCGCGGTGAACGCCAGCACCGCGCTCAACACGGTGGTCAACAACAACGCGTCCCTGGCCACGCCCGCCTTCCAGAACCTCAACACCGGACTTTCGCGCCAGCTGTTCGCGGTGGCGAAGATGATCGAGGGGCGCACGCAGCTCGGCCTGAGCCGCCAGGTGTTCTTCGCCCAGGCGGGCGGCTACGACAACCACCAGAACCAGATCGCCGACCAGGGCGGCCGCTTCAACGAGCTCGGGCCGGCGCTGCGCGCGTTCTACAACGCGATCGTCGCGCTCGGGGTCCAGGACCAGGTGACGCTGTTCACGCTGTCCGACTTCGGCCGAACGCTGCGCGTGAACGACGGCGGCTCCGACCACGCCTGGGGCAACCACCACCTGATCATCGGCGGTGCGGTGCAGGGCGGCGCGACGTACGGCGCGTTCCCGAGCCAGGCGCTCGGCGGGCCGGACGACACCGACTCGGACGGCCGCTGGATCCCGACGACCGCAGTCGACCAGTACGCGGCGACGCTCGCGAAATGGTTCGGCGTGCCGGATGCCGACATCCCGGCGGTGGTGCCCAACATCGCGCGCTTCCCGACGCGCGACTTGGGGTTCATGGCGTAGCGCGAACGAAGACCAGCCGCAAGGAGCGGTCGCATGATGGAACGACCTCCTGTTATGAACCGCGAGCGTGGTTTCACTCTCATCGAAGTGATGGTGGTGGTCGTCATCCTCGGCCTGCTGGCCGCGATCATCGTGCCGAAGGTGATGAGCCGGCCCGACGAGGCGCGCGCGGTCGCGGCGAAGGCCGACGTCGCGGCGATCTCGCAGGCCCTCAAGCTCTATCGGCTCGACAACGTCACCTACCCCTCGACCGAGCAGGGGCTGCAGGCGCTCGTCGCCCGGCCGGCGACGCAGCCGGTCCCGGTGAACTGGAAGCAGGGCGGGTACCTCGACCGGCTGCCGAAGGACCCGTGGGGCCGCGAGTACCTGTATCTCAACCCCGGCGTGCACGGCGAGATCGACGTCTTCAGCCTGGGCGCCGACGGCCAGCCGGGCGGCGAAGGAACCAGTGGCGACATCTACTACTGAGCACGCGCCGCCGCGGTCGGCGCGCGGCGGCTTCACGCTGGTCGAGGTGCTGGTGGTCGTCGTGATCATCGCCGTGCTCGTCTCGCTCGTCTCCGTGAAGCTCGCGCCCGACGCGCGGCAGAGCCTGCGCGAGGAAGCCCTGCGGCTCGCCGCGCTGCTCGCGCACGCGCGCGACGAGGCGATCGTGACCGGCGCGCCGCTCGCGTGGCAGCGCACTGAGCGCGGGTACCGGTTCGTGCAGCGCGCCCCGGACCGCACCTGGGCCGCCGTCGACCGCGATCCGAGCCTGCGGGCGCGCGAGCTTTCCATCGGGGTCGGCTTCGCGGCCATCGAGACGTCGGCGCCGCCGACCGGTGCGCAAGCCCTGATCGTGCTCGCACCGACCGGGCTGAGCGAGCCGTTCCGCATCACGCTCGCGCTCGGCGAGCATCGGGTGCGCGTGAGCTCCGACGGCGCGAGCGCCGCGGTCGTGGAGTGAGCCGAGGGAGCGATGCGAACGAGGCGCGCGGGCGGCTTCACCCTGATCGAGGTTCTGGTTGCGCTCGCGATCCTCGCCGTCGCTCTCGCGGCGGCGGTCCGCTCGGCGGGCACCGCCGCCGAGGGCGCGTTCGATCTCAGGGAGCGGCTGCTCGGGACCTGGATCGCGCAGGACCGGCTCGCGGAGTACGCCGCGCGCCCGCTCTGGCCGGAGATCGGCGCGCGGCAGGGCGCCGCCGAGCAGGCCGGCACGCAGTTCATCTGGCGCGAGACCGTGAGCCCGACGCCGAACGCGCGCTTCCGGCGGGTCGAGGTGCAGGTGGTCCCGGCGCGTGCGCCGGAGCGCGTCGCGGCGACGCTGGTGGGTTATGCGGCGCGCACCGAGTGACGCCAGCCGCCGCGGGAAGGCGGCGGGGTTCACGCTGGTCGAGCTGCTCGTCGCGGTCACGATCTTCGGCGTGCTTTCGGGCATCGCCTACCGGTCGCTCGCGGTCGTGCTCGACAGCCGCGGGCGCATCGAGCAGGAGAACCGCAAGTGGCGCGGCCTCGCGGCGCTCTTCGCCCGGATCGAGCAGGACGTCGCCGCAGTCGCGCCGCGGCCGATCCGCGATGCGGGCGACCTCGTCGGGCCGGCGTTTGTCGGCGGCGCCGCCGCGCGGCTCAACGACGGCGCGATCGTGCTGACGCGCACCGCGCTCGCCGCCGAGCCCGGGGCGGCCGAGCCGCCGCGGCGGCTCGGCTATCGTCTCCGCGGCGGGGCGGTGGAGCTGCTCACCTGGAGCGCGCTCGACCAGGCACCCCGCAGCGAGCCCGCGGTCGCCGCAGTGCTGCGCGACGTGACGGCGTTCGACCTGCGCTATCTCGACCGCCGCGGGCAGTGGCACGCCAGCTGGCCGCCCCCGGGGATCGCCGCGGGCGAGACCGCGATTCCCGCCGCCGTCGAGGTGGCCGTGACGCTCGTTTCCGGGGAGCGCGTCACGCGCCTCTTCCCGACGTCGACGCGGTTGCCGCAATGATCGGCGCGCGCCGGCGGCAGCGAGGCATGGCGGTGGTCGTCGCGGTCCTCGTCGTCGCGCTGGCGACCAGCACTGCCGCGTACGTCCTCTGGCACCAGTCGCTCTGGATCCGCCAGGTGGAGAACCTCGCCGAGCGCGCGCAGGCCGATGCGCTCGCGCGGGCCGCCGCGAGCTGGGTCGCGGTGATCCTCGCCGCGGACGATCCCGCGGTCGACCACCTCGGCGAGGCCTGGGCGCGCCGGATTCCACCGTTCCCCGCGGAGCGCGCCGAGGTCGCGGGCACGATCGACGACGAGCAGGGAAAGCTCAACGTCAACAACCTCGCGCGCGACGGCGGCGCGAGCCCGCAGGACCTGGTCGCCTTCCAGCGCCTGCTCGCGTCGATCGGCTTGCCGCCCGC
>DATEDA010000080.1:0-32282 GCA_035286595.1 Burkholderiales bacterium | reverse complement strand
CGGGGCGGCGCTACCTCAATCAGCTGCTCGCCGAGGGGCGGAGCCGCTATACGGTGCGCGGCGCCCGCAGCGCCCTCAAAGAGCTCACTGCGTTCCTTGGGCGCATTGGGCTCGGGGAGGTCGGGCAGCTCGACGGCGCGGAGCTCCTGCGCTACCGCGAGGAACTTGCCTGGCGCTTGACGCCGAAGGGGACGCCGCTCTCGGTCCGGAGCCAACTCGAGCTCCTCGGGCACGTCGCAAACTTCTGCCGCTTCCTGGTCGCCCAGGGCTGGCTCCTCGCCGATCCGTCCGAGAAGCTCCCGCGGCCGAGGAAGCCGCAGCGCTTGCCGCGCTCGATCATCGAGACGGGCGAAGTCGAGCGCATCCTGGCGCTCCCCGATACCCGGACCCCGCGCGGCTATCGCGACCGGGTCATCCTCGAGATCCTCTACTCGACCGCGCTCCGGCGCGAGGAGATTGCGAAGCTCCTCCTCGACGATGTCGACCCGGAGACGGGCTACGTCTTCGTGCGCGAGGGCAAAGGCAGCAAAGACCGCTCCATGCCCCGGCCCCAGCGGTTCAAGAAGAGGTGCCGGGGCATGGAGCCGAACGCGGTCTGGTGCGTGGTACGCAAGTACGCGAAGCGCGCCGGGGTCGAGAAGCCGGTCTCCACGCACAGCTTCCGCCATGCCTGCGCCACGCACATGCTCCGAAACGGCGCGCCGATCCGGCAGCTCCAGGAGATGCTCGGACATGCGTCCTTGACGACGACGCAGCTCTACACCCGGGTCACGATCAACGATCTGCGCGCGATGCACAGTCGGTTCCATCCGCGGGAGCAAGGGGAGCTCAAGGCCTGAAGCGCGGTGCGACCTTCCGTAGCCCCTCCGGTATGATCGACGCTGGATGGTCGTGATCAACCCGATACCGATTACCGGCCCCTGGGATGAGGGATTTGCTCTCGATCTCCACACGGTCAGCAGTCAATATCTCGGCGATGACGCCTACGGCAACCCCCAGTTCGACACTGAGCGGAGCCCGGTTGGCGAGCTTCTCTTTCAGCTGAAGTACCGCTCCGACAAGTTGGTCGCCGCTGCGCTGTGCGAGACTGCGGCGGACTTCGTGAAGGGTCGCCGATGGACACCCGATCTTGTGATTCCCGTTCCTCCGTCTCGACCTGGCCGTCGCTTCCAGCCGGTGCCATTCTTGGCCGACGGGGTCGCAAAGCTTCTCGGGTGCCCTTTCTGTGAAGATTGCGTCGCCAAAATCAAGGCGACCACGGAACTCAAGTCCGTCTATGATTATCGAGAGCGCTTGGAGAAACTGAAGGATGCCTATTCGGTCAAGACCGACAAGACGACAGGTCGCGCCATCCTGCTCATCGATGACCTGTATCGCTCCGGCGCGACCCTCGAAGCGGTCGCTGGCGCGCTTCGGGCCGACGGAAAGGTTGGAAAGATCTTCGCCCTGACGTTTACGCGAACCCGGAGCAACCGATGAAGAAGGTGTTTCTTGGAGGATCCCGGCGGCTTGCGCGACTGAGTCCGCACGTCAAAGAGCGTGCGGCGAAGATCATTGCTGAAGGCCTTCAGGTCCTGGTCGGCGACGCGAACGGCGCTGACAAGGCGATTCAGAAGTTCTTCGCCGCGAAGGGCTACCCGAACGTCGTCGTGTTCCATTCCGGCACGGCTTGCCGCAATAACCTCGGGAAGTGGCCGACGCACCCGGTGAAAGTGAACCGACCGCAACGGGATTTTCTCTTCTACGCGGCGAAAGACTTGGCGATGAGCGAGGAAGCAGACTACGGGCTCATGCTCTGGGACGGGGAGAGTCAGGGCACGGTCAACAACATCCTGAATCTCCTCGAGCGAGGGAAGAAGGTGGTGGTCTATCTGTCGCCGCAGAAGGAATTCCTGACCTTCAAGGCCCCCGCGGATGCGGACGAGCTGCTCCGTCGCCTGGACCCGGATGTCGCGGAGGCCCTAGATAAGAAGATCGGAGTTCGCCGGCGGATCGCTGCCTACCAACAGGCCCTCAGGCTGGTCTGAGCTGAATGCTGCGCTGTCAGGGAGACATTCGACTGACACGCGCGGAGAAGCGGCGCCTGCGAATCCTCACCGGGATCGACCCGGAGACGATTCGGACCGAGGCCGCGCTAAAGCGCCTGATCGATCTTCGTCTCTGGCGCTACCCAGGCGACAGCGTTGAAGAGAAGCTGCTGCGCGCCTTCTTCGACACGTTCCGAATACCCGACTGACGGGAGAAGACCTTCGTCTCTGCGGGTCCTCCACTCGCCGCTGCCCCCCATAAAAACCTCTCTCTGGGGGAGGGGTCGATCCGAATACTGCCCGGCCAATACTTCGACCGAGAGACCGGGCTTTTCTACAACTACTATCGCGACTACGATCCGCAGACGGGACGGTACGTGCAGAGCGATCCGATTGGGCTGCTCGGCGGGTTGAATACCTACCTCTATGTACATGGCAATCCGATAAGCTTCGCGGATCCGACCGGTGAGGGGATACCCCTTGTAGTCTTGATCCCGCTCGTCGGCGGTGCAGTAAGTGGGGCGATCACGGGTCTTGAGCAGTACACCTGTTCAGGCGATATCGGTGATGCCCTCTTGGCGGCAGGGAGAGCGTTCGTCAGCGGAACTGTCGGTACTGCCGTCGGGCTCGGAGTCGGTCTCGCGACGAGAAATCCGGCGCTGACCGGTTCCGCCGCGGGACTCACAGGAAACATTACGGACCAACTACTGTCGGGTCGGCCGATAGGTGAGCTCGATCCCATAGATGCTGTTCTAGCAACAGGATTTGGTGCAGCGGGAGGCGTAGCCGGCCGCGCGGCGTTTCCACCGGGTCCCGGACGACCTGCCTCACTAACTCGGGCAAGAAGTCTTGCCAACTTCGGACCTAAGTCGATAGAAAGGGTTGGAGCGGAAGCTGTTGGGGGCACGGGATCTGCCGGGCTTGGCGCCGTTGCAACCCGAGCCGGCCAGACGTCCTGCGGATGTCGCCCGTGAGCAAAGACTTCCTTCGTGCGTTGGTTGTTGGCATCGGCGTCATGATCTCCGGGCTCGGTCTTAGTCTTGTTTTTCTGGTCCGTACATCTCCCTTCGACTTTCTGATGTTGCTCGCGGCACCGGTGTCAGCCGTTGCATTGCTACACCGGAAGCATTGGATTCACGTAATCGCATTTGTGTTCTTGCTAGCGTCTGTGTATGGCGTTGGCCGGATTGCGGCGGAGACTGGGCGTAGCCTGCTTTATGACCTTCCGTATCCTCGCTCAGCAGGGCGATACGGACTCGAGCTGTTCATATACGTGATTTATGCGTCGGTCTGGGTCTGGTTGTGGCGAAAACGAAAGACTGGTGCTCGAGCGTAGTAAGTACCGCGGCGCGAGGCATGAGTTCAACCTCCGCTTCCCCGGCCAATACTTCGACCGAGAGACGAGCACTGCCTACAACTACTTCAGAGACTACGATCCGCAGACCGGCCGCTACGTTCAAAGCGATCCGATCGGGCTCGCAGGCGGGATCAATCCCTACGCGTACGTTGACAATCGTCCCACTACGCTGACAGACGCTTATGGACTCTGGGCCGTTGTGGATGACGCAATTTTCGCAGGCGCAGGGGCACTTGTCGGTCTAGCCGGCCAGGGAATTGGGGATCTAGTGTCTGGGAATCTGAGCGGGTGGGAGAGGTACACGGCGGCCGCTGTTGGCGGCGCGATAGGGGGCGAGACGCTGCTATACACCGCCAATCCTTTTCTGGCGGGCGCTGCCGGAGGGTTAGTAACAAACGTTACGGCTCAGACATTAGAAAGGGTTGTCTGGCAAACGGCGATGCTTCAGTTGGAGTAGCGCGGCGACGGACACTGCCCTGGGTACGCTCACAGGATTCGTTCCTGGTACAGGTAAGCTGTTGCCAGGAGTCACTGCTGGCCGAGGGAGCTACAGCGCCGTGTCGAAGCAAATGACAACAAAGCTCAGGAACGGACAGATTCAGAACGTTAGTCCTGCCACCGCTGCGAAGATGCTTGGCGGGCAACTTGTGCAAGGCATACCAGGAGCCGGCGCTGGCGGGGTAGCTGCGATTCCTCTTCCTAGCGCTCTCGATGAGTGTACTTGCCAGAGGTAGGTGGGATGCTGCAAGACAACAACGTAATAGTCCGCGCGTCATGGATCTCATACGCAGTTCTATGGATACCCTTGAGTGTCCTGGGAGGGCTTAACTTGAGCCTTGCGCTGCAAGGACAGCAGGATGGATGGGCCGTAGCCGGAATGCTGGCGTTTCTCGGCTTGGTCGGAACCGCATGTTTGATGCGCTTGCGGATCACGCTCACATCGGATGCGCTTCTATACCGAGGCGTTCTTCGTACCGCGCGAATACCGCTGCACGACATAGCCGCGATTCACGGGGTATCTATCGGGCGCGAACACTCTAAGCAAGGTTTGGCGAAGGGTCCGGGTTTTGTCCTTATCATCGAGACTATCCCCGCGGCGAAAAGTCAGGAGTTGAGCGTGAGCATGAAGCCATTTGGCAAACGCGACCTTCGAGAACTATTCAGCGCCGCCGAATCTCGGGGTATCACGGTGCACCTTAATGCAGTTGCTGCCGCAATGGTTCGCGGGTAGGGGCGTCAGCTGCCTGATCTCACAGGCCGGAGTTCCCACTGCGGTTTCCCGGCCAGTATCGCGATGCCGAGACGGGGCTGTTCTACAACTACTTTCGCGACTACGATCCGCAGACCGGCCGCTACATCCAGAGCGATCCTATCGGGTTGCGCGGTGGGCTGAACACGTATGCGTATGTCGACGGGAAACCCCTGCGTCGGACAGACTCCGAAGGTTTGCTCTTGGACAAGGTCTTATTCGTCGCGGCTGCATTGGCCACTGTTTGGGGCGGATACGAACTGTACAGCTTCATCGATGAACGATATCAAAGGAGTTATGACCCCAAGCCATGGGACGACTTCACAAAGAATCCAAGCGCTGAGAATGCGGGTAAGGTCGTCGGCCAGCAGAACCAGCGCGTGCAGGACGCTGCGGAGATCCACAGGAGACTAGCGGAGGAGATCTACAGCCCCGACAAGATCGGTGACCGGATGCCACAACCTGTACGTATCCCGGAGCTTCCGGGAGGGCCGGGCGCTGGCAAGGGAAATCCACCCCGCCACCCGATCTTTCCTTCCAAGAATCCGAACGGAGAGTTTAATGACCCGGACTACAACCGCCGCTGCCCTGGTGGCTGCTGCAGGTAGGACAATTTTTCTGCGGCGCGTCGCGGCGGTGTGGTACTCGCACTAGGAGAACTGGACATGACCTCCCGTGTCCGGGTGCCGCGAGGCGTGTTAATGGCGGTCGCTCTCGCTGTGCCGCTGATCACGATCTACTCGCCGGCTCTGTTGGCCCTAGTTTTTCAAGCCGGATGGCTCGCCAATCCAGCGGTTGGAGGGTATGTCTTACAGATGAAATCCGGTTGGGTTCCGATCGTTGCCGACGAGAACGGAAACAGGAAATGGATACTCCTGGGCTCGTCTGAGAAGGGCAAAGTGATGTTTGTTAGGCAATCAATCATGCGACCGTTCTCACCGGACTATTTGACCGTCTGGCCTGCAGCGACACTGCCTTCCGATGACCCTCGACGGACTCGCAATCTGACCCCTTTCGCTACCGAACTCGGGCCGGCCCTTGTTCTGGATCCGGAAACGCAAAGAAAGATCTTCCCAGAGCTTGAAGTTACTGCGCGAGTTGTACTGCTTGAGGCCCCTAAGCTCATGGTCATCGTGCCGCGCTTGGAGATGCTGAAGGAGATTGTTTCGGTGCAGCGCGAAGGTTCCGCGCATCCGTCGCGGTAGCGTTTTCGATCCCGATCTGGGTGTTCGTCGGCGACTGCGCGATCACCCGGAACCGCACCTGCGCCGGCGGACCGGTAGCGCCCGCCAGATCAAGTGTCAGACGGCCGGAGTCGCCCGCGGGAGGGCCGACCGCGGCGAGTACGCGGGCCCGATCGACCTCGCGGACGATCGGCGCACCGGCACCGGCAAGCCCCTGCACGCAGTGGTACAAGGACAGCATGGCATCCGTCGACGACTCCCCGCTCGGCAAGCCCGCGTCCTACAAGGATGAATACGACCCGGGGCTGCTGTTTCCGATCGCCCGCGCCCCGCAGCGCGAGGCGCTCGGCCTCTCCGGCGTACTGCCGTTCTCCGGTACGGACCTGTGGACGGCCTACGAGTTGTCCTGGCTGGCGCCGAGCGGCAAGCCCGAGATCGCGATCGCGCGCTTCGACGTCCCGGCCGACTCGCCGAGCCTCGTCGAGTCGAAGTCGGTGAAGCTCTACCTGAACTCGTTCAGCCAGACCCGCCTCGCGGGGCAGGACGAAGTGGCGCGCGCGTTGCGCGACGACCTCTCCCATGCCTGCGGCAAACCGGTCGCGGTCGAGCTCGTGCGGCCCGCGGCGTTCGCGCGCCTCGCGATCGAGCCGCTCGTGGGCGAGCCGATCGACGATCTGGACGTTGAGGTGCGCGACTATTCCCCGCAGCCCGATGCGCTCGCCGTCGGCGGCGCGACGGTCGAGGAGACGCTGGTCTCGCACCTTTTCAAGTCCAACTGCCCGGTCACCGGCCAGCCCGACTGGGGGAGCGTGCAGATCCGCTACCGCGGGCCGAAGATCGATCGGGCCGGGCTGCTGCGCTACCTCGTGTCCTTCCGCCAGCACACCGGCTTTCACGAGCACTGCGTCGAGCGGATGTACGTCGATCTCCGCGACCGCTGCCGGCCGGAGCGGCTGACCGTTTACGCGCGCTTCACGCGCCGCGGCGGGGTCGACATCAATCCGTTCCGCAGCGACTGGGAGCCGGCGCCCGCGCCGGGCGGGCGCACCGCGCGGCAGTGAGCGTCACGCGCCGTTCACTACGCGTCGGTTAAACTCGGCGCGGCATGGCGACCTTCGCGATCGGCGACGTCCAGGGCTGCTTCGAGGAGCTCGAGGACCTGCTCGGCGAGATCGGCTTCTCCCGCTCGCGGGACCGGCTATGGTTCGTCGGCGATCTCGTGAACCGGGGCCCCAGCTCGCTCGAGGTGTTGCGCTTCGTGAAGGGCCTGGACGACCGCGCGGTCGTCGTGCACGGCAACCACGACCTCCACCTGCTCACGCTCGCCGCCGGCCACGCCAAGCGGCGTGACGACGACACGTTCGACGACGTGCTCGCGGCGCCGGACCGCGATGAGCTGCTCGACTGGCTGCGGTTCCGGCCGATGCTGCACGTCGAGGACGAGTACGTGATGGTCCACGCGGGCCTGCTCCCGTCGTGGCCAGTCGCGCAGGCGCAGGATCTGGCGGCGGAGGTGGAGGCGGAGCTGCGCTCCAGGCGCCATCGGCTGTTCCTCGCCGAGCTCTACGGCAGCCGCCCCGACGCCTGGGACGACGGCCTGCGCGGCATGGACCGGTTGCGGGTGATCGTGAACGCGATGACGCGGATGCGGTTCTGCTCGGCCGACGGCGTGATGGAGCTTCGCGTGAAGGGCGAGGTCGAGCAGGCCCCGCCCGGGTTCATGCCCTGGTTCGAGGTGCCGGGACGCAAGACGCGCGGCGTGCCGGTCATCTGCGGTCACTGGTCGGCGCTCGGCCTGAAGCTCAAGCGGGATCTGCTCGCGCTGGATACGGCGTGTGTGTGGGGAGGTGCGCTGACGGCAGTTCGGCTCGAGGATCGGCGGCTGTTTCAGGTGCAGTGCGCCCGAGCGGCCGATCTGGCTCGCGCGCGATGAGGTCCCGGGCGCTGGCGCGTGAGCGCAGACGCAACTGAAAAGGAGGCCGCGATGGACGACTGCGTGTTCTGCAAGATCGTCGCCGGGCAGATCCCGGCGAGCGTCGTGTACCAGGACGAGCACACGATGGCCTTCATGGACATCGGCGCGGTCAACCCGGGTCACATGCTGGTCGCGGTCAAGCCGCACATCGAGAACGTCTTCGGGCTGGACGACGCGCTGGCCGCCGCGGTGATGCGCACGACCGCGCGCGTGGCGAAGGCGCTAAAGGCGTCGATCGCGCCGGAAGGGGTGAACCTGTTTCAGGCGAATGGCGCCGTCGCTGAGCAGACGGTGTTCCACTTCCACATCCACGTGCTGCCGCGTCGACCCGGCGACGGGATGAAGCTCGTCTGGCCGGTGAAGAACCCGCCGCGGGAAGAGCTGCAGGCGAACGCCGCGCGGGTGCGCGCGGCGCTTTGAGCCCTCAGCTCTGGAAGATCGCGGCCCCGAAGTGCCGCCGGTACAAGGCCTCGATTTCGGCGCGGCTCGCGTGGTGGTTCTGCCCGCCGCGCGCGGCGATCTTGATCGAGCCCATCAGCGACGCGAGCCGCCCGGTGGTCGGCCAGTCGAGCCCCGCCACGATGCCGTACAGGAGCCCGGCGCGGTAGGCGTCCCCGCAGCCGGTCGGATCGACCACCGCGGTCGGCTTGACGCTCGGGATCTCGTGCTGTTCACCTGCGGCGTAAATGGTGGAGCCCCAGACGCCCTTGGTCACGATCAACGCATCGACCATGCGGGCCAGCGCCTCGAGCGACCGTCCGGTCTTGTCGGCCAGGACCTGCCCCTCGTAGTCGTTGACCGCGACGTAGCTCGCGGCGTCGATGATCGGCAGGAGATCGGCTCCGGAGAAGGTGGGCAGCTGCTGCCCGGGGTCGAACATGAACGGGACGCCCGCGGATGCGAGCTCGTTCACGTGCGCGACCATCCCTTCGCGGCCGTCCGGCGCGACGATCGCGAGCCCGACCTCGAGCGACCCGTCGATCCGGTTCAGGTGCGATTGCGTCATCGCGCCGGGGTGGAACGCCGTGATCTGGTTGTCGTCGAGATCGGTGGTGATGAACGCCTGCGCCGTGAGCGATCCCGGGATCACGCGGACGTGCGCGCGCTGGAGGCCGAGCGCGTCGAGCCGCTCGAAGTACGGCGCCGCGTCCTCGCCCACCGTCGCCATGATGAGCGGCTCGCCGCCGAGCAGCTTGAGGTTGTAGGCGATGTTGCCGGCGCAGCCGCCGTACTCGCGCCGCAGGTCCGGCACGAGGAACGCGACGTTCAGGATGTGGATCTTGTCCGGGAGGATGTGGTCCTTGAACCGCCCCCGGAACACCATGATGTTGTCGTAGGCGATCGAGCCGCAGACGAGGATCTTCTTCATCGCGATGCGGTTCGGGAAGACTCTACGCCAGTACCTTCAACGCGGCGTCGTAGTTCGGCTCGTTCTTGATCTCGGGCACGAGCTCGGCGTGAATGACCTTGTCGTTCTCGTCCAGCACGACCACCGCGCGTGCGGCGACGCCGGCAAGCGGTCCGCTCACGATCTCGACGCCGTAGTTGCGCAGGAACTCGCGCCCGCGCATGACCGAGAGCGGGACGACGTTCTGGAGGTTCTCGGTCGTGCAGAAGCGGCCCATCGCGAACGGCAGGTCGGCCGAGATCACGAGCACCGCCACGTTGCTCATGCTGCCTGCGGTCTGGTTGAACTTGCGCGTGGAGGTCGCGCACACCGGCGTGTCGAGGCTCGGCACGATGTTCAGCACCTTGCGCTTGCCCGCGAAGTCCTTGAGCGCGACGTCCTTGAGGTCCTTGCCGACGAGCGTGAATGCCGGCGCGCCCTGCCCGGGCTTCGGAAACGTGCCCGCGAGCTCGATCGGGTTGCCACCGAGGGTGACTGTGGCCATGGGGTCTTCCTGCTGATGCGGGGATGGCGGGGCCGGAAAAGGCGCGGAAGGATAGCCGAAATCGCTTCGGGCGTGCGTCACCGATAGAAGGCGTACAGCCGGTAGCCGCTCGCGCCGAGCCCGGCGGCGTCGATGTGCAGCCTGAAGCTCGCCTCGGTTCCGGCGGCGAACACGGGCTCGCGCGCCACGCGCGCACCCAGGTAGTCCGAAGGAGCGAGGACGCGGCGCGCGAGCGGCCGGTCCTGCCCATCGGTCAGGGTGAGCTCGAGCGCGGGATACGCCTGCGCGAAGCCCGCGCGATTGCGAAGCACGGCGGACAGCGTGAGGACGCCGGCCACGCCGCGCTCGGCCGCGAGTTCCGAGGACTCGAGGCTGATGAGGTCGGAGTGCTGCGGCAGCGGGATCGTGCAGCGAAGCGTCTCGCAGGCGGTCGCGAGCCAGGGCCGCGATGCGGGCCACAGCACCGCGAGCTCCCCCCGGTACGCATATGCGGCCTGGCCCGCGAGGAGGAGCGCGCCGGCGACGCACCCGAGCGCCCAGAGCGCGGTCGCGAGCCGGGAGCGGAGGCGCGGCCGCGGGCCGAACTCGAACTCCGACTCGCTCTCGGAGAGCGAGATCTCCGGCTCGGGCGGGAGCGTGTTGCCGAGCGGCTGCGACGCCGCGGCCTCGACCAGGGCGATCTCGTCGGTGCGGGTCGCCGGCGCCGATGCGGCCTCGTGCGCGTCGGGTTCGGCGACGAGCGCCGAGCGCGCGTCGAAAACCGTCGTGCACTGGCCGCAGCGCACCTGGCCGCCGCGCGCGGTCAGCTGATCGGGGTGCACCCGGAACGCGGTCCCGCAGGCCGGACAGCTCGTGACCATCTTCATCGGCGGGGCCCCTCGAGCGCGATCCAGCCCTCGTCGCGGTCGAACGCGGCGATGTCGAACCACGGTGCGTACGCGCCGGCCACGCGGCTCGCCTGCGCCTCCAGGATGCCGGCGAGCGCGATGCGGCCGCCGGGCCGGCAATGGCGGGCGAGGAGCGGTGCGAGCACCGCCAGCGGATTCGCGAGGATGTTCGCCACCACGAGATCGGCGGAAAAGTCGAGCGGCGCGCGGGCGTCGAGAAAGCGTGCCGACGCGCGGTTCAGGGCCGCATTGTCGCGCGCCGCGGCGAGGGCCTCGGGGTCGATGTCGACGCCGACCGCCTCGCCCGCGCCGAGCTTCGCCGCGGCGACGGCCAATATACCCGAACCGCAACCGTAATCGAGCACGCGCGCGCCGGGGAATACCCGTTGCTCGAGCCAGCGCAGGCAGGCCCGCGTGGTCGGGTGGCTCCCGGTCCCGAACGCGCGTCCGGGATCGAGGACGAGGTGAATCGCCTCCGGATCGGGCGCGGCGTGCCACGACGGAACGATCCACAGCCGGCCGGAGATCCGGATCGGCGCGAACTGGGACTGCGCCTGGCGCACCCAGTCCGCGTCCGCCACGGGCTCGACCGCGAAGTCCGACGGGGCCGGGAGCCCGGCGTCCGCGGCGGCGCTTTGCAGGAGCGCCGCCGGGTCGAGGTCGGCAGGCACGAGCACGCGTAACCGCGCGCGTGCCCACAGTGCCCGGGTGGCGCCCGGCTCGTCGAACACCGGCCGCTCGGCGCTCGTGCCGGCGGCCGCATCCTCGATGCTCGCCGCTGCGGCGCCGCGCGCAAGGAGCGCCTCCGACAGCGGCTCCGCCGCCGCGGCGTCGATCGCGACGACGAGCGACCGCCAGGCCATGAGATCCTCGGTGGTCAGCCCTTGCCGGCCCGCTTCGCGGCCTGCGCGAGCTTCTGCTCCAGGTAGTGGATGCTCGTCCCGCCGCGGAGGAAGCGCGTGTCGACGAGCAGCTCCTGGTGCAGTGGGATGTTGGTCTGGATTCCCTCGACCACCATTTCGGACAGGGCGACCCGCATGCGCCGGATCGCCTGGTCGCGCGTCGCGCCATACGCGATGACCTTCCCGATCAGCGAGTCGTAGTGGGGCGGCACCACGTACCCGTGGTAGATGTGCGAATCGACGCGGATCCCCGGGCCGCCCGGCGGGTGATACGAGGTGATACGGCCCGGCGACGGAGTGAACTTGAACGGGTCCTCGGCATTGATCCGACACTCGATCGCGTGCCCCTTGAGCTCGATGTCGCGCTGCCGGAAGCCGAGCTTCTCCCCGGCGGCGACCCGGATCTGCGCCTGGACGATGTCGATTCCGGTCACCATCTCAGTGACCGGATGCTCGACCTGGATCCGGGTGTTCATCTCGATGAAGTAGAACTCCTCTTCCTGGTACAGGAACTCGAACGTCCCGGCGCCGCGATAGTGGATCTTGCGGCAGGCCTCGACGCAGCGCTCGCCCAGGCGGGCGCGCTGGCGGGGCGTGATCTCGGGCGCCGGCGCCTCCTCGAGCACCTTCTGGTGGCGGCGTTGCATCGAGCAGTCGCGCTCGCCGAGGTGCACCGCGTTGCGGTGCTCGTCGGCGAGCACCTGGATCTCGATGTGGCGGGGGTTCTCGAGGAACTTCTCGAGGTACACGGTGGCGTTGCCGAACGCGCCCAGCGCCTCGGTGCGGGTCAGGCTCACGGCCGCGAGGAGCGCCGCCTCGGTGTGCACCACGCGCATGCCGCGCCCGCCCCCGCCACCGGCGGACTTGATGATCACCGGGTACTTGATTCCGCGCGCGAGCTTGATGATCTCCGCCGTCTCCTCCGGGAGCGGGCCGTCCGAGCCCGGCACGCAGGGCACGCCGGCCTTCTGCATCACCTGCTTGGCGCTCACCTTGTCCCCCAGCATGCGGACGTTCTCGGGCCGCGGGCCGATGAACACGAAGCCGCTCTTCTCGACCTTCTCGGCGAAATCGGGGTTCTCGGCGAGGAAGCCGTAGCCGGGATGAATGGCTTCGCTGTCGGTGACCTCCGCGGCGCTGATGATCGCCGGGATATTGAGGTAGGACCCCGGGCTGGGGGGCGGGCCGATGCACACCGACTCGTCGGCGAGCTTCACGTACTTTGCCTCGCGGTCGGCCTCGGAGTGGACCACGACCGTGCGGATCCCCAGCTCGCGGCACGCGCGCTGGATCCGCAGCGCGATCTCGCCGCGGTTGGCGATCAGGATCTTCTCGAACATCGGCGCGGCGCCGCGGGCCTCACTCGAACACGATGAGCGGCTCGCCGTACTCGACCGGCTGGCCGTTGTCGACCAGGATCGCCTTGATCACCCCATCCTGGTCGGCCTCGATCTCGTTCATGAGCTTCATCGCCTCGACGATGCAGATCGTCTGCCCCGCCTTGACGGTGTCGCCGATCTCGACGAACGGCTCGGCGTCGGGCGACGGCGCGCGGTAGAAGGTCCCGACCATCGGCGACTTGACGACGTGCCCCTCGGGCGCGGGGGGCGACTCGGGCGTCGGCGCAGCCTGGCCCGCCGGGGGGGCGCTGACGGCGGACGCGGCCGTCGGCGCCCGCGCACCCGCGGGGGAGACCTCGACCTGCCCCCCGCGGACGATCTTGACCTTCTCCTCGCCCTCCGTGATCTCGAGCTCCGCGATCCCGGACTCCTGGACGAGATCGATTAGCTTCTTCAGCTTTCTGAGGTCCATTGGATTCCCCCTCGCCCGGCGGTGAAGCCGGGCAGCGGCGTGCGCCGCGGAGCGCCTGTTTCCGAATCACGTCGAGATCGACGACGAAGAACGGAGTTCGGTGCTTTTTTGCTTCTCGAGGCCGGTCGTCAGCCCGCTTTCCCAGGTATCTGGAAGCCTCGGCTCCCGGCGATGACGCGGTGAACTGCGATCCAGCCCGGCCGAACGAGCACCGACCACCCAGCGCTGGGGGCGGCAACGGTCTGAAGCCCCCCTGGCAGCCTGGTCATCGGATGAAGTTTGGCGCAAGAAGAGGCTGTTGTCCAACTGTTCGCCGCATGTTCGGCGAAGTTCGACGCAAAAGCGCGCAAAACTACCCCAGCAGCCCCGACAGAATCCGCTCAAGATCGGCCTCGGAGAGGATCCCGAGGTGGCTCGCGACTGGCAACCCCTGGCGGTCGAGGATCAGCGTGTACGGCAGCGCTCCTGCACGGTTTCCGAGCTTCCGGATCAGGTCGATGGCTTCGAGGCCCGCCACGAGAACCGGGTAGTTGATCCCCAACTCGGCTGCAGCTTGACGACTTTTCGCTGCAGAATCGAAGGCGATGCCGACAATTTGCACCCCGTTCGATGCAAATTTCTGCTGTATCCGGACGAGTCCCGGGATCTCCTCACGACAGGGCGGGCACCAGCTCGCCCACAGATTCACGACGATCACCTTCCCCTGCCACCGCGCGAGGCTAACCTGATCTCCAGCGAGGTCGGGGAACATGGTGCGAGTGAGCGCTGACACGGCGGCCGCGTCCACCGCGGCCGCCCGCCGCTCGAGCGCTAAGTAGACTCCGGCAGCGAGGGCGAGCGCGGCAACGACCGCGAGCGCGACGACCCGGCCGGCCCTAGGCATCGGCAGCGAGGAGCGCGGAGACGGCGCTGATCCCGGCGCGCTCGATCGGCCGGCCGGCAGGCGTGGCCTTCAACGAGCTCCGCTCGTCCTTCGACGCGTAGACGGCCAGATTCAGCGGGAACCCCTGCCACTCGAGCCGCAGGACCGGCACCGGGCGCGGCTCGTCGCCGCAGAAGTGCCGGTGCTCGCTCACCTCGTACTCGAGGCTGCGGTTGAGCAGGAAGAACTCCACGGCCTTGTGGTCGTCGGTGAAGAGCTGCAGATCGATGTCCGCGTAGCGGCCGGCCGTGCCCTTGAGGACGGCGCCGGCGAGGTACGGCTTGAAGGCAACGAGCGACCGCATCGCGTCGAGGGCCACGGTTCGCAGCTCGCGGATCCGGGTGCGCTGCTCCTCGCCCTGGTACAGCGCCTGGTAGGCGCGGAGCTCGGCCTCGATCTCCTCGTTCGCGGGCAGCGACTGGGTGTCGGAGGCGCCGAGCTGCCGGGCGGCCTTGCGTTTGGCGAGCGCGAAGTCGTCGATCCCGTCCTCGGCCATCAGGCGCGCGGCCGCAGCGGCGATCCGGGCGCGCATTTGCGATTGTTTGCGATTGCTCTCACGCGCCACCGGTCAGCGCCTCATCGTCGGGGTCGCGACCGATCATACATCACAGGTTCCGCGGAACGAACCTCGTACAATCTCCGGCCCATGCATCTTCACCTCCTCGGCATCTGCGGCACGTTCATGGGCGGCATCGCGGTGCTCGCCCGCGCCGCCGGGCATCGCGTCACGGGCTCGGACGCCAACGTCTATCCGCCCATGAGCACGCAGCTCGCCGCCGCCGGGATCGAGATCCTCGAGGGCTTCGCCGCCGATCAGATCGCGCTGAAGCCTGACCTGTGGGTCGTCGGCAACGTCGTCACGCGCGGCAACCCGCTGGTCGAGGAGATCCTCGACCGCGGCGCGCCGTTCACCTCCGGCCCGCAGTGGCTCGCGGAGCACGTGCTCGCCGGGCGGCACGTGCTCGCCGTCGCCGGCACGCACGGCAAGACGACGACCACGGCGATGCTCGCCTGGATCCTCGAGCACGCGGGGCGCCGCCCGGGGTTCCTGGTCGGCGGCGTCCCGAGCGACTTCGAGTGCTCGGCGCGCCCCGCCGGCTCGGAGCTGTTCGTCGTCGAGGCCGACGAGTACGACACCGCGTTCTTCGACAAGCGCTCGAAATTCGTGCACTACCGGGCACGCACGGCGGTTCTCACCAACCTCGAGCTCGACCACGCCGACATCTTCCCCGACCTCGCGGCGATCGAGACGCAGTTCCATCACTTCGTGCGCACCCTGCCGCGGTCGGGCCTGGTGGTGGTGGACGGCGCCGACGCCGCGCTCGCGCGCGTGCTCGCGCGCGGCTGCTGGTCGCGGCTCGAGAAGCTCGGCGTCCCCGACGGCTGGACGACCGAGCTCGGCAAGGACGAGAGCTTCGACGTGCTATGGCGGGGCGAGCTTCAGGGGCGGGTCGCCTGGTCGCTCATGGGCGACCACAACCGCGCCAACGCCCTCGCGGCCATCGCCGCCGCGCGCCACGTCGGCGTCGCGCCGGGCGTCGCGATCGAAGCGCTCAACGTCTTCCGCGGCATCAAGCGGCGGATGGAGCTCCGCGGGATTGCCGGCGGCGTCGCCGTCTACGACGACTTCGCGCACCATCCGACGGCGATCGCCACCACGATCGCCGGGCTGCGCCGCAAGGTCGGCGGGGCGCGCATCCTCGCCGTGCTCGAGCCGCGCTCGAACACCATGAAGCTCGGCGTGATGAAGGACGCCCTCACCGCGAGCCTCGCCGGGGCGGACGTCGCCTTCTGCTACACGGCGAACCTCGGCTGGGACGCAGCGGCGGCGCTGGCACCCCTTGGGGCACGCGCCCGCTGCAGCGCCGACCTCGATGCGCTCGTCGCCGCGATCGTCCGCGAGGCGCGCCGCGGCGATTCGGTGGTCGTGATGTCGAACGGGGGCTTCGGGGGCATCCAGGAGAAGCTCATCGGCGCGCTCGCCCCTCCGGCGCGGGAAGCCGCCGGATGAACGACCAGCGCGATCTCACCGTCGTCCTCAAGTCGCGCTTTCCGCTCGTCGTCGTCGAGACGCACGAGGAAGCACGGGTCCTCGCGCTCCTCGAGCGGATCGCGAACCTCGAAAGCTGGGCGCTCTTCGTGTGGAGCGTGGTCGAGGGCCTGAAGCGCGCCGGGCGCACCGACCGGGTGCCGCAGACGAACGATTTCCGCGACTGCCTCCGGCACGTCGAGGCGACGCCGCAGAACGGGATCTATGTCGTGCTCGACGCCCACCGGTTCCTCGAGGATCCGATCAACGTGCGGCTCGTGAAGGAGATCGCGCTCCGCTACCACGAGACCGAGCGCACGCTCGTGTTCGTCAGCCACGAGCTCAAGCTGCCCCCGGAGATCGCCCGGTTCGCCGCGCGCTTCGAGCTGAAGCTCCCGGACCTCGCCGGGATCCGGGCGCTCGTGAAGGAGGAGGTCGAGGCCTGGCAGCACCGCAGCGGCGAGCGCGTTCGCGGACAGCAGGACGCGGTCGACGCCATGCTGCGCCATCTCGTCGGGCTCCCGGTCGAGGACGCGCGCCGGTGCATCCGCCAGGCGCTCGTCGACGACGGCGCGATCACGATGCACGACGTCGACCGCGCTACGCGGCTCAAGCACGCGCTTCTCGGCGCCGAGGGAGCGCTGACCATCGAGCCGGACACGGCGCGCTTCCACGAGGTCGGCGGCCTAGGCGCGCTCAAGCACTGGCTCGAGCGGCGGCGTGGGCCGTTCCTCGACGTCGGCGGCGACACCGGGCTCGACGCGCCGAAAGGCGTGCTGCTCCTCGGCGTGCAAGGCAGCGGCAAGAGCCTCGCCGCGAAAGCGGTCGCGGGCAGCTGGAGCGTTCCGCTGCTGCGGCTCGACTTCGCCACGCTGTACAACAAGTACTACGGCGAGACCGAGCGCAACCTGCGCCAGGCGCTCAAGGCGGCCGAGGCGATGGCCCCCTGCGTGCTGTGGATCGACGAGATCGAGAAGGGGCTCGCCGTCGACGACGGCGCCGACGGCGGGCTGTCGCGGCGCGTGCTCGGGACGCTGCTCACCTGGATGGCCGAGCGCGACGCGCGCGTGTTCCTCGCCGCGACCGCGAACGACGTGAGCCGGTTGCCGCCCGAGCTGCTGCGCAAGGGCCGGTTCGACGAGATCTTCTTCGTCGACCTGCCCGACGCCCCGACGCGCGAGGAGATCTTCCGGATCCACCTCGGCCGCCGGAAGCTCGCGCCCGAGGGCTTCGACGTGCCCGCCCTCGCCGCCGCGGCGGACGGGTTCTCCGGCGCCGAGATCGAGCAGGCGGTCGTTGCGGCGGCCTACGAGGCCCACGCGGCGAAGCGGCCCCTCGACACCGCGCTCGTGGCCGAGGAGCTTGCGCGCACGCGGCCGCTCTCGATCGTGATGGCCGAGCGGGTCGCCGAGCTTCGCGCCTGGGCCGCCGGGCGCACGGTGCCCGCGGCGTGACGATCGGCGGCATGGCGATCATCTATCTCCACGGCTTCAACAGCGGGCCGCAGTCGACCAAGGCGCAGGTGCTCAAGCGCGCCCTGGAAGCGCGCGGACTCGGCGCGCAGTTCGTCTGCCCGCAGCTTCCGCATCGGCCCGACGCGGCGATCGCGCTCGTCGAGCGCGAGATCGCCCGCCACCCGGCGAGCGCGGTGACGCTGGTCGGCAGCTCGCTCGGCGGGTTCTACGCGACCCACCTCGCCGAGAAGCTGGCCCTGCGCGCGGTGCTCATCAACCCCGCGGTGAAGCCGCAGCGCGACCTCGAGAGCTACCTCGGGATCCAGCGCAACCTCTACGGCGGCGAGGAGTACGAGCTCACGCGCGGCCACATCGACGCCTGGCGCCGGCTCGACACGCCGACCATCCATCCCGAGCGATATCTGCTCCTGGTCGAAACCGGCGACGAGGTCCTCGACTACCGGGAGGCGGTGTGGAAGTACGCCGGCTGCCGCCAGATCGTGGTCGAGGGCGGGGACCATTCGCTCGCGAGCTTCCCCGAGCACCTGCCGCTGATCCTCGAGTTCGCCGGTCTCGCACCCGCGTAGCCGGCGGCGGGCCGGCGGATGCGCGTGGATATAATGACGCTTCGCGCATCCTGCAACTTCCGACGCGACGCTCGCGCCGGTTCCCCATGAACGTCCTGTACGAGGAGCACGGCGAGTTCAAGGTCGGCACCGTGCTCACCGAGCACGAGGCGTCGCTCCACGTCGAGGCGCCGCGCGGCAAGCGCACCAAGGTCAAGGCGGTGAACGTGCTGTTGCGGTTTCCCGACGCCGGCCTCGCCGATTTCCTGGACCGCGCCGCGCGCCTCGCGGCGGAGATCGACATCGACTTTCTCTGGGAGGCGTGCGGCGAGCCCGAGTTCGGGTTTGCCGAGCTCGCCGCCGAGTACCACGGCCGCACGCCGACACCGCTCGAGGCGGCGGCGGTCCTCGTCAAGCTGCACGCCGCCCCGGTGTACTTCCACCGCAAGGGGAAGGGGCGGTTCAAGGCGGCTCCGCCCGACACCCTAAAGGCCGCGCTCGCCGGGCTCGAGCGCAAGCGCCAGCAGGCGGAACAAATGGCGGCGTGGGTGGCGCAGCTGAAGCGCTCCGAGATGCCGGAGCCGTTGCGCGCCATCCTCCCGCAGCTCCTCTACCGGCCCGACCGCAATCGCATCGAGACCAAGGCGTTCGAGCAGGCCGGCGAGGAGCTCGGGCTCTCGGCCGCGAAGCTCGCGGAGCGCTGCGGTGCGCTGCCGTCGACCCACGACTACCACCTCGGGCGGTTCCTGTTCGAGCATTACCCGCACGGCGCCGGGTTCCCCGACGTGCCGGCGCCCGAGCGGCCCGCGGGCCTGCCGCGTGCGGATGTCGCCGCGTTCAGCCTCGACGACGCGACCACGACCGAGATCGACGACGCCTTCTCGGTCGCGCGCCGCGACGGCCGCCTCCGCATCGGGGTCCACATCGCGGCGCCCGCGCTCGGCTTCGGGCCCGGGTCGGACATCGACCGCATCGCGCGCGAGCGCCTGTCGACCGCGTACCTGCCGGGCACCAAGATCACGATGCTGCCCCCGGGCGTGATCGAGCGGTTCTCGCTCACCGCCGGCGAGCCGCGCCCGGCGGTGTCGCTCTATCTCGACGTGGACGCCGCGACGCTCGAGGTGCTCGCCACGGAGACCCGGCTCGAGGAGGTCCCGGTCGTGACGAACCTGCGGCATCAGGAGGTGGACGTCCTGAACGCTGGACTCGCGGCCGGTCACGCGGACCGGAGCGTGCCGTTCGCCGGCGAGCTCGAGACGCTGCACCGCCTGGCGCTGGCGCTCGAAGGGCGACGCGGGAAGGGCGGGCGCGAGACCGAGCGCACCGAATACAGCTTCTACGTCGCGGGTGACCGCGTGACGATCACCGAGCGCAAGCGCGGCTCGCCGCTCGACAAGCTCGTCGCCGAGCTCGCGATCCTCGTGAACGAGTCGTGGGGACGGCTGCTCGACGAACGCGGTGCGGCGGCGATCTATCGCGCGCAGGCCGCGGAGGGCAAGGTGCGCATGACCACCGTCGCCGCCGAGCACCAGGGGCTCGGCGTCTCGCACTACGCCTGGTCGAGCTCGCCGCTGCGGCGCTACGTCGACCTCGTGAACCAGTGGCAGCTCGTCGCCGTGCTGCGGGGCGAGCCGCCGCCGTTCGCGAAAGGCGCGGAAGCCCTCCTCGCGGCGCTGCGCGATTTCGAGGCGACCTACGCGGCCTACGACGAGTTCCAGCGCGCCATGGAGCACTACTGGTGCCTTCGCTGGCTCGCGCAGGAACGGGTCGAGGTGGCGCCCGCCGAGGTGGTGCGCGAGAATGTGGTGAAGCTCGCGGGCCTCCCGCTCTATGTCCGCGTGCCGTCGCTGCCGGATCTTCCACCGGGAACCGCGGTCGAAGTCGAGGTCGCCGGGATCGATCTCATTGACACCCACGTCCGGTGCGTCTATAAAAGGCCGCAAGAAAAACGAGAAGTGGCTTGAGAAACCAAGAGTAACGCTCTGATCGATTGAGGTTTTAAGAGGTCGCTTTGCAGGCGGTTCCGCACCTTCCCCGGGGGCTCGTCCCGGTCGCGGCGCCAGCGCTTTCGCCGGCGCTGCGGAGCGCGGTTGTGGCCTCGATCCTCCTCCACGCCGCGGTCCTGTCGGTGCGGTTCGGCCTTCCGGACCCGGCTCGCCTCCGCCCGCTGCCGCAGACGCTCGACGTCGTGCTGGTGAACAGCAAGTCGCAGACGCGGCCGGTCGACGCCGAGGTGGTGGCGCAGGCGAACCTCGATCGGGGTGGCGACACCGACGAGAACCGGCGCGCCGCCACGCCGCTCCCGGTGACGCGCACGGTGGAGCGGGGCGACGACCTCAAGCGCGCGCGCAAGCGCGCGGCGGACCTCGAAGCCAAGCAGCGTCAGCTCATGACGCAGCTGCAGGCCGAGGCCGCGGTGCCCGCGCCGCCCGCGACTCCGGCGCCGGCGAACGAGCCCCAGCCCACGCCGAGCGGCGCGGACCTCATGAACTCGGCGCTCGCGTTGGCCCGCATGGAGGCGCAGATCGCACGCCGCATCGAGGAGTACAACAAGCGGCCGCGCAAGCAGTTCGTCGGCGCGCGCGCCGCGGAGTCGCGGTTCGCGCAGTACGTCGAGGACTGGCGCCTGAAGATCGAGCGCGTCGGCAACCTGAACTACCCCGACGGCGCACGCGGCCGGATGTACGGCAGTCTGCGCCTGACCGTTTCGCTCAAGCCCGATGGCAGCATCGAGGACGTGCAGATCGACCGGCCGTCCGAGTACCGGATCCTGAACGACGCCGCGCTGAAGATCGTGCGGCTCGCCGCGCCGTTCGGCCCGTTCCCGCCGGAGATCCGGAAGGATACCGACCTCCTGGTGATCACCCGCACCTGGACGTTCGCGCCCGGCGACCGGCTGTTCGACAACTAGCCGTCGCGCACGCGGGTCGCGCGCGCACCTTCCGCGCCGTGCTTCCCATCCCCCAGCCCCCCGTTCCCCGTCCCGCGCGGATGACCGACCGCTACGCCATCATCGGCAATCCGATCGCGCATTCGAAATCGCCCGAGATCCACGCCGCGTTCGCGCGCCAGACGGGCGAGGACCTCCGGTACGAGCGGCTGCTCGCGCCGCTCGACGGATTCGGGCCGGCGGTCGCGGCGTTCCGCGCCGCGGGCGGGCGCGGCCTGAACGTGACGGTGCCGTTCAAGGGCGAGGCCTATCGCCTCGCGACCGAGGTCACCCCCCGCGCGCGCGTGGCCGAGGCCGTCAATACCCTCCGGTTCGACGGCGCGGGGGTCTACGGCGACAACACCGACGGCGTCGGCCTCGCGCGCGACCTCGGCGCGAACCTCGGCGTCGGGATCGCGGGGCGCCGCATTCTCATCGTGGGCGCCGGCGGCGCCGCGCGCGGCGTGATCGAAGCGCTCCTCGACGCGCGGCCGGTCGAGCTCGTGATCGTCAATCGCACCGGCGAGCGCGCGGCGGCGCTCGAGCGGCAGTTCACGGGCCGCGTGCACGGAGCGGGCTTCGAGGCGCTGCCTCGCCACGGGTTCGACATCGTGATCAACGCGAGCTCGGCCGGGCTCGCGGGCGAGGCGCCGCCGCTGCCCGGATCCGCGTTCGCGACCGGCGCAACGGCGTACGACATGGTGTACGGCCAGGGCGAGACGCCGTTCCTCGCGTTCGCGCGGCGGAGCGGCGCCGGACGGCTCGCCGACGGCCTCGGCATGCTGGTCGAGCAGGCGGCCGAATCGTTCTTCGTCTGGCGCGGCGTGCGGCCGGCAACCGCTCCGGTATTGGCGATGCTTCGCGCCCGACCGTGAAGGTCCGCCGCCGCATCGCGAAGGGGCTCGCGTATGCCGTCGGTGCGATCGCGGCGATCTTCGTCCTCGCCCAGTCCTGGTTTCTCGCGCACGTGATCTACTGGCGGCACCTCGACCCGGGGACGACGAGCTTCATGGAGCGGCGTCTCGAGGCGCTGCGCGTCAAGAACCCCAAGGCCGCGCTGAAGCACCAATGGGCCGACTACGAGCGCATCTCGGCGCACCTCAAGCGCGCGGTGGTGGCCGCCGAGGACGCTAAGTTCATCGATCACGAGGGCTTCGACTGGGAGGGGATCCAGCGCGCCCTCGAGCGCAACCAGAGCCGCGGCAAGGTCGTCGCCGGCGGCTCGACCATCAGCCAGCAGCTCGCCAAGAACCTGTTCCTGTCGGGCGAGCGGAGCGTGGTCCGCAAGGGGCAGGAGGCGATCATCACGCTGATGCTCGAGACGGTGCTCGGCAAGCGCCGGATCCTGGAGCTGTACCTCAACGTCGCCGAATGGGGCGAGGGCGTGTTCGGCGCCGAGGCCGCGGCGCGCCACTACTTCGGCACCAGCGCGGCCAACCTCACCCCGGCGCAGTCCGCCCGGCTCGCGGCGATGCTGCCCCGCCCGCGGTTCTACGACCGCAACCGCGGCTCGCCGTATCTCGCGACCTACACCGAGCGGATCCTCGCGCGGATGCCGGGGGCGCAGCTGCCGTAGCGCGGCGGCGTCGCCTAAGCCGCGGTGGCGGCCCGGCGCCCCCGCGCCACGTCGATCCCCGCGAGGAGCAGCAGGCCGACGATGAAGAACCCGCTGGTCGCGAGCATCGCGACGCGGTGGTTGCCGGCGGTGGCCCAGCTGATCGCACCGTAGGTCACCGGACCCAGGATCGCGGAGAGCTTCACCGCGAGGCCCCACAGCCCGAAGAACTCGGCGCGCCGGTCCTCCGGCGAGAGATACCCGACGAGCGCCCGGCCGGCCGACTGCGAGGCGCCGAGGGCGCACCCCGCCATATTGGCGGCGACCCAGAACAGCCCCGGGCCGGTCGCTGCCCAGGCGACCAGCGCGGTCGCGATCCAGAGAACGAGCGTCGCCGCGAGCGTCCGGATGTGCCCCAGGCGGTCCTGCACGTGGCCGAACACGAACGCACCGGCCGCCGCGGTCACGTTCACCACCAGGATCATCGCGATTGTCTGCTTGGTCGTGAACTCCAGCGTCGCCTGGGCATAGATCGCGGCGATCACGACCACGGTCTGGATCCCCGCCTGGTAGAACACGATGCAGACGAGGAACCGGGCGAGATCGCGGTAGCGCCGCGCGTGGCGGACGGTCGCCGCCAGCCGGGCGAACGCGCCTGCGACCAGGCCGGCGCCGGGCGGCAGCGGCTGCGGCCGCGCCCGCTCCCGGAGGATCAGGAACGTCGGCAGGCTCGCCGCTGCGAACAGCGCCGCGGTGATGAGCATGGTCACCGGCACGAACTCCGCCGCGCCCTGGCCACGGGCCTCCGCCCAGCCGACGTAGACGAGGCACAAGCCCAGCGCGACGAGGCCGCCCAGGTATCCAAGGCTCCAACCCCAGCCGGAGACCTTCCCGAGCGCCTCGCCGTCCGCCAGCTCCGGCAGGAACGCCGCGACCAGGTTCTCCCCGGTGCCGAAGCAGAAGTTGGACGCGATGATCAGGGCGATCGCGAGGGCGAGGGTGCCGGGGCCGGTGAGGGCGAGCGCGGCGGTGAACACGACGCAGCCGACCGTCGACACCGCGAGCAGGCGCCTCTTCGCCGCGCGCAGGTCGGCGTAGGCGCCCACGAGCGGCGCGGTGAGGAGGACCAGGGCGTAGGAGACGGCGAGCGCCGCCGTCCACGCGAACGTCGCCCATGGGGCCTTGCCCGCGACCATGCCCACGAAGTAGGCGTTGTAGACGGCGGTGATGACCACCGTGGTGTAGCCGGAGTTGGCGAAGTCGTACATGGCCCACGCGACCACCTCGCGCGGCCGGACGCCGGGCGCGAGCACCGGTACGGCGCGGGCCGCGGCGAGCGGTCGGGGAGCGTCCATGTTCCTTCGCAATGAAACCGACGGGCGCTATCCTACCGGCATGCCGGAAACCATCGAGCGCAAGGAACTCGAGGACCTGCAGCAGGACCTGCAAGACGTGCAGGAGCTGCTGCGACGCCAGCGCCTCGTCGAGAGCCTGGTCGAGCGGCAGGCCATGCCGAAGCGCGAGCTCGTGGAGACGTTGGTCCACAAGCAGCACCTCGCGGAGCTCCGCGCGAAGCTCGACCAGATGCATGCCGCCGACATCGCCTACATCCTCGAGGCGCTGCCGATCAACGAGCGGCTGGCGGTCTGGGACCTCGTCAAGGCGGAGCGCGACGGCGAGATCCTGCTCGAGCTCACGGAGCCGGTCCGCGAGTCGCTCATCCGGACGATGGACTCGGAGGAGCTCGTCGCGGCGGTCGAGAGCCTCGACACCAACGAGATCGCCGAGCTCGCACCGGACCTCCCCGACGAGGTCATCCAGGACGTCTTCCAGTCGCTGCCGGTCGGCGAGCGCGAGCAGCTGCGCGCCGCGATGTCCTACCCCGAGGACGCGGTCGGCGCGCTCATGGACTTCGACGTGGTCTCGATTCGCGACGACGTGACCCTGGAGACGGTGACCCGGTACCTGCGCCGCTTCGACGAGCTCCCCGACCACACCGACCAGCTGTTCGTCGTCGACCGCGAGCAGCGGCTGAAGGGCGTCCTGCCGATTGCCAAGCTCGTGGTCACCGACCTCGAGACGCCGGTCGGCGACGTGATGCTCAAGGACTTCGTGACGCTCTATCCGGACGACAAGGCGCAGGAGGCGGCGCAGGCGTTCGAGCGCTACGACCTCGTCTCGGCGGCGGTCATCGACCAGGCGGGCAAGCTCCTCGGCCGGGTGACCGTCGACGCGGTGGTCGACTTCATCCGCGCGAAGAGCGAGAACGAGGCGCTCGCCAAGGGCGGCCTCCGCGAGACCGAGGACGTGTTCGCGCCGGTCTGGCAGTCGCTGAAGAACCGCTGGATGTGGCTCGCGATCAACCTCGTGACCGCGTTCATCGCCTCGCGCGTCATCGGCGCGTTCGAGGGCTCGATCGAGAGGCTCGTGGCGCTCGCGGCGCTGATGCCGATCGTCGCCGGGATCGGCGGCAACTCCGGCAACCAGACGATCACGATGATCGTGCGCGCGCTCGCGCTCGGGGCGATCCAGCCCGACCAGGCGCGCAAGCTCTTTGCGAAGGAGATCGGCGTCGCGCTCGCGAACGGGCTCGTCTGGGGCTCGATCCTCGGCGTGACCGCCGCCGCGCTCTACGACAACGTCAAGCTCGGGCTGGTCATGACGCTCGCCATGACCCTCAACCTGCTGCTCGCCGCGCTCATGGGCGTCGTGATCCCGGTCACCATGGCGAAGCTCGGCCGCGATCCGGCGATCGGCTCGTCGGTGATGATCACCGCCGTCACCGACTCCGGCGGTTTCTTCATCTTCCTCGGGCTGGCGACGCTGTTCCTGCTCTGAGGGTGGACGCCTCGGCGTGACCTAGTTCACACTCCCCCCGCCGCCCAGGCCACCACGTCGAAAGGGAATCCGAGATGTCGATGCTGCGGGAGTTCAAGGAGTTCGCGGTCAAGGGGAACGTGATGGATCTCGCCGTCGGCGTCATCATCGGCGCCGCGTTCGGCAAGATCGTGGATTCGGTGGTGAACGACCTGATCATGCCGATCATCGGCCGGGTCACCGGCGGGCTCGACTTCTCGAGCTACTACATCGCCCTGAAGGGCATTCCGGCCGGCACCCCGCCCACGCTGGAGGCGGTGAAGAAGGCCGGCGTGCCGGTGTTCGCCTACGGCAACTTCATCACCATCGTGCTCTACTTCGTCATCCTCGCCTTCATCATCTTCATGATGGTGAAGTGGATCAACAAGCTGAAGCGCGAGGCCCCGAGCGCACCGCCCGAGCCGCCCGAGGAAGTGAAGCTGCTGCGGGACATCCGCGACTCGCTGAAGAAGTGATCGGCGCCTAGTCCTCTTCTTCCCCCCGCAGGCGCGCGGCGTAGCGCTTCGCCGCCCGGAGCTGCGTCTTCAGCGCGATGTCGTAGAGCGCGACGCGCTCCTGCAGCAGCTCCCGGGCGATCGTCCCCGCGTCGGCGGGCGGCAGCTCGAGGTGCGCGTCGGACTCGCCCGCCTCGGTGACGATGTTCATCCCCGCCTTCCTGGCGATGTGCATCATCGCCTTGTTCTCGGTGAGGCAGTGCATGAAGAGCTGGCGCAGCCCCTGGTTGCGCGCGTAGCCGTGCGCGCGCTCGAACAGCGCGCTGCCGACCCCCTTCCCGCGGCTCTCCGGG
Organism: Burkholderiales bacterium; assembly: GCA_035286595.1. Classification (GTDB taxonomy): domain Bacteria; phylum Pseudomonadota; class Gammaproteobacteria; order Burkholderiales; family SG8-39; genus DATEDA01. Next base: position 5,878 of record DATEDA010000080.1, on the reverse strand, counting down.
ACGACCGACACGCCGAGCTCGGCGCCGTCCTCCGTCCGGCCCACGTGCGCGACGCCCGCGAGCCGCAGGTCGTCGTCGAACACGCCGAACCCGGCATCGCGGTCGAAGTCGATCGCCGCGACGTACTCGCGGATCGCGTCCGGGGTCATCGAGCGTCCGAAGCGCAACCGGTGGTCCTCCGGCGCGAGCGCGAGAAAGTGCCGGACGAGCGCCTCGCGGCTGAGCGCGGAGAGCTGCTTGACCGGGATGCTCATCGCACCGTTCGCGCTTACCCGGCGAGCGCGCGCTCGGCGGCACGCAGGGTGTCCGCGATCTCGGCTTCCCCGTGCGCGGCGGACACGAAGCCCGCCTCGTAGGCCGAGGGAGCGAGGTACACGCCCGCCTCGAGCATCGCGTGGAAGAAGCGGTTGAACGCATCCTTGTCGGATTGCATCACTTCGGCATACGACGCCGGCGGCGTCGCCCGGAAGAACACGCCGAACATGCCGCCGACATGCGCCGCGGAGAACGCGACGCCGCGCCGCTTGCCGACTCCGTTCAGGCCCTCCACGAGGCTCGCCGTGCGGGCGGTGAGCCGCTCGAAGAACCCGGGCTCGAGGACCAGCCGGAGGGTCGCGAGCCCCGCCGCGACCGCGACCGGGTTCCCCGACAGCGTTCCCGCCTGGTAGACCGGCCCGAGCGGCGCGATCTTCGCCATGATGTCGCGGCGTCCGCCGAAGGCGCCGACCGGCATCCCCCCGCCGATGACCTTGCCGAGCGTCGTCAGGTCGGGCGTGATGCCGTAGAGCCCCTGCGCGCCGCGCGGGCCGACGCGAAACCCCGTCATCACCTCGTCGAAGATGAGCACCGCGCCGTGCTGCGTGCACAAACGCCGCATCGCGTGCAGGAAGTCGCGCGTTCCGGGGACGAGATTCATGTTGCCCGCGACCGGCTCGACGATCACCGCTGCGATCTCGTCGCCGTGCTTGCGGAACGCCTCCTCGAGCTCGCCGACCGCGTTGAACGCGAGCACCGTCGTGTGGCCGGCGGTCTCCGGCGTCACTCCGGCCGAGCTCGGGTGCCCGAGGGTGAGCGCACCCGATCCCGCTTTCACGAGCAGCGCATCGGCGTGACCGTGGTAGCACCCCTCGAACTTGACGATCCGCGGGCGGCCGGTGAACCCCCGGGCGAGCCGCAGCGCGGTCATCGTCGCCTCGGTCCCGGAGGAGACGAGGCGCACGAGCTCGAGGCTCGGCAGCGCCTGGCAGAGCAATTCCGCCAGCTCGACCTCGAGCTCGGTCGGCGCGCCGAACGACAGGCCGAGCAACGCCGCTTCGCGCACCGCCTCGACCACCTCCGGGTGCGCGTGGCCGAGGATGAGCGGGCCCCAGGAGCCGACGTAGTCGATGTAGCGCTTGCCGTCGGCGTCCCAGACATAGGCGCCCGCGCCGCGAGCGAGGAAGCGCGGCGTGCCGCCCACCGCGCGGAACGCCCGCACCGGCGAGTTCACGCCGCCGGGGATGAGCCGTTGGGCCCTCTCGAACAGCTGGTCGTTGCGGGTCATGCGGCCTCCGTCCTCGCAAAGAGTGCCTTGAAGCCCCGGGCCCGCGCCGCGATGTCGTCGGCCTCGAAGAGCGCGGTGATCACCGCGATCGCGTCCGCGCCGGCCTCGACCACCGCGCGCGCGTTCTCGAGCGTGATGCCGCCGATGGCCACCAGCGGCACCCCGAGCCGTCGCTTCGCCTCGCCGAAGAGCGTGAGCGGCGCGCGCACCGCGGCCGGCTTCGTCGGCGACGCGAACACGCTCCCGAACGCCACGTAATCCGCGCCGGCCGCCACCGCCCGCGCCGCGCGGTCGAGCCGGTCGTAGCACGAGGCGCCGAGGAGCTTCCCGGGCAGAAGGCGCCGGCGGGCCGCGGCGAGATCGCCGTCATCGCGGCCGAGGTGCACCCCGGCGGCGTCGACCTCGAGCGCGAGCTCGAGGTCGTCGTTCACGATGAGCGGCACGCCAGCCTCGCGGCACAGCGCGGCGAGCGCCGCCGCCTGCGCCCGCCGCAGCGCGGCGTCCGCCCGCTTGCTCCGGTACTGGACCGCCGCCGCGCCGCCGGCCACCGCCGCGCGCACCGCCGCAACGAGCGCGGCCGTGTCCGGCTCGTCCGGCGTCAGCGCGTACAGGCCGCGGGGGAATTCCACCATCAATCGCCCGTCTCCGCGCGCCTGCCATCCCGCACTGCGAAGAGCCGATCCGGGATCGATTGCCCGGCGCCGGGCCGATAGGCCTGTTCGAGCGTCCGCCAGGTGTACTCCTGCGCCTCCCGGACCGCGTCCGGGACCGCGTGCCCCTTGGCGAGCGCGGCAGCGATCGCCGACGCGAGGGTGCAGCCGGAGCCGTGATAGCTGCCGGGCAGCCGCGGCCAGCGGTCGGAGCGGACGACCCCGCGCGCACCGTACAGGACGTTGACCACCTCCCGCGTGGGCTCGTGCGTGCCGGTCACGAGCACGAACCGCGCGCCGCGCGCAACGAGGCGCGCGGCGCAAACGTCCAGGGCGAGATCCAGCGCCGCTTCCCCCTCGCGCGCCGCGAGGCGCCGCGCCTCCACGCTGTTCGGCGTGAGCACCGTCGCGTGCGGCACGAGCCGCTCGAGCAGCGCCGTCACGACCTCCGCGCTCGCGAGCGGGTCGCCACGGCCCGACGCGAGCACGGGGTCGAGGACCAGCGGCAACGCGGGGTGCTCGGTCACGACCGCAGCGATGACGGCGGCGTTCTCGGGGCTGCCGACCATCCCGACCTTGAAGGCGCGCGCGCGCACGTCCGCCAGCAGCGCCCGGGCCTGCCGGGCGACCCAGCTCGCGTCGACGGCCTGGACCTCCGCCACGCCAGCCGTGTCCTGGACGGTGATTGCCGTCACCACGGACAGGGGATGACATCCCAACGCGGCGAGCGTGAGCAAATCCGCCTGGAGACCCGCGCCGCCACTGGGGTCGGAGCCGGCGAAGGCGAGGACGGGCGGCGGGAGAAGGCGGGAGAGCGACACCGGGAGGCGAGCCGAGTAGCCGGAGCGACGCCGGGCTGGCGACCGGCGGCCGCCGCACGGTAAGATGCCGCGCATTTTAGCCCAATCCCCTCCCTCAAGTCCCTCTTTCGATGTCGGAAACCGCTCAGACCGCGAGAACCTGGATGTGCCTCATCTGCGGGTTCATCTACGACGAGGCCGCCGGGCTGCCGGACGAGGGCCTCGCGCCGGGCACGCGGTGGGAGGACATACCGATCAACTGGACCTGCCCGGAGTGTGGCGCGCGCAAGGAAGACTTCGAAATGGTCGAGATCTGACCCGGGGCTCCGCCCCCGGGCCGGATCTCCACGAGCTCTCGTACGAACAAGGGGGGACTCCCCCTTCCCGGCCCGGCGCGGTGCATCGCGGCGGGCGTTCGCCGGCTCGGACGTGCGCAGGCACGTCCTTCGAAACCCCGGCCTCACCCCCGGTAACGAACAAGGGGGCAAGCCCCCTTGTAAATCCCCCGGCGAAAGTGGTCCGCCGGGCCCGTCTTTTCGGCGCGGTCTGGCCCCTTTTCACACTTCAGAAACCGCGTTAAATAGTTGGCCGAACCCATGAATTCCTCATAGCCTCGGCCCGCGCGACTCGCTTAGAATCTGCGTCTGGACTCGCGCCGGCGGGAGGCTTTCGCCGCCGCGGGCCGCACGCCACCGAAAGACAAGGGGACCCGAGTTTGAGCGAGACCGCGAACCTCGCCGGCGTCAAGGTGATGGTGATCGACGACTCCAACACCATCCGCCGCAGCGCCGAGATCTTCCTGGCTCAGGCCGGGTGCCAGGTGATCCTTGCCGAGGACGGCTTCGATGCGCTGTCCAAGATCACCGACCACCAGCCCGAGATCATCTTCTGCGACATCATGATGCCGCGGCTCGACGGCTACCAGACCTGCGCCCTCATCAAGAAGAACGCGCGGTTCGCCGGCACGCCCGTGATCATGCTGTCGTCCAAGGACGGCCTGTTCGACCGGGCCCGCGGCCGCATGGTCGGCTCGGACGAGTACCTGACCAAGCCGTTCACCAAAGACAGCCTGCTCAAGACGGTCGGCGCCCACGCGCCGCACCGCGTGTAGAGGGAGGCAAGCGACATGCCCGTGCGCAAGATCCTGGTCGTCGACGATTCGCCGACCGACCGCCAGTTCATGCTCGAGACGCTCGCGAAGAAGGGCTACCAGGTCGTCACCGCCGAGAACGGCGAGGACGCGATCGTGAAGGCGAAGAGCGAGCTCCCCGACCTCATCCTGATGGACGTCGTCATGCCCGGCCTGAACGGCTACCAGGCGACGCGCCAGATCACCCGCGACGATGCGACCAAGCACATCCCGGTGATCATGTGCACCAGCAAGGGCGCCGACACCGACCGGATCTGGGGCATGCGCCAGGGCGCGAACGACTACCTGATCAAGCCGATCGACGCCGGGCAGCTGCTCGCGAAGATCGCGCAGCTCAACGCAGCGAACTAGAGGGACGCGCGACGCCGATGGCACGCCGGATCAGCCTGCGCGAGTTCCAGCAGGACCTCGTCCGCCGGTTGAACGAGGCGGCGGCGGCGGATGCGCCGTCGGCGCGGCTCGGCGTGCAGGTGGGCGACGAGCTGTGGCTCGTCCGGCTGGAGGAGGCGGGCGAAGTCATCCCGGTCCCCCCGATCGCGCACGTACCGCTGACGCAATCGTGGTTCCGGGGGCTTGCGAACATCCGCGGCAACCTCTTCAGCGTGATCGATTTGTCGGCATTCCAGGGCCGGGATCCGACGCCGCAGACGCCGGACTCCCGGCTGCTGCTCGTGGCCGACCGGTACAACATGAGCGCGGCGCTGCTCGTCAACCGGATGCTCGGGCTGCGCAATCTGCAGCAGTTCGAGACTCGCGCCGCAACCGCGGATCGGACCTGGGAGCGGGCGCGCTTCGTCGGCCCGGACGGACAGGTCTGGCGCGAGCTCGGCATGAACGAGCTCGTCTACAACGAGGATTTTCTGCAGGCGGGGCTATAGGGCGGCGCGCGGGCGAGCGGCCACTGGCCGGTCGGCGCGCGCGGGAAGCGGGAACAGACCAGAGGCAGGACCGAGGAAAAACCATGGCACTGAATCTCAAGGCGTTGAACGTCGGGCTCGGCAAGGGCAAGGCCGAGCAGAAGGCGGCGCCGAATGTCAAGGCGGTGCCGGCGAAGAAGGCACCGCTCACGTCGACCACGACGTTCGATGCCGCCGGAACGAAGAAGCGCGGCGGGGTCCTGGGCGGGAAGTCGTTCCGGTCCCGGATGCAGCTGCTGATCATCCTGCTCGTCGGCCTGTTCCTGGCGATCACCGCGGTCGGCCTGCTCGCGATCCGCACGACGACTCACGGGACGGCCTATGTCGGGGCCGCGGGCCAGATGCGGATGCTCTCGCAGCGGCTCGCGAAGGAGGCGCAGCAGGGCCTCCAGGGCAACGCCGAGGCGTTCGCCCGCCTCAAGCGCTCGCGCGACGAGTTCGCCGGCCTGGTCGAGGCCCTCGGGAGCGGCGGCATGGTCGGCGGCGCCGAGGTGCCCACCAGCGCCGACTCGGTCCGGCCGGCACTCGACAAGGTGGCGCAGCTCTGGCAGAAGACCGACAAGAACATCGCCCTGGTGCTCGGCCAGCAGAAGAGCCTGATCTCCCTCGGGAACGCCGTGAAGGCGATCAACAACAACAACCCGGTGCTGCTCGACCTCGCGGAGCAGGTCTCGGCCCTCAAGCTGCAGAGCCAGGCCGGATCGCGCGAGATCTCGCTCGCCGGCCAGCTCGTGATGCTGACGCAGCGGATGGCGAAGAATGCCAACGCGCTCCTCGCCTCCGAGATCGTCGACCCCGAGGTGACGTTTCTGCTCGGC
>DATEDA010000079.1:0-3792 GCA_035286595.1 Burkholderiales bacterium | reverse complement strand
GAGCCGCTCGAGGAAGTCGATCTCACGCTCGCAATGCGGGCAGCCCACGCGCCAGAAGAGGTACACATCGACCGTTTGCGGGGCGGCGCCGGCCGGCGCCGCGAGCCCGAGGACGATCATGCAAGCCCACGTTCGAAGCGGCCTCGGCATGCCCATGTGATCAGGTGTCGATCGCGCGGCACACCCTGCGGCGCCGCGGCAGAAGCGTTGTCAGCGACGCTTGCGAGCGGCAGGCCGGTTTCCGGGCTTGCGCCTCGGCGCGGGCGCTGCCGCCGGCGGTCCAATGGCGGCGATCAGCTCCTCGTCATCCTCGAGCGGTACGCCGGTCGCCCCGCGCCCCCACATGTGGAGCTCGCCGAACTGGAGGACGGGAAGGCGCTCGCCGCGCAGCCTGGCCGCGAGGTCGGCGGACACCAGCCACCACTCGTGGACCTCGGCTTCGCTCGTCGGCATCTCGGGCCGCGGGATGAGGCCGCTTGCCGCCAGCCGGCTCACGGCCTGCCCGCAGCGGGAGAATACGTTCTCTTTGATGTATTTCCTGACGGTGCTCACGGCTCCGGACCCCCGGGGCTGACGATACGGCCGGACGCATCCGTGCGGCTTGACCTCCCTCAAACCGCGCAGCTTGCCCCGCAGCGGACTTGCATGCCCGGGCCGCTTGAGGCCACGGCCGTCGGGTTGACGCGGGTCAATCCCCCGCGCGGCGGCTGGGCTATAAGCATCCAGTGTCCGGTCACTGGGAGCATTTCCCGCACGGGGCGGACGTCGGGGTGCGCGGATTCGGCGCGAGCAAGGCCGAAGCCTTCGCGCAGGCGGCGCTTGCCATGACTGCGGTCGTCGCCGACCCCGCCACGGTCGAGCCCCGGGAGGCGGTCGCCATCGAGTGCGAGGCGCCCGATGACGAGTTGTTGCTCGCGGAGTGGCTGAACAGCCTCGTCTACGAGATGGCCACCCGCAAGATGCTGTTCAGCCGCTTTGCCGTTCGGTTCGACGGCCCGCGGCTCAGCGGCGAGGCGCGGGGCGAGCGAGTCGACCTGGGGCGCCATGCTCCGGCGGTGGAGATCAAGGGCGCGACCTACACCGCGCTGCGCGTCGCGCGCGACCCCGACGGCTGGGTGGCACAGACAGTGGTCGACGTATGAGCCATGGATATCAGCCTGCTTAAGCGGCGGTCCGAATACGAGTGGGAGATCGCCCCGCACGGGGCGATGCGCGTGTCCGCGGTGATCTACGCGAGCGAGCCGCTAATCCGCGACATGGACCACAAGGTCTACGAGCAGGCGGTCAACGTCGCGACGCTTCCCGGCATCGTCAAGGCGTCCTACGCGATGCCCGACGCGCACTGGGGCTACGGCTTTCCGATCGGCGGCGTCGCGGCGTTCGATCCCGACGCGGGCGGCGTCGTGTCGGCCGGCGGCGTCGGCTTCGACATCTCCTGCGGCGTGCGCTGCCTGCACACCGGGCTCCAGCGCGCCGACATCCTTGCCGTGCAGAAGGAACTCGCCGACGCGCTCTACCACCGGATCCCGGCGGGCGTGGGCAGCACTGGCGCGATCCGTCTGGACGCCGACGGGATGGAGGCGATGCTCACCGGCGGCGCGAAGTGGGCCGTCGAGCGCGGTTGGGGCACCCCCGCGGATCTCGATCGCATCGAAGAGCACGGGCAGATGAAGCAGGCGAAGCCGGATGCGGTGTCGCAGCAGGCGAAGCGGCGCCAGCGCGACGAGATGGGCACGCTCGGCAGCGGCAACCACTATCTCGAGGTGCAGGAGGTCACCGCGGTCCACGACCCGAAGATCGCCGAGGTCTTCGGTCTCGCGCAGGGCGACATCGTCCTGATGATCCATTGCGGATCGCGCGGGCTCGGGCACCAGATCGGCACCGACTATCTGAAGCGCATGGCGATCGCTGCCGCGAGCTACGGGATCGCGCTCCCCGACCGCGAGCTCGCCTGTGCGCCGATCGACTCGGAGGTCGGCGAGGAATACCTGGGCGCAATGCGCGCCGCGATCAACTGCGCGCTCGCCAACCGCCAGATCCTCACGCATCTCGTTCGCAAGGTGTTTGCCGACATCCTGCCGCGGGCGCGCCTGCCGCTGCTGTACGACGTCTCGCACAACACCTGCAAGGTCGAGGAGCACCGGGTTGACGGCGGCACGCGCAAGCTCTATGTCCACCGCAAGGGCGCAACGCGCGCCTTCGGGCCGGGCCATCCGGACGTACCGGAGCCGCTGCGTGCGGTCGGCCAGCCGGTGCTAATCGGCGGGTCGATGGGCACCGGCTCGTACGTGCTCGCGGGAACCAGGGAGTCCGAGGCGCTCGCGTTCAGCTCCGCCTGCCACGGCGCCGGGCGCGCGATGAGCCGCCACCAGGCATTGCGCACGTGGAAAGGCCGGCAGGTCGTCGACCAGCTCGCCGCCCGCGGCATCCTCGTCCGCAGCCCATCGATGCGCGGCATCGCCGAGGAGGCGCCCGAGGCCTACAAGGACGTCGCGGCGGTCGTCGCCGTGGCGGACGCGGCCGGCCTCGCGCGCAACGTGGCGCGCGTCGAGCCGCTCGTCTGCGTCAAGGGCTAGCGCGCAGCGCGGGGCGGATCATTCCTCCCGTTCGTCGCGCGCCGGCGGCGGGGCGAGATGGCGCGCGAACCATTGCGCGGCGAGCCGGGCCACTTCTTCCAGCGTGCCCCGCTCCTCGAAGAGGTGCGTCGCGCCCGGAACGATCGCGAGCTCGCGGTTGCAGTGGACGAGCGCGTCGCGCGCGGCCTCGTTCATCTCGATGACGCCGTGGTCGCGGCCGCCGACGATCAGGAGCGTCGGCGCGCGGACTGCCGCGAGCAGCCGCGCACCCGTGAGATCGGGGCGCCCGCCGCGCGAGACGACCGCGCCGACCTCGTCCGGCTGCTGCGCGGCCACCCGCAGCGCGGACGCCGCGCCGGTGCTCGCGCCGAACAGCCCGACCGGCAGGGTGCGGGTCGGCGGGTGCCCACGCACGAAGCGCACCGCGTCGCCGAGCCTCGCGGTCAGGAGATCGATGTCGAATCGCATCTCGTAGTCCTGGTCCTCTTCCGGCGTGAGGAGATCGAGAAGCAGCGTTCCGAGTGCCGCCTGTCGCAGCTCCCCGGCGACGAACTGGTTGCGCGGCGAGTGGCGCCCGGACCCGCTGCCGTGCGAGAAGACGACGATCCCGGTGGCTCGCTCGGGCAGCTCGAGTACGCCTTCGAGCGCGACCTTCCCCGAGGGAATCCGGACGACCGGCTCGCCGCGCGACATGCCTATGCCACCTTGTGAGGGCGCCGTTGCTCTTCCTGCGCCAGCAGCTCGACGACCGTTTCGTCCTCGACCTGCTGGAACTCGCGGTAGAACTGCCCGACCGCGTAGAACTCCGCCGGGGCTTCGAGGCACACGACCTCGTCGCAGTAGGGCCGCACCAGCTCGAGGCTGTCCGGCGCGGCGACCGGCACCGCACAGACCAGCCGCTCGGGCCGCTTCGCGCGCGCCGCATGGAGCGCGGCGATCATCGTCGCGCCGGTCGCAAGCCCGTCGTCGACGACGATCACGAGCCGACCCGTCGGGTCGATCGGCGCCCGCGCGGGGGTGTATTGCGCGCGCCGCTTGCGCAGGATCTCCAGTTGCGCCCGCTTCTCGACCTCGAGGTGGCGCTGGTCGGCGCCGGCGCTGCGCGCGTGCTCGGCGACGTAGGCCCAGCCGGTCTCGTCGATCGAGCCGACCGCGAGCTCGGCGCTGTAGGGCGAGCGGAGCTTGCGGACGAGCACGACGTCGAGCTCGCCCTCGA
>DATEDA010000078.1:0-8235 GCA_035286595.1 Burkholderiales bacterium | reverse complement strand
CGCTCACGTTCGAGGAGAAGACGCTCACCGGCAGCTACTTCGGCTCCGCGCGTCCGCGGGAGGACTTCCCGCGGCTGCTCGCGCTCTACCGCGCCGGGCGGCTGAAGCTCGACGAGCTCATCACGCACCGGTACCGCATCGGCGAGGCGCCCCAGGCCTTCGCCGACCTCGAGGCGGGCAGGAACGCCCGCGGGGTCATCGTCTTCGACTGACGGGCTAGGTCCCGATCACCCCGCCGTCGCGCTTCCGGATCACCACGGTTGCCGAGCGCGGGCGGCCGTTCGGGTCGAAGTCGGGCCAGTTGGAGCCCTTGCGCGGCGCGTCCGGATCACTGATGTCGCCCGGGATCTCGCCCGGGTGCTGGACGTTCACGAACGCCGTCCGGCCGTCCGGGGTCATCGTGAAGCCGGTGATCTCGCAGCCGCGCGGGCCGACGAGAAAGCGCTTGAAGACGGCGGTGGCGGGGTCGGCCGCGAGCACCTGATTGTTGCCGAGCAGGGCGTAGTCGCCCCGGTTGAGCGCGCCGGGCGAGATGTCCGTCTGCACCCAGAGCACGCCGCGCCGGTCGAACCAGAGGCCGTCCGGGGCCCCGAACGCGTCGCCCTTGAACCGGCCGCGCTGCGCGGGATCGGGATGCTCGGGCACGCCGCCGAGCGCGAAGATGTCCCAGCGAAAGCGCGTCGCCGCCACGTCGTCGTGGTCCTCGCGCCAGCGAAGGATGTGCCCGAACCGGTTGTTCGCGCGCGGGTTCGCGGCGTCCGGGCCCGGGCGGCCTGGCCGTCCCCGCTCCGCGCTGCTGGTGAGCGTCACGTAGACCTCCCGGCTCACGGGATGAACCGCACACCATTCGGGTCGGTCCATCGGCGACGCGCCCGCCTTGTCGGCGGCCTGACGCGCCTTGATCAGCACGTCGGCCTGGCTCGCGAATCCGTTGGCGGCGGTGAGCCCGCGCTGCCCGTGCTCCAGCGCAAGCCACTCGCCGGTGCCGTCCGGGTTGAACCTCGCCGCGTACAGCGTGCCGTCGTCGAGGAGCCCGCGGTTCGCTTCGCGGCTGGCCGGATCCCAGGGTCGCCGCGTCACGAACTTGTAGACATACTCGAACGCCTCGTCGTCGCCCATGTAGAAGGCGATCCGGCGGTCGGGGCCGATCGCCGGGCACGCGCCCTCGTGCTTCATGCGGCCCAGCGCCGTGCGCTTCACCGGCTGGGACGCCGGATCGTACGGGTCGATCTCCACGACCCAGCCGAAGCGGTTCGGCTCGCGGGGGTGTTTGACGACGTCGAAGCGTTCGTCGTAGCGCTCCCAGCCGTACCCGCGGCCCTTGCCGATGCCGTAGCGCTGATATTCCGGCGTGATCGCCCCCGCGTTGACGAAGAAGGAATTCCAGTTCTCCTCGCAGGTGAGATAGGTCCCCCACGGCGTCCACCCGTTCGCGCAGCCGTTGAAGGTGCCGAGCACTTCGCGGCCGCCCGGATCGAGCGCGGTCTTCATCGCGTCGGCGCCGGCGGCCGGGCCGGCGATCGTGCACGGCGTGCGCGCGGTGATCCGACGCGCGTAGCGCGAAGGACGGACGATCTGCCAGCGCTCGCCGTCCGACCGCACCTCGATGATGGACACGCCCACGGCCGCCTGCGCCTTGCGGACCTTCTCGGCGGTCCACGTCCTGCGGCCGTCCGGATGCAGCAGGCCGTCGTCCAGGTACTCGTGGTTGAGCGCGAGCAGGCCGTGCGCCGACGACTCGGAGCCGTACGGCAGCGGGAAGAACCACATGCCGTCGTGATGCATCCCGGCCTGCGCTTCCTGCTCGGCGGCGGTGTTCGAGGCGTCCAGCCTGAAGGCCGGCATGTTGCCGGGAATGCCGACCGGGTCGCCCCAGCGGAAGAACACGGTCGCCGCGTGGTCCGGCGCGATCTTCAGCGCGTCGTCGGCAGATGGGGCGATCGGGGTAAAGCCGATCGGCACCTGGCCGGCGCTCGGCGCGGTCGTGCAGCCGACGCTCGGGAACGCGGCCGCCACGGCCGCGGCAAGGCTGCCCTTGAGAAACTCGCGGCGCGCGGCGAGGATCGCGGAGAAGGGCGTCGTCACGGATCGGTCGGTCATGGTTGGCTGGAGGGGCACGCTGTCGAGGGCGCGAATACTACGCTCGAATCCGCTCGCGTAACATCCGTGCGATGCGCGACCTCTCGCCGCCGGCCCGCTCCGCATCGCGGGAGGAATCCGGGATCGGAAACCGCCTGCATCGCGTCGTCGTGGTCGGCGGCGGCGCGGGCGGGCTCGAGCTCGCCACCCGCCTCGGCGACAAGCTGGGGAAGCGCGGGAAAGCGGACGTGACGCTGATCGACAAGGCGCGCACGCACCTGTGGAAGCCGCTGCTCCACGAGGTCGCGGCGGGCAGCATGGACTTCGCGGTCCACGAGCTCGACTACCTCGCGCAGGCGCACTGGCACCACTTCCGCTACCGCGTCGGCGAGATGGTCGGGCTCGATCGTTCGCGGCGCGAGGTGCACGTGGCGCCGTATTTCGACGAGGAAGGCAACGAGGTCACGCCGGCTCGCCAGGTCGGCTACGACACGCTGATCCTCGGCGTCGGCAGCCAGACCAATGACTTCGGCACGCCGGGCGTCCCCGAGCATGCGCTGCGCCTCGACGAACCGCCCCAGGCGGAGCGCTTTCACCGGCGCCTCGTGAACGCTTGCATCCGGGCGCACGCCCAAACCGAGCCCCTGCGGCCGGAGCAGCTCCAGGTCGCGATCATTGGCGCGGGTGCGACCGGCGTCGAGCTCGCCGCGCAGCTGCACAACACGACGCGCGAGCTCGTCGCATACGGTCTCGACCGCATCGATCCCGAGAAGGATGTGAAGATCAACGTGATCGAGGCCGCCGATCGCATCCTGCCGGCGCTGCCCAAGCGCCTGTCCGACGCCGCGACCAAGCTCCTGCGCGGGCTCGGCGTGCTCGTGCACCCCTCGTCGCGCGTGGCGGAGGTGCTGCCGGACGGCGTGAAGCTCGCCGGCGGACGCATCATCCCGGCGGAGCTCGTCGTGTGGGCGGCGGGCGTCAAGGCGCCCGACTTCCTGGAGCATCTCGACGGGCTCGAGACGAACCGGATCAACCAGCTCGCCGTGCTTCCCACGCTGCAGACCACCCGGGATCCGAACGTCTTCGCGATCGGCGACTGCGCATCCTGCCCATGGCAAGGGCGCGACATGACGGTGCCGCCGCGCGCGCAAGCCGCGCACCAGCAGGCCTCGCACATGGTGAAGCAGATGAAGCGGCGGCTCGCCGGCAAGGCGCTCGAGCCGTTCCGCTACCGCGACTTCGGGTCGCTGGTCTCGCTCGGCGAGTACTCCACGGTCGGCAGCCTGATGGGCGCGCTCGTCGGCGGCGCCCTGTTCGTGGAGGGCTATTTCGCGCGGCTGATGTACGTGTCGCTCTACAAGATGCACGAGCTCGCCCTGCACGGCTTCTGGAAAGTCGCGCTCGAGACCCTGGCGCGGATGATCACGCGACGGACCGAGCCCCCGGTGAAGCTGCATTAGCAGGACGGCTGTGCCTTTGGACAAGCTGCAAAGACCTACATAGAATCGAGCTTTTGCCGGCCCGCCGAAGCATCCACCGAACGCGGTGCCGGACAACGAGGAGACCCAGCATGCGCAAACTCGCACTTCCCGTCGTCGCCGCGCTCGCGTTCGCGGTGGCGCAGCCGGCGGCGGCACAAGCGCTGACCGGCACCCTGAAGAAGATCAAGGACAGCGGCTCGATCACGCTCGGCCACCGGGACTCGTCGATCCCGTTCTCGTACTACGACGATCAGCAGCGGGTCGTCGGTTATGCCCTGGACATCTGCCTGCGGATCGTCGACGCGGTCAAGGCCGAGCTGAAAGTGCCGAAGATCGACGTCAAGCTGAACCCGGTGACCTCGGCGACGCGGATCCCGTTGATGGCGAACGGCACGATCGACCTCGAGTGCGGCTCGACCACCAACAACCTCGAGCGGCAAAAGCAGGTCGCGTTCACGATCACCCACTTCGTGACCGCGAACCGCTACGTCGCCAAGAAGGCGTCGAAGATCGGCAAGCTCGCCGACCTCAAGGGCAAGACGGTCGTCTCGACCTCGGGCACCACCAACATCAAGTGGCTGACCGAGGAGAACCAGAAGCAGAACCTCGGCATGAACATCGTCGCGGCGAAGGACCACGCCGAGGCGTTCCTGATGGTCGACACCGGGCGGGCCGTGGCGTTCTTCATGGACGACATCCTGCTCTACAGCCTGGTCGCGGGCGCCAGGAACCCGTCCGATTGGGCGATCGGAGCCGAGGCGTACACCATCGAGCCGTACGGCATCATGCTGCGCCGGGACGATCCCGCGTTCAAGAAGGTCGTCGACAATGCGGTGACGCAGCTCTACAAGAGCGGCCAGATCAGCGCCATCTACGACAAGTGGTTCCTGAAGCCGGTGCCGCCGAAGGGCGTCAACCTGAACGTGCCGATGAGCGCGCAATTCAAGAGGGTGATCGCCAGCCCGACCGACTCCGGCGATCCGGCGATGTACAAGTGACCGTCTAGCAGCGCCCCGGGGCGGGGACCGTTCGGCCCCCGCCCCGTGCGCACCGCGGCCGCCCGCCGCGCCCCGCGGCAGCATCCGCCAGGGAGGAACGCTGCGTGAAGTACAACTGGAACTGGGGCATCTTCTGGCAGCCCGCCGCCGACGGCAGCGGCACGTGGCTCCACTACCTGCTCGTCGGCGTCGTCTGGACGCTCACCACCGCACTCGCCGCGTGGGTCATCGCGCTCGCCATCGGATCGCTCGTCGGTGTCGTACGCACCACACCGAGCAGGTGGGCGATCCGGCTCGGGAACGCCTACGTCGAGCTGTTCCGGAACATCCCCCTGCTGGTGCAGATGTTCCTGTGGTTCTTCGTTCTGCCCGAGGTCGTGCCGCAGGGCGTGGGTGAGTGGATCAAGCAGATGCCGCCGCCATGGTCGGCGTTCATCCCGGCGGTCCTGTGCCTCGGCTTCTACACCTCGGCGCGCGTCGCCGAGCAGGTGCGCGCCGGCATCCAGTCGCTCCCCCGCGGCCAGGGGATGGCCGGCACGGCAATGGGGCTCACGCTGCCCCAGTCCTACCGCTACGTGCTGCTGCCGCAGGCGTACCGGATCATCATGCCGCCGCTCACCTCCGAGTTCCTGAACATCATCAAGAACAGCTCCGTCGCGCTCACGATCGGCCTGCTGGAGCTCACCGCGCGCGCCCGCGCGATGCAGGAGTTCACCTTCCAGGTGTTCGAGGCGTTCACCGGGGCGACGGTGATCTACATCCTGGTCAACATCGTCATCGCGTTCGGGATGCGCTGGCTCGAGAAGCGGATCGCCGTGCCGGGGCTGATCGCGGCCGGCGGCGCCCCGCAGGCCGGGCACTAGGGGGATCCGGCCATGTTCACCGGATTCGACTTCGACGTCATCCAGCGCTCGGCCGGCTACCTCTTCCGGGAGGGCATGACCTTCACGGTCACCCTCACCGTGATGGCCATGACCACCGGCATCGTGCTGGGCACGCTGCTCGCGATGATGCGGCTGTCGAGCTTCAGGGTGCTGGCGATGCTGGCCGGCGGGTACGTCAACCTGATGCGCTCGATCCCGCTGGTGCTGGTGATCTTCTGGTTCTACTTTCTCGTGCCGTGGATGGGCGGCTGGCTGATCGGTGCGACCGAGCCGATCCAGGTCGGTGCGTTCATGTCCTCGTTCATCACCTTCACGCTGTTCGAGGCGGCGTACTACTGCGAGATCATGCGCGCCGGCATCCAGTCGATCCCGCGCGGCCAGGTCTGGGCGGGCTACGCGCTCGGGCTCAACTACTGGCAATCGATGGGGCACGTCGTGCTGCCGCAGGCGTTCCGCAACATGCTGCCGATCCTGCTCACGCAGACGATCATCCTGTTCCAGGACACCTCGCTCGTGTACGTGCTCTCGATCACGGACTTCCTGGGCGCTGCGAGCAAGGTCGCGCAACGCGACGGGCGCCTCGTGGAGATGTACCTCTTCGTCGCGGTGGTCTACTTCATCATCAGCTATTTCCTGTCCTACCTCGTGAAGCGGCTGCAGGCGCGAATCGCCGTGCCGGGCAAGCTGTAGGAGCGCTTTCGATGGCAATGATCGAGATGAAGGGCGTGAGCAAGTGGTACGGCAGCTTCCAGGTGCTCACGGACTGCACCACCAACGTCGACAAGGGCGAGGTGGTGGTGGTCTGCGGGCCGTCCGGCTCGGGCAAGTCGACGCTGATCAAGTGCGTGAACGCGCTCGAGCCGTTCCAGAAGGGCGACGTGGTCGTCGACGGCATCTCGGTCGGCGACCCGAAGACCGACCTGCCGAAGCTGCGCGCCCGGGTGGGGATGGTGTTCCAGCACTTCGAGCTCTTCCCGCACATGTCCGTGAGCAACAACCTCGCGCTCGCGCAGGTGAAGGTGCTCGGTCGGTCGAAGGACGAGGCCACCGCACGCGGCATGAAGTATCTCGAGCGGGTCGGCCTGACGGAGCACGCCCACAAGTATCCGGGCCAGCTCTCGGGCGGCCAGCAGCAGCGCGTCGCCATCGCGCGCGCGCTCTCGATGGACCCGATCGCGATGCTCTTCGACGAGCCGACTTCGGCCCTCGACCCGGAGATGATCAACGAGGTGCTCGACGTCATGGTCGGACTCGCCCAAGAGGGCATGACCATGATGGTGGTCACGCACGAGATGGGCTTCGCGCGCAAGGTAGCGAACCGCGTGATCTTCATGGACAAGGGCGAGATCGTCGAGGACGCGAAGAAGGACGACTTCTTCGGCAAGCCCCGCTCCGAGCGCGCGGTCCAGTTCCTGTCCAAGATCCTGCATCACTGAAGGGTACGTGAGCACGCCGGCCCGCCTTGGCAAGTACGACATCACCGAGGTGCTCGGCACGGGCGCGATGGGCGTCGTGTACAAGGGCTTCGACCCCGGCATCCGACGCATCGTCGCGATCAAGACCATCCGCCGGGAGCTGATCACCGGCGACCGACCCGCAGCCGCGATGCTCGCCCGCTTCCGCAACGAGGCGCGCGCGGCGGGGCGCCTTGCGCATCCCGGCATCGTCGCGGTGCACGACTACGGCGAGGATGCCGAGGTCGCCTACATCGCGATGGAGTACGTCGAAGGCAACTCGCTCCGCGAGTACTTCACGCGCGGGGTGAAATTCGCGGAGCGGGACGCGATCAGCATCGTCTCCCAGCTCCTCGAGGCGCTCGCGCACGCCCACGAGCGGCGGGTGTGGCACCGCGACATCAAGCCGGCGAACCTCATCCTCATGATGAACGGCCGTTTGAAGGTCGCCGACTTCGGCATCGCCCGCATCGAAGCTTCGGACCTGACGCAGACCGGCGCAGTGATGGGCTCGCCCGGGTACATGGCGCCGGAGCAGTACGCGGCGCGGGCCATCGATCACCGCGCCGACATCTTCGCCACCGGCGTCGTGTTCTATCAGCTGCTTACCGGCGCGAGACCCTTCGTCGGCAGCGCCGAGCAGATCGCCTACGCGGTTTGCCACACTGAAGCGCCGAAACCCTCGGCCGCGAGGTCCGGGCGCGGCCTGGAGCACTACGACGCGATCCTCGCGACCACGCTCGCAAAGAAGCCGGAGGATCGGTACCAGAGCGCCGAGGCGCTCCGCGACGCGATCGTCGCCGCGCACGCCTCTCCGGTCAGCCCGACCGTATCGGAGGACACGATCATCACCGAGATCCTGCGGCCGGCCGCGGCCGTGGATCCGAGCAGCCCGTCGCGGCCGCAGAGCCTTCCCCCGGGGCCCGGTTCAAGGTCGGCGCCGCCGTCGGTCCCCGGTAAAGCGCCGCGGCCCTGGGGCTGGGCGATCGTCGCCGGAATCGTCGTGCTCGTCACTGCGGCCGGCGTATGGCAGGCCATGTCCCGCAAGGGAGCTCCGCCTCCGCCCGCCGCCGAGCCCGTAGCGAGCGCGCCCGTGACGCCCGCGACGCCCGCGACGCCGACCAGAGCACAGCCGGACGAAATGGTGTTCTGGGAGTCGGTGCGCAATAGCACCAACCGCGTGGAGCTCGAGGCCTACCTCGCGAAGTATCCCGACGGCACGTTCGCCCCGCTCGCGCGCGCCCGGGTTGCTGCGCTCGCCGCGGCCGAGGCCAAACGCGCCCCGGACGCACAGCGCGAGGCCGAGCTGAAGTCGAGGGTGGTGGCCGCGACAACGCCC
>DATEDA010000077.1:0-8139 GCA_035286595.1 Burkholderiales bacterium | reverse complement strand
CGCTGCGGCCCCATGCGATCGATCTTGCCGGTCGCCGGGTCGAAGGCCTCGCGGTAGATCTTGTCCAGGTTGGTGCCGGTGACGCGGATGAAGCGCGACTTCGCCGGGTAGTCGATGGCGTGGATCGCGCCGTCGGCGTAGACGCCGACCTGGCCGGGGTTGAGCCGGTACTTCCGCGTCGGTTCGAGCCTGGCCTGGTCGGGATTGCTCCCGTCGTCGACCCGCTTGAACTCGGTCATGTCGGTGTAGCCGGTCGCCTGGCCGTACACCGCCCACGACTGGCCGTGGGTGTGAGGCGGCGAGGCGCGCGGCTTCTCGTTGATATGGGCGAGCACCTGGAACCCGAGCCCCGCGTCCTCGTAGAGCAGATGTAGTCCGGGCGACGCCGCCGGTCCGCAGGTGCGCTCCACGAAGCCGGCGTTGGCGAGCAGGCGCGCGAGCGACTGCCGCACCGCCTCGAGCTCCGCGGGACCCGCGCCGCGCGCCAATGCCCCCCGGAGGTCCTTGCACAGATCGTCCAGCTCGTAGCTCATTGGGTTACCTCGTCGCTTCGCGCCAAGGATTCGCGCTTGGGGCGGCCCGGCGCGCTCATGGCCGCCCGTTCTCTCCGGTTTTCGTCGCGCGAGAATACCCCGATCGGCGCGAAGCCGCCTCAGCCGTTCGCCGGTAACATCCGCCCCGAAACTCGTTCGGGAGTCGACCATGCGCGTGCTCGGAATCGTCATCGCGGCCCTCCTGCTGGTCGCCGGCTACTTTTGGGGGGTGCTGAGCTGGAACTACTCGACCGGCGAGCGCGCCGGCTGGATCCAGAAGTTCTCGAACAAGGGCTGGCTCTGCAAGACCTGGGAAGGCGAGATGGCGATGGTGTCGATGCCGGGCGCGATCCCGGAGAAGTTCTACTTCACCGTCTGGGACGACGCGGTCGCCGCCGAGATCAACAAGGTGATGGGCAAGCGCGTCTCGCTCCACTACGAGGAGAAGGTCGGTCTGCCGACGTCCTGCTTCGGCGAGACGCGCCATTTCGTGACCCGGGTGACGGGCGTGGAGGACATCCCGCTCACGCCCGGGATCGTCGTCCCGGTGCCGAAGCCGGTGCCGGATCCCGCGGCGCCGCAGCCCGCTCCGGCGGCCCCGGCCGGCAAGTAGGGCGGCGGTGCGGGGGGGGGTCGGCTAGCCCCCTTGTCAAAGGGGGCGGCGCAGCGTCAGCGAAGCGGGGGATTCGCCTAGAACCCGATCCGCGCCTTCCGCGCGGCGCGGCCGTCCTGGACGTCATCGAGCCGGATCTCGTCGCGGCCCGCGAGCTTGGCGTTGCCGAACGCGCCGAGGATCGTGCGGCGCATCTCGCGCGGGGTGATGGAGGCGAGCTTCTCGAGCACGTCCGCCGCCGGCTGCTCGGGGAACTGTTTGCCCCAGTCGTGCGAGCCGCGGATCTCCGCGTAGATCGACTGCGCGATGCGCAGCGCGCCGTCGCGGTCGGGAGGGTCGATCTCGTAGACGTTCATGCGGTTCAGGATCGGCTCCGGGATGCGCGCGGCGTCGTTCGCCGTGGCGACCCAGCACACGTTCGAGGCGTCGATCGGGAGCTCGACGAACTCGTCGATGAACGCGCGCGCCGTGTCGCGCTCGAGCAGCGCGTAGAGTGCGCCGAGCGGGTCGTACTGCGTGTCGCCGCTCGCCTTGTCGATCTCGTCGACGAGCATGAGCGGGTTGGCGTACTGGCCGTGCAGGAAGGTCTCGAACACCTTGCCCGGCTTCGAGTTCTTCCACTGCGACGAGGAGCCCGAGAGGATCCAGCCCGCGGTCATCGAGCTCATCGAGACGAAGCCGTAGCCGGTGGCGATCAGCTCGGCGAGCCGCTTCGCGAAGTGGGTCTTGCCGATGCCCGGTGCGCCGAGGAGCAGCATCGGCTGGAGCTCGAGCGCGTCCGCGGACGACGCGCAGAGCGCGATCTGCTTCTTCACGTCGTCGAGCGCCGCCGTGAAGTTCGGGAGCTGGTCGTAGAGGTGCGCCATCGCCGGCACGCCCGCCGGCTTGACCGTGAGGCGGGTGCCCCCGGCCTTGAGCATCTTCTCGTAGGTCGCCTTCAGCGCCTCGTTCGCGCCCGAGGGCAACTCCGCGAGCGCGCGGTCGACGGCGTCGACGTCGTAGACCGCCTTGAAGCCCGCGATCGGGATGTTCACCACCGCGGGCAGATTCGCCGTTGCCGACATCTCGTGCACCTCCGCAGACGCAACCGTTCGCTTCCAGCCACCGGCAAGTTAGCACGCGCGACCCGGGGCTTCAATTCATCACGAAGCACAAACCGAGCCTGCCGGCACGCTCCCGCGGCCCTCTCGTTCGCCACCCGGGCCGCCCGCGTCCTTCCGGACGAGACAAAGGTCCTCGGGCGCCTCGTGCGCGCCCGGCAGCCGGCAGGGGAGACCGCTAGCGGAGGGGCTTGCCAGCGGCGGCGCGGGCATGCTTGAATGGGCATCGGAAAGGCCTGTCGATGCGCGTTTTCAGCTTTCGCTTTGGGTTCTTCTTTCCCCAGCCGCTGGCGGAGGGACTGACCTAGGCCGCACTCACAGGATCCCAAGGAACCGCCAGCGCCGCAACGCCTGGCGGTTTTTTTTTGATGACAGGACGCCAAGCCATGACCACCACGCCCGAGTACCCCGCCCAGGCCCCGACCGACCGGACCTCCCTCACCGACGACGAGCGCATCGGCAACGTCGTTCCGCTCCCGCCGCCCGAGCACCTGATCCGCTTTTTCCCGATCCAGGGGACGCCCGTCGAGGCGCTGATCGCCGCGACGCGCAAACGGGTCAAGGCGATCCTCCACGGCCGCTCCGACCGGCTGCTCGTGGTCATCGGGCCCTGCTCGATCCACGACCCCGGCGCCGCGGTCGAGTACGCCGGGCGACTCGCGGAGGCCCGCGGACGGCTCGGCGACGACCTCGAGATCGTGATGCGGGTGTATTTCGAGAAGCCGCGCACCACGGTGGGCTGGAAGGGGCTGATCAACGACCCGTACCTGAACGGCAGCTTCCGGATCAACGAGGGGCTGCGCGTCGCCCGCGACCTGCTGGTGCGCATCAACCAGGCGGGCGTGCCGGCCGGCTCGGAGTTCCTCGACACCATCTCGCCGCAGTACATCGGCGACCTGATCAGCTGGGGCGCGATCGGCGCCCGGACCACCGAATCGCAGGTGCACCGCGAGCTCGCCTCGGGGCTGTCGGCGCCGATCGGCTTCAAGAACGGCACCGACGGCAACGTGAAGATCGCGGTCGACGCGATTCTCGCCGCGGGGCAGCACCACCATTTCCTCTCGGTCCACAAGAACGGGCAGGTGGCGATCGTCGAGACCCGGGGCAACGACGACTGCCACATCATTCTGCGCGGCGGACAGGCGCCTAACTACGATGCCGCGAGCGTCGCGGCGGCGTGCAAGGAGCTCGCCGCCGCGGGCCTTGCGGAGCGGCTGATGATCGACTTCTCGCACGCGAACAGCCGCAAGGACTTCCGGCGGCAGCTCGAGGTGGGGGAGGAGGTCGGCCGGAGGATCGCGGACGGCGACCGGCACATCGTGGGCGTGATGATCGAGTCGCATCTGAAGGAAGGACGCCAGGAGCTCGTTCCCGGGAAGCCGCTCGTGTACGGGCAGAGCATCACCGACGGGTGCCTCGGCTGGGGCGCTTCGGTCCCGCTCCTCGAGCAGCTCGCGGACGCGGTGCGGCGCCGGCGCGCTCCCGCTCGCCCTTCGGCCCGGCGCGCGGACGCGGAGCGCGAGCGTTGACCTTTGCGGCGGCGGGCGCTCCGAGCGCTGCGACCCTGAAACGCGTCTTCTGGGCGGCGATCGGCGTCACGGCTGCCTTCCGCCTCTGGCTCGCCTGGTGGCTCCCGATGACCGGCGACGAGGCGTACTTCCTGCAGTGGGGGGAGGCGCCCGCGCTCGGGTACTACGATCACCCGCCGATGGTCGGCTGGCTGTCGGCCGCGCTCCTCCAGCTCTCGCACGCGAAGCTCGTCCTCCGGCTGCCGGCCGTGGTCCTGCCGGCGTCGATCGCGATCGGGATGGCGTGGCTCGTGCGCGGCCTGGCGCGGGGCGGGCAGGGCCCGGGATCAGAGGGCGACGCCGAGCGGCTCGGTTACGCAGCGGCGCTCGCCTGGCTGCTGGTGCCGGCGCAGGTGCTGAACGTCGCGATCACGACCGACACGCCGCTCGCCTTCTTCTCGTTCCTGTCGCTCGCGGCCTTCGCGCTCGGCGTCCATCGCGAGTCGCCGGCACTCTTCGTGGCTGCCGGCGCGGCCCTCGGGCTCGCGTTCCTCTCGAAGTACTTCGCAGTGATGCTCGGACTCGGGGTTCTCGTCTTCACGGTCCTCGTACCGCGCCCGGGCCGCTGGCGCGATCTTGCCATCGTCCTCGCCGCCGCGGCGCCGTTCGTGCTCCTGAACGCGGCGTGGAACTACGCGCACTGCTGGGCGAACCTGCTGCACAACGTCTACAACCGCGACACCTCGGGCGGGTGGCACAAGCCGCTCGTGTTCGCGGCGCTGCTCGTCTACGTCTCGAGCCCGCTGCTCCTGTGGCAGCTCGCGCGCGGCGCACGCTCGGTGCGGCAGGCCGCGGCGAGAGCCCCGATCGCGGCGATCGCCGCGTGCGCGGTCGCGCCCCTGGCGCTGCTCGCGGCGGCCTCGCCGTTCAAGACGATCGGGCTGCACTGGCTGCTCGCGTTCATGCCGGCGCTGTTCATGACCGGGGCGTTCGCCCTCGGTGCCGCGCGGATCGCGGCCTCCGCCAGGTTCCTGGCCGGATTCTCGGCGCTGCACGTCGTCCTCGTTGCGGCCTTCGCGGCGGCTCCGGTCGAGACCTGGCAATGGGTGCGGAAGTACGACTCGCTCGTCGAGGCGCTGCACGCCGACGAGCTGCTTGCCGCCCTGAAGCCGTACGAGGGCAAGTTCGCCTTCGCGTCGACGAGCTTCTCCTCGGCGGCGACGCTGTCGTACGGCGCCGCCGAGCTCGGGTTCGTCGCGCAGCCGGGCACGGCCGACGGTCCGCGCGGCGCCTGGCGCCGGCACTACTTCTTCGTCCTGGGCCCGGCCTCGGGGCACGGACGGCACGACGACATCGCGACCGACTTCCGGCGGCTCGACGGACAGGACATCCTGGTCGTCCGGAAGACCCCGGCCGACCCGCAGGAGTACGCGCCGCTCTTCCGCGCGGTCGAGTTCCGCGACGTCACCGTGCGGGGCGCGACCTTCCATCTGGTGCTCGGGCAGGGCTTCAGCTTTCCCGCGTACCGCGATCGGGTGCTCGCGTTCGTCCGCGACCGGTATTACCGGATCCCCGGGGTTCTGCCCCAGGGGCGCTGCTATCTCTGCGAGCGCTACTTCGGCGCCGCGACGTGCCCGGCGCGCTGACCGGCGGTCGCACCCGCGACGGCGGTGCCCCGGTCGCGGTCGCCAGATTGACGGGTGGCCAACACCCACGAGCCTCCCGGCGCCTCCCCGCTCGGGCATAATTCTTCCTCGTTCAATGTCCGCCAGTCCCGCCCCAACGATGGAACTCGTCGAGAGCCAGCGGCTGCCGCAGCTCGAGCACGTCGGCGACGCGACCCAGTTCGCGACCCGGATGCACGCCATGATCGGGCAGGCGCCGCTGTTCGAGCAGTTCAACCTCGCCGAGATCCGCCTGATGGGCCACTTCATGCAGGTGCACCGCGCCCAGGCCGGCCAGGAGATCATCCGCGAAGGCGAGGCCGGCGACTTCATGATGATCGTCATCGAAGGGCGGATCGAGGTGTTCAAGCAGGACCGCTGGAACGTGCCGCGGCTCATCGCCGTGATCGACGAGGGCAAGACCCTCGGCGAGATGTCGATGATCGACGGCGAGCCGCGGTTCGCCACCTGCGTCGCCGTCGAGCCCACGCTGATCGCGGTGCTCTCGGCCGACCATCTCGCGCGCATCATCCTCGAGCAGCCGATCCTCGGGGCGAAGATCCTGATGCAGCTCGCGCTGATGCTGTCGCAGCGGCTGCGGCACACCAGCTCCCGCCTCGTCGAGTACCTCGACAAGCAACGCGAGCTGAACGAGCAGATCCAGGGCCCGAACTTCGTCTGAGCGGCGCCGGGCGCGACTCCGGCCACCCGGCCGCGTCAGGCTTCTGTAAGGTTGCGGGCTCGCACTGCCTCGGTGCGCGGCGCGTCCCCGGAGCGCCCGGAACGGCGTGCTGCACCCCCCAAGGCCTATGGCAGAATAGGCTTCCCCCCACAGGAGGAGGGTCCAGTGAAAATAAAAGCGCCCGTGGATTTCTGGGCCGGCCTGATGTTCATCGGATTCGGGATCGGGTTCGCCGCCGTCGCGCAGAACTACCAGATGGGGACCGCGGTGCGGATGGGGCCGGCGTACTTCCCCACCATGCTCGGCGGCCTGCTCGCCGTCCTCGGCCTCGCGATCTTCATCCAGTCGCTCGTGATCGCCGGACCCAAGGTTCCGGCGTTTGTCTTCAGACCCTTGATCCTGATCATCGTGGCGATCGTGCTCTTCGGGATCCTGCTCAAGCCGCTCGGAATGGTGATCGCCGCCGCGGTCCTGGTCTTCATCGGCGCTTTCGGCGGACACGAGTTCCGCTGGAAGGAGGTCGCCATCCTGTACGTCGTCCTGGCGCTGTTCTCCGTTTTCGTCTTCGTCAAGGGCCTCGGACTGCCATTTCCCGTCTGGCCGGGCGAGTAGGGGCGGGCGATGGAAATCTTCTCGAATCTCGCGCTCGGCTTCGGCGTCGCGCTGTCGTTCCAGAACCTCCTCTACTGCTTCATGGGGGTGCTGCTCGGCACGCTGATCGGCGTGCTGCCCGGCATCGGCCCGGTGGCGACGATCGCGATGCTGCTGCCGGTGACGTTCACGCTGCCGCCGGTGTCGGCGCTCATCATGCTCGCCGGGATCTACTACGGCGCCCAGTACGGCGGCTCGACGACGGCGATCCTGGTGAACATCCCGGGCGAGGCGGCGTCCGTCGTCACCGCGCTCGACGGCTACCAGATGGCGCGCAAGGGGCGGGCGGGACCGGCGCTCGGCATCTCGGCGATCGGCTCGTTCTTCGCCGGCTGCGTCGCCACGATCGTGATTGCGCTGTTCGCCCCGCCGCTGGCGGAAGTCGCCCTGAAGTTCGGCCCGACCGAGTACTTCTCGCTCATGGTGCTCGGCCTGGTCGCCGCGGTGGTGCTGGCGCACGGCTCGCTGATCAAGGCGATCTCGATGGTGCTCCTCGGGCTGTTGCTGGGGCTGGTCGGTACCGACGTGAACTCGGGCGTGGCACGCTACAGCTTCGGCATCCCGGAACTCTCCGACGGGATCGGCTTCGTGACCGTGGCGATGGGCATGTTCGGGATCGCCGAGATCATCGCCAACCTCGAGCGCCGGGAGCAGCGCGGGGTCTTCGTGGCGAAGATCGAGAACCTGCTCCCGAGCTGGGCGGACATCAAGCGCTGCATTCCCTCGATCCTGCGCGGGACGGCGCTCGGGTCCGCGCTCGGCATCCTGCCGGGCGGCGGCGCGCTGCTCGCGTCCTTCGCCGCCTACACGTTCGAGAAGAAGATGAGCCGGGACGGCGAGTTCGGCAAGGGCGAGATCCGCGGCGTCGCCGCGCCGGAGTCGGCGAACAACGCCGGCGCGCAGACCTCGTTCATTCCGCTGCTCACGCTCGGCATCCCGTCGAATCCGGTGATGGCGCTGATGATCGGCGCGATGATGATCCAGGGGATCGCGCCGGGGCCGCAGGTGATGACCGAGCGGCCGCAGCTCTTCTGGGGAATGATCGCGTCGATGTGGGTGGGGAACCTGATGCTGGTGGTCCTCAACCTGCCGCTGATCGGCATGTGGGTGAAGCTGCTGACGGTGCCGTACCGGATGCTCTACCCCGCGATCCTGGTCTTTTGCGCCATCGGCGTGTACAGCGTAAACAACAGCCCGTTCGACATCTACATGATGTGCGTGTTCGGGGTGTTCGGCATCGTGTGCGTGAAACTCGCGTGCGAGCCGGCGCCGCTGATCCTCGGGTTCATCCTCGGGCCGATGATGGAGGAGAACCTGCGGCGCGCGATGCTGCTCTCGCGCGGCGATCCGTCGGTGTTCTTCACCAAGCCGATCAGCGCGGTGCTGCT
>DATEDA010000076.1:0-18066 GCA_035286595.1 Burkholderiales bacterium | reverse complement strand
GGGAGCGCCACTTCGGAAGACCGGACCGGATCGCCTCGGCGCTCGAGATCATGCTCGACGGGCCGATCGGCGCCGCCTCGTTCAACAACGAGTTCGGCCGTCCCAACCTCGCCGGCACCTTCCGCGCCTTCGAGATGGAGGTCGGGGGCGTCGCCCGCGGGTATCACAAGCCGATCATGATCGCGGGCGGCGTGGGCAACATCCGCGCCGCGCACGCGCTCAAGGGGCCGGTGCCGCCCGGCGCGCTGCTGATCCAGCTCGGCGGCCCGGGCATGCTGATCGGCATGGGCGGCGGCGCGGCCTCCTCGCTCGAGGCCGGGGCGAACGTCGCCGACCTCGACTTCGACTCCGTGCAGCGCGGCAACGCGGAGATCCAGCGGCGGGCGCAGGAGGTCATCGACGCTTGCGCGGCGCTGGGGGCGGCGAACCCGATCCTCACGATCCACGACGTGGGCGCCGGCGGCCTCGCCAACGCGCTCCCGGAGCTCGCCCACGCGGCCGGTCGCGGCGCAGCGATCGACCTGCGCGCGGTGCCGAGCGAGGAACCGGGCATGACGCCGCGCGAGATCTGGTGCAACGAGGCGCAGGAGCGCTACGTGCTCGCGGTGAGCCCCGACCGGCTCGCCGAGTTCCGCGCGCTCTGTGAGCGCGAGCGGTGCCCGTTCGCGGTCCTCGGCACGGCCACCGCCGACGGCCATCTGACCGTCACCGATCCGCACTTCGGCGACCGGCCCGTCGACGTCGACCTCGACGTGATCCTCGGGAAGCCGCCGCGGATGCTGCGCGACGTCCGGCGGGTTGCGCGCACATTGCCGCCGCTCGATCTCCGCGCGGTCGAGCTGAAGGAGGCGGCGTTCCGCGTGCTGCGGGCGCCGACGGTCGCGAACAAGACCTTTCTCGTCGCGATCGGCGACCGCACGGTCGGCGGACTGTGCGCACGCGACCAGATGGTAGGGCCGTGGCAGGTGCCGGTCGCGGACTGCGCGGTGACCCTCATGGACTTCTCGGGGTACGCCGGCGAGGCGTTCGCGATGGGCGAGCGCGCGCCGCTCGCGTTGATCGATCCCGCGGCGTCGGGACGCATGGCGGTCGGCGAAGCGGTGACGAACCTCGCGGCGGCCGCGGTCGCCGACCTCGCGCGCGTCAAGCTGTCGGCGAACTGGATGGCGGCGGCGGGCTTCCCCGGCGAGGACGCGGCGCTGTTCGACACCGTGCGCGCGGTCGCGCTCGAGCTGTGTCCGGCGCTCGGGGTGTCGATCCCGGTCGGGAAGGACTCGCTGTCGATGCGAACGACCTGGCGGGAGGGTGGCGAGGCGAAGGAGGTCGTGGCGCCGCTATCGCTCGTCGTCTCCGCGTTCGCGCCGTGCGAGGATGCGCGGCGCACGCTGACCCCGCAGCTCCGGACCGACCTCGGCGCGACCGAGCTCATCCTGGTCGACCTCGGCCGCGGGCGGAACCGCCTCGGCGGATCGCAGCTTGCGCAGGTCTACGGGCAGCTGGGGGACGCGTCGCCCGATCTCGAGAGTCCTGCGGCGCTGAAGGCGTTCTTCGCCGCCATCCAGTCGCTCAATCGGGACGGCTTGCTGCTCGCGTACCACGACCGCTCCGACGGCGGGCTGCTCGCCGCGGTGTGCGAGATGGCGTTCGCCGGGCGCTGCGGCGCGACGATCAACCTCGACCTCCTCTGCTACGATCCGCTCGCGCACGACGTCGACGGCAACGAGCGGCGGCCCGAGCTCATGCGGGGGCGCGACCTCGAGCGGGCGCTCGCGGGGCTCTTCGCCGAGGAGCTGGGCGCGGTCGTCCAGGTGCTCGCGGACGACCGGTCGCGGGTGATGAAGCGGCTGACCGATGCGGGCCTCTACGCGCTCGCGATCGGGGCGCCGAACCCCCGCGACGAGCTCCGGATCGTCCGCAATGCCAAGGCGGTGTTCGCGGAGCCGCGCGCGGGCCTGCAGCGGGCGTGGTCGGAGGTGAGCTACCGCATGCAACAACTGCGCGATCATCCCGACTGCGCGCAGGAGGAGTTCGACCGCATCCTGGACGCCGCCGATCCCGGGCTGCACGCCCACCTGACGTTCGACCCGCGCACGGACGTGGCTGCGCCGTTCATCGCGCGTGGCGCCGCGCCGCGGGTCGCGATCCTGCGCGAGCAGGGCGTGAATGGCCAGAGCGAGATGGCGGCGGCCTTCGACCGGGCGGGGTTCGCGCCGATCGACGTCCACATGACCGATCTCATCGCCGGCCGCGCCGGCCTGGACGGCTTCAAGGGCATCGTCGCGTGCGGCGGCTTTTCCTACGGGGACGTCCTCGGCGCCGGCGAGGGCTGGGCGAAGTCGATCCTCTTCAATGCCCGCGCGCGCGACGAGTTCGCGTCGTTCTTCGCGCGCCGGGACACGTTCGCGCTCGGGGTGTGCAACGGCTGCCAGATGCTGGCGGCCGCGCGCGAGCTGGTCCCCGGCGGCGGCGACTGGCCGCTATTCCTGCGCAACCGCTCCGAGCAGTTCGAGGCCCGCTTCGCGCTGGTCGAGGTGACCGAAAGCCCGTCGATCTTCTTCGCCGAGATGGCAGGGAGCTGCATCCCCATCGCCACCGCGCACGGCGAGGGACGGGCGAGCTTCGCTAGCGCCGAGGCCCGCGCGCGCGTCGCCGTGTGCCTGCGCTACGTCGACAACCGCGGCGCGGCGACGGAGCGCTATCCGCTCAATCCGAGCGGCTCGCCCGGCGGGATCAGCGGGCTCACGACGGCGGACGGGCGCTTCACGATCGTCATGCCGCATCCCGAGCGCGTGTTCCGTACGGTCCAGTGCTCCTGGCATCCCGACGACTGGGAAGAGGCGAGCCCGTGGTTGCGGATGTTCCGCAACGCGCGGGTGTGGGTCGACTAGCCCGCAGCTACTCGACCTTGGCCTTCGCCCGCAGGTCGTTCACGTTCTTCGTGAACGCCTGCTGCTGGAGCCACTCGGTGAGCTTCGGCTTCGCCTCGTCGAACGAGGGGAACTTGGTCGCCGCGCGCACGTCCTCGACCAGGATGACGTGCCAGCCGAACTGGGTCTGGACCGGCACCTCGGAGTACTTGCCCTTCTCGAGCCGGACCAGCGCGTTGGCGAACTGCGGGACGTAGCTCGACGGCGCGTTCCAGTCGAGATCGCCGCCCCGATCCTTGGAGCCCTGGTCCTTCGACTGCTTGGCGAGGTCCTCGAACTTCCGGCCCTTCTTCAGGTCGGCGATGATCGCCTTCGCCTCGTCTTCCTTCTCGACCAGGATGTGGCGCGCCTTGTATTCCTTGGCGCCGGCCTTCTGCTTCTCGTACTCGGCCTTGAGCTGCGCGTCGGGGACCGGATTGGTCCGGATAAAGTCCGCCACGTAGGCGTTCCAGATCACCTCCTGCCGGGCGAGGTCGAGCTGCGCCTGAACGTCGACGTTCTTCGGGAGCCCCTTGCGCGTCGCCTCCTGGGTGATGACCTCGCGGAGGATCAGGCGCTCGCGGAGCTCGCCGCGCAGCTGCGGGTTGTCCGGCATGCCGCGCTGCGCCTGCGCCTTGAGGATGAGGTCGATGCGGGACTTGGGGATCGCCACGCCGTTCACGGTGGCGACCTTCTCCTGCGCCGACGCGGGTGTGAAGGGCAGAGCGAGCCCGAGCAGCGAGGCGACGCAGAGGCTCAGGCGGAGGCGAGTCATCGAAATTCCTTTCGGGTGGGGAAGTGGTTCACGCGGCGGCCGTCCGTTGTTCTTCGGGCGCGAGCGCACGGATGCTGAGTGCGTGGATCTCGCGCCGCATCAGCGGCCCGAGCGCGTCGTACACGAGCCGATGGCGGGCGCGCGTGTCCTGGCCGCGAAAGCGCGCCGACACGATCGTCAGCCGGAAGTGCCCGCCGCCGCTCTTCGCGCCCGCGTGGCCCGCGTGCAGCGCGCTCTCGTCGACGAGCTCGATCGCCTCGGGCTCGAGGACTGCGAGCCGGTCGCGGATTGCCTGCGCAACGTCGGTCACGGCTTCTCCTGGACGTACTTGGCGAGGACGAGCCCCTGGGCGAGCAGGAACAGCAGCATCAGGCCGATGCCGCCGAACAGCTTGAAGTTCACCCACGCGTCGGTGGAGAAGTTGTAAGCGACGGCGAGGTTCGCCGCGCCCATGAACGCGAAGAAGCCGATCCAGCTCAGATTCAGCTTGCGCCACGCGGCGTCGGGAAGCTCGAGCTGCGCACCGAGCAGCGCCCGGAGCAGGTTGCGACCGGCGAGGAGCTGGCCGCCCGCGAGGACCGCGGCGAACAGCCAGTAGAGGACCGTCGGCTTCCACTTGATGAAGGTCTCGTTCTGGAGCACGAGCGTCGCGCCGCCGAACACCGCGATGATCGCGAAGCTCGCCCACAACATCGGCTCGACTTTTCGACCGCGGAGCTTGAGCCAGCCGACCTGGGCGAAGGTCGCTGCAATCGCAACGGCCGTCGCCACGTAGATGTCGGACAGCTTGAACGCGACGAAGAAGAGGAGGACCGGGAAGAGGTCGAACAGGAACTTCATGCGGCCGGCATTATCCCATAGCAGTCAACGACCTGCCGTGGGGAAACGGCTCCGGGGACGCCGCCGACCCGCGCCGGATCCGCGAGGCGGTGGGAGCGGCGTCAGCCCTTGTCCTTCTCGAACTTGAGCGACGCCGAGTTGATGCAGTAGCGCAGCCCGGTCGGCTGGGGACCGTCCTCGAACGCGTGGCCGAGGTGCGCATCGCAGCGCGAGCAGTGCACCTCGGTGCGGCGCATGAGGAAGCTCGTGTCCTCGTCGGTTTCGACGGCGTCGGGCCGCGTGGGTTGCCAGTAAGACGGCCAGCCCGTGCCCGAGTCGAACTTGTGCGCCGAGCTGAAGACCTCCTGGCCGCAGCCGACGCAGTGATACATGCCCTTGTCGTGGTGATCCCAGTACGCACCGGAGAACGCGCGCTCGGTGCCGTGCTTTCGGGCCACCTTGTACTCCAGGTCGGTGAGCTGCTTGCGCCACTCTTCGTCGGTCTTGCGGATCTTGTCGGCGGTCTTCTCGGTCATGGCGTCTTTCCTGGTGTGGGCGCACGCTCGTTGGTCGGGGCGGCGGCACCTCGCCTTACGGCGGCCCGCGGGGCGCGACCGCCGATGATACGACTAGGATAACCAAACGGATTCCCTGGCGGATCGCCGCGTTCACTTGGGGCTGACGGTCGGCGGCAGCTTCGAGACGACGCAGTCGATCCCCGCCCTGTTGTCGCCAGGGTAGAAGCTGTTGATCGCGTCCCGGTACTGCTGCACGTCGATCTTCCTGAAGTAGAGCCGCGACGTGTAGTCGAGAAAGGACGAGTCCATGAACAGGTTGGTGAACTGCGCGCCGCCGATCGAGCGCGGATAGCACTCCTGGATGATGCGGTTCGTCCAGCCGTCGTAGCCCGGATCGGATTTCCAGGCGTCGGGGGCGCAGGCCGCGATTCCCGCGGCCGCGACGACCAGGCAGATCGTGGTCCGCGCGCGGCGGGCCGCGACGATGAAGGGCGGGACGGCGGAGCGCATGGGGTGCATGACAGGCCTCTTTATGTTGTTCACTTGGGACGCTCGGTCGGATGGCCGAGCGGGATCGCCGCCGGCTCCGCGCGGCGCGCGCTCAACCCAGGCGAACGTACTCGTAATCGACCGCCAGGTTGTTGATGCCGCGGTCGGGCGGCGCGATCCAGGCCGCCATCTTGCCCGGTTCGACGACGCGGTGCATGAGGCTGTGCACGAAGCTGCGGTCGGCTTCGCTCGGGAGCCAGTCGCGGAGGCCCTGCGCGTAGGCTTCACGTGCGATCGGCCGGCCCTGGGGATCGGTCGGGACCCCGGCCCATGCGCCGATCTGGCGCCGGAAGCGGAGCGAGGGGAGCGCGAGGCGAAAGTCGAAGCCCGCCCGCTGGATCTGCATGTTCCAGCGCCTGAGGCCGAGCTCGCAATCCTTCGCGTAGGCCTCGCGCACGACCTCGTTCATCGCGTTGCGCAGGCTCACCGATTCCTCCTTGGCGCCGCCGGCGCCGTCGGGCAGACCGATCACCATCGTCGCGTCGGTGCAGACGTGGTCCGCGTACTGGCCTTCGTCGGGACGGCCCTTGATGCCGTTTGCGAAGGTCGTCGCGGCATTCGAGGAGACCTCCGAGCCGAACAGATCGAGCGACGACGAGAACCAGAAGTTGAGGTAGCGCTGGAGCAGCGGGAGGTCGATCGCGCCGGCGCGGCGGAGCGTCTCCGGGTCGCTCGTGCCGAGCTCCTTCATCACCTCCAGCGTGCGCTTCACGACCCGGCCGAGGCCCGTCTCGCCGACGAACATGTGATGCGCTTCCTCGGTCAGCATGAAGCGGCAGGTGCGCGCGAGCGGGTCGAAGCCCGACTCGGCCAGGCACTTCAGCTGGAACTTGCCGTCCCGATCGGTGAAGTAGGTGAAGCAGAAGAAGCTCAGCCAGTCGGAGATCGGCTCGTTGAAGGTCCCGAGGATGCGCGGCTTGTCGGCGTCACCCGAGTGGCGCGCCAGCAACTCCTCGGCCTCCTCGCGGCCGTCGCGGCCGAAGTAGGCGTGCAGGAGGTACACCATCGCCCACAGGTGCCGACCTTCCTCGACGTTCACCTGGAAGAGGTTCCGGAGATCGTAGAGCGATGGGCAGGTGTGGCCGAGGAGGTGCTGCTGCTCGACCGAAGCCGGCTCCGTGTCCCCTTGCGTGACGATCAGGCGGCGGAACTGCGACCGGAACTCCCCGGGGACCTGCTGCCAGGCGGGCTGGCCGTAGACGTCGCCGAAGCCGATCTTGCGATCCGGAGCCTGGTCGGCGAGAAAGATGCCCCACCGGTAGTCCGGCATCTTGACGTAACCGTAGCTCGCCCAGCCCTGCGCGTCGACGCCGACCGCGGTGCGGAGATAGACGTCCTTGCCGGCGAAGTCGTTCGGGCCGAGCTCGCGCCACCAGTCGAGGAACTTCGGCTGCCAGTGCTCGAGCGCGCGCTGCAGCGTGCGGTCGTTCGCGAGGTTGACGTTGTTCGGAATGCGTTCCGCGTAGTCGATGGCCGTCATTTAGACGCGCTCCCAGTTGAACTTCGCCTTGCTGCCCGTGCCGAACACCTTCAGCGCGCCGTGCTCGCCGACGGCGTTCGGCCGGTTGAAGATCCAGTTCTGCCATGCGGTCAGGCGGCCGAAGATGCGCGTCTCCATCGTCTCCGCAACGGGGAAGCGCAGGTTCGACTCCAGGCCGGTGAGCGCGTCGGGCGAGAGGCTCGCCCGCTCCTCGATCGCGATGCGGACCTCCTCGTCCCAGTCGAGGTCGTCGGGCGTGAAGGTGACCAGCCCGAGCCCGAGCGCGACCTCGGGCGGCAGCTTCTCCCGGCTGCGCTGACGCGCCGTCTCGACCGGCTTCGCCTCGCCGCAGAACCGCGTCGCGAGGCGGGTGAGGTGGTTCGCCATCGGGTAGGCGCCGAAGTTCAGCTCCGTCAGCGCGATGCGCGGCGCGCCGGGCTCGCCTTCGGGGAGCTGCAGCATATAGCTCCGGTCGGCGGCGAACGCGAGCTCGGCGAGCGTGCCGGCGAAGCAGGACCCCTGGTCGATGACGGCGAAGAGCGTGCGCGAGGAGACGTCGAACCGGGCGAACGTGCGCCGGAGCAGGCCGATCGTCTCCTTCACCAGCCAGTGGCCGCGGTGCGTCTCCAGCGTCTGATCGACCGCGAGCACCGCGTCGATCTCGCCGCGCGTCTTGAGGATCCAGGTGCCGATCTCGAGGTCGTTCGTGCGCAGCATCAGGATCGCGTCGTCCAGCTCGCGCGCCATCGCGAGCGGCCACCACTTCGCGCCGGCCTGGTGGATTGCGGCGATCTCGGCCGGCTGCGGCGACTCGGGCGCGGACACGGTGATCGTGGCAGTGCGCGCCTTGCGGTCGATCGCGGCATCGACGTGCTTGTAGTGGTAACCCGCAGCGTCGATCGTGCGGTCGAGCGGCGTGAGCGCGATGCCGTGACCGCTGCCGGGCCGGGTGCTCGTCGCGGCGAGGGCGGCGACGCGCTCTTTCACGGCTTGCGCGAAGGCCTGGGGCTTCGCGATGTGATCGACGAGCTTCCACTGCTTGGCCCGGTCGGCGCGCACCCCTTCGGCCGTGGTGCAGAAGAAGTCGGCGAGGTCGCGTCGCACCTTGCGCTTGTCCGTGACCCGTGTCAGCCCGCCGGTGCCGGGCAGCACGCCGAGCAGCGGCAGCTCGGGGAGGCTGACCGTGGACGAGCGGTCGTCGATCATGAGGAGCTCGTCGCAGGCGAGCGCGAGCTCGTAGCCGCCGCCTGCGACCGTGCCGTTGACCGCTGCCAGGAAGCGCAGGCCGTCGTGGCGGCTGGAGTCCTCCAGGCCGTTGCGGGTCTCGTTGGTGAACTTGCAGAAGTTCACCTTCCAGGCGTGGCTGGACGACCCGAGCATGTAGATGTTCGCGCCCGAGCAGAACATGCGCTCCTTCGCGCTGGTGATCACCACCACCTTCACCCCGGGATGCTCGAAGCGGATGCGCTGCAGCGCGTCGGCGAGCTCGATGTCGACGCCCAGGTCGTAGGAGTTGAGCTTCAGGCGGTAGCCGGGCACGAGGCCCTTCTCCTCGTCGACGTCCATCGACAGGGTGGCGACCTCGCCGTCGAGCGCGAGCCGCCAGTGCTGATAGTGGTCGGGGTGGCGGTCGTAGGTGATCAGCGGCCGGGCATCGACGGCAGCTTGCGGGACGGCGCTCATGGATCTCTCCTGGGTGGGCTAGCGCGGCTGGACTGCGCGAGCGAGCCCGCTCAGGCTCTGCTCGACGGTCCGGCCTGCAGTGTCGATGGTGACGTCGGCCTGCGCGTACAGCGCCTCGCGGCCGGCGAGAATGCGGCGCAGGTCATCCATCGCCTCGCGGTTGCCGGCCATCGGCCGGTAATCGCCCTGCGCGGCGACGCGCGCCATGTGCTCTTCGGGCGCCGCCCGCAGCCACACCGTCAGGCAGGCCGAGAGCAGCAGGTCGTACGTGGCCGGCTCGGACACGATGCTCCCGCCGGTGGCGATCACGCAGCGATCGTTTTTCTCCAGCGTTCGCTCGAGCGCGCCGCGCTCGTAGCGCCGGTAGCCGGCCTGGCCGTGGAGGAGGAAGATCTCGTGCAGGCTCGTGCCGGCTTCGGCCTCGACCTCGTGGTCGAGCTCGACGAACGGCACGCCGAGCTGCTTCGCCAGCGCCGCGCCGAGCGTCGACTTGCCCGCGCCGCGGAGGCCGATGAGGGCGATCCGGTTCTCCCGCGCGCCGTAGGCGCTGCCGTAGTCGCGGACGAGCTGCGCCCGCACCTTCGCGAGCTTGGCGGCGGGCAAGCGCTTCAGCAGCTGCTGGATCAGCGTGAGCTCGACCGACTGGTCGTTCTCGTCGCGCAGCAAGTCGGCCACCGGAAGGTTGAGCGCCTGCGCGATCTGGCTGAGGACGAGGACCGAGGCGTTGCCCTGCCCGGACTCGAGCTGAGCGAGATACCGCTCGGAGACTCCGGAATCGCGGGCGAGGATCTTGCGGGTCATCCCGCGGCGCGCGCGGGTTTCCCGGACCCGGTCGCCGAGCCGCGGCAGGAGCGCGTCCTCCTTGGGCGAGAGCGGGCGACTGGACTCACGGCCGCCCATCAGACCACTCCTCGAGCGCTCTATGCAATATAATGCTTGCGTGCGACATAAAGTGCATTATAATGCACAAGGCTTAAAAAGCAAGCGCCGTGATGAGCGCGACCAGGAGCCCGAATGCTTGACCTGACGATCCTCGTGGGCACGATGACCGGGAACGCGCAGCTCGTCGCCCAGGAGCTCGAGCTCATGCTCGACGACGGCGAGACCCGGGTGCAGACGCGTCTCATGGACAACCTGGACGCCGCCGCCTTCGCCCCCGGGGGCCTGTTCCTCGTCTGCACGTCGACCTATGGGCAGGGCGACGTCCCGGACAACGCCAAGCAGCTCTACGAATCGCTCATCGCGACGCGGCCGGACCTCTCGAACGTGCAATACGGCGTCGTGGCGCTCGGTGACCGCACGTACGCGGAAACGTTCTGCAACGGCGGTCGCCGGTTCGACGCGATCCTCGCCGAGCTCGGCGCGAAGCGGATCGGCGAGATCCTGTTCCACGACGCCTCGAGCGGCGTGCTCGCCGAGGAAGCCGCGGCGGAGTGGATCGGGCCCTGGATGGCGCGGGTGCGCGAGCAGGCGGGCATCGCGGCGTAGCTTTCACACCCGGCCTTCCCTCGACGCCGCGGGGGAGGCGCATCATCTCGGCCGCAGGAGGAGGGGAACATGGCTGCAATGAGCCGCGCCGATCATCGCTCGGATCCCCCGGTGATCGAGATCCCGCGCGACCACAACGCCGCGCACGACCTCATCGAGCGCAACCTCGCCGCGGGCCGCGGGCCGAAGCTCGCGTACGTCGACGACGCGGGCCGCTACACCTACGCCGACCTCGCCGAGCGCGTGAATCGGGCGGCCAACGCCCTCCGCGGGCTCGGCCTGCAGATGGAAGACCGGGTCCTGCTGTGCCACCTGGACACGATCGACTGGCCGGCGGTGTTCCTCGGCGCCATCAAGGCCGGCGTCGTGCCGGTGGCGGTCAACA
Organism: Burkholderiales bacterium; assembly: GCA_035286595.1. Taxonomy (GTDB): domain Bacteria; phylum Pseudomonadota; class Gammaproteobacteria; order Burkholderiales; family SG8-39; genus DATEDA01. Next base: position 7,463 of record DATEDA010000076.1, on the reverse strand, counting down.
CGCTGCTCACGCCGAGCGACTACGAGTTCATGCTGAACGACAGCCGGGCGAAGGTGCTGGTCGTCTCGGAGCCGCTGCTCGGGCAGTTCAGCCCGGTCCTTGGGAAGTGCCCCCACCTGAAGCACGTGGTCGTGTCGGGCGCCAATGCCGAGGGCCATGTGCGCCTGCAGGACCTGACTGCGAAGGCCGGCGCGTCGCTCGACCCCGCACCGACGACCGCCGACGATGCCTGCTTCTGGCTGTACTCCTCGGGGTCGACGGGGCAGCCGAAGGGGACGGTCCACGTCCACGCAAGCCTCATCCAGACCGCGGAGCTGTACGGCCGCGCGGTGCTCGGCATCCGCGAGGACGACCTCGTCTTCTCGGCGGCGAAGCTGTTCTTCGCCTACGGGCTTGGCAACGCCCTCACGTTCCCGCTGGCGGTCGGCGCGACGACGCTGCTGATGGCGGAGCGTCCGTCGCCGGGGTCGGTCTACGCCCGGCTGAAGTCGCATCGCCCGACGATCTTCTACGGCGTCCCGACGCTCTACGCCGCCATGCTTGCGGCACCGGATCTCCCCCGACGCGAGGAGCTCGCGTTGCGGATATGCGTCTCGGCGGGCGAGGCGCTGCCCGCCGACATCGGGCGTCGCTGGACCGAGCGGTTCGGCGTCGAGATCCTCGACGGCATCGGGTCGACCGAGATGCTGCACATCTTTCTGTCGAACCGCCCTGGCGAGAATCGCTACGGCACGAGCGGCCGGCCGGTCCCCGGGTATCAGGTGCGCGTCGTCGACGAGCACGGCAGCGATTGCCGCCCGGGCGAGGTGGGCGATCTGCTCGTGGCGGGTCCCAGCGCCGCCGCGGGCTACTGGAACAACCGCGACAAGAGCCGCGCGACCTTCATGGGCGCGTGGACGCGCACGGGCGACAAGTACACGCGCGACGACGACGGCTACTACACCTACGGCGGGCGCTCGGACGACATGCTCAAGGTGGGCGGCATCTTCGTCTCGCCATTCGAGGTCGAGGCGGCGCTCGCCACGCATCCGGACGTCCTGGAGGCGGCGGTCATCGGCGTTCCGGACGAGTCGGCGCTCATCAAGCCGAAGGCGTTCGTCGTCACCAAGCCGGGGGTGAACGGCAGTCCGGCGCTGGCCGAGGCGCTCAAGCAGCACGTGAAGGATCGGCTCGCGCCCTACAAGTACCCGCGGTGGGTGGAGTTCGTGCCCGAGCTGCCGAAGACCGCGACCGGGAAGATCCAGCGGTTCAAGCTGCGACGGCGCGGCGCCGGGGCGTAGGGGAGGCTCTTGAGAACAGGTCTGAGGAATATCGTCTAAGCATTTAATAAATTGAGGATAAAATAATCGCAAAACCCTCGGGGCCGGGCTGGCAGCCGGTTCCAGGCGCTCGGTTCCCCGAAAGGTTGATCAAAACGGTCGGGTTCTTGGTAAACTTGACCGCATTCCTCGGCCTTTCCCTCTGCGCCGCGGAAGCACCGACACCGAACTGGAGGCAGACATGCGTCTGACCACGAAAGGCCGCTTCGCCGTCACCGCCATCCTCGACCTCGCCCTGTCCCAGTCCCAGCAGGGCGGGCCGGTGTCGCTGGCGGGAATCAGCGAGCGGCAGGGCATCTCGCTCTCGTACCTCGAGCAGCTCTTCGGGAAGCTGCGCCGGAATGCGGTCGTCACGAGCGTCCGCGGCCCGGGCGGCGGCTACCTCCTCGCCAAGAACCTCGACGAGGTCTCGGTCGCGGACATCATCCGCGCCGTCGACGAGCCGATGGACACCACGCAGTGCGGGGGCAAGGAGAACTGCCACGACGATCAGAAGTGCCTCACGCACGACTTGTGGGCGGGGCTGAACGACCGCATCTTCGAGTACCTGAGCTCGGTCAAGCTCGCCCACCTCGTCGCCAAGGGGCGCGAGCGGCCGGCGTCCGTGCCGATGGTGGACATGCGCGAGAAGCGCAGCCCGGTGCCCGCCTGAAGCTCCCGGAGTCGCAAGTGGCCATTACCCTCACTGAAAGCGCAGCGCGGCAGATCAAGAGCTCGGTCGCAAGATTCGGCGGCATCGGCTTGCGGCTGGGCGTGAAGTCGGTCGGCTGCAACGGGTTCGCCTACACGTTCGACATGGCGGAGGCGGTGGGCGCCGACGACACGCTGTTCGAGGCGCACGACGCGAAGGTCGTCGTCGACCGCGAGGCGCTCGGATACCTCGACGGCTCGGAGCTCGACTTCGTGCGCGAAGGGTTCAAGCAGATGTTCAGCGTCCGGAACCCGAACGTCGACTCGACCTGCGGCTGCGGCGAGAGCTTCAACGTCCGCGAGGCGCAGGAATGAGCGCGGTCCTCCAGAGCCTGATCGAGCAGCCCTACCGGCACGGCTTCGTCACCGACATCGAGGCGGACACCGCGCCCAAGGGGCTGTCGGAGGACACCATCCGCTTCATCTCGCGGAAGAAGGGCGAGCCCGAGTGGCTGCTCGAGTTCCGCCTGAAGGCGTACCGCCACTGGCTCACCATGAAGGAGCCGACGTGGCCGAACGTGAAGTATCCGCGGATCGACTTCCAGGACATCATCTACTACTCCGCGCCGAAGCCGAAAGCGAAGCTCGCCTCCATGGACGAGGTCGATCCCGAGCTGCGGCGCACGTTCGAGAAGCTCGGCGTGCCGCTCCACGAGCAGAAGGCACTCGCCGGCGTCGCGGTCGACGTGATCTTCGACAGCGTCTCGGTGACCACGACCTACAAGAAGCGACTCGCCGACGCCGGGGTCATCTTCGGTTCGATGTCGGAGGCGGTCCGCGACCACCCGGACCTCGTGCGCAAGTACCTCGGCACCGTGGTCCCGCCCGGCGACAACTTCTACGCCGCGCTCAACTCGGCGGTCTTCACCGACGGCTCGTTCTGCTACATCCCGAAGGGCGTGAAGTGCCCGATGGAGCTGTCGACCTACTTCCGCATCAACACCGAGTCGTCGGGGCAGTTCGAGCGGACCCTCATCGTCGCGGAAGAGGGGGCTTACGTCTCGTACCTGGAAGGCTGTACGGCGCCGAAGTTCGACACCAACCAGCTGCACGCCGCGGTCGTCGAGCTGGTCGCGCTCGATCGCGCCGAGATCAAGTACTCGACGGTGCAGAACTGGTACGCGGGCGACGAGGAGGGCCGCGGCGGGATCTACAACTTCGTCACCAAGCGCGGCCTCTGCCGGGGTGCGGCCTCGAAGATCTCCTGGACCCAGGTCGAGACCGGCTCGGCGATCACCTGGAAGTACCCGTCCTGCATCCTGCAGGGCGAAGGCTCGGTGGGCGAGTTCTATTCGGTCGCGCTGACCAACCACAAGCAGCAGGCCGACACCGGCACCAAGATGATCCACATCGGGCCGAACACCCGCAGCCGGATCATCTCGAAGGGCATCTCCGCGGGCGGATCGAACAACAGCTATCGCGGCCTGGTGCAGATCGGGCCGAAGGCGGAGAACGCGCGCAACTACTCGCAGTGCGATTCGATGCTGATCGGCGGCGAGTCCGGGGCGAACACGTTCCCGTACATCCGGGTGCAGAACCAGACCGCCAAGGTCGAGCACGAGGCGACGACCTCGAAGATCGGCGAGGAGCAGCTGTTCTACTTCCAGAGCCGCGGCATCGACATGGAGGCCGCCGTGTCGATGATCATCAACGGGTTCGTGAAGGACGTGTTCACGCAGCTCCCGATGGAGTTCGCGGTGGAGGCGGGGCGCCTTCTCGGCCTCAAGCTCGAAGGCAGCGTCGGATGATCCGGGCCGACGCGAGAATCCTCCTCGAGGTCCGCAACCTCTCCGCGAGGGTCGCCGGCATCGAGATCCTGAAGGGCGTCAGCCTGACGGTGCGCGCGGGCGAGGTCCACGCGATCATGGGCCCGAACGGCTCGGGAAAGAGCACGTTCGCGAAGGCGCTCGTCGGCCACCCCGCCTATGAGATCACCAGCGGCGCGGCGACTTTCGAGGGCCGGAACCTCTTCGAGCTCGCCGCCGAGGAGCGCGCCCGCGCCGGGCTCTTCCTCGGGTTCCAGTATCCGGTCGAGATCCCGGGCGTCGCGAACGCGCAGTTCCTGCGGCTCGCCTACAACACCATCCAGGCCGCGCGCGGCAAGGACGAGCTCGACCCGCTCGAGTTCGACGACTTCGTGCGCGAGAAGATGCAGCTCCTCGGCATGGACCCCGCGTTCCTCGATCGCAGCGTGAACGAGGGCTTCTCGGGCGGCGAGAAGAAGCGCAACGAGATCCTGCAGATGGCGCTGCTCGAGCCGAAGCTCGCGTTCCTCGACGAGACCGATTCCGGCCTGGACATCGACGCGCTGCGGGTCGTCGCGAACAGCGTGAACCGGCTGATCACCCCGGACAACGCCATCGTGCTGGTCACGCACTATCAGCGGCTGCTGAACCACATCCTGCCGGACTACGTGCACGTGATGGACGGCGGCCGGATCGTCAAGACCGGCGGCAAGGACCTCGCGCTCGAGCTCGAAAACCGCGGCTACGACTGGGTGGCCGGGGAAGCGGCCGCGGCCTGACGACCGATGACGACTGCGACGGTCCATCCCTGGCTCGCGAGCCTGCTCGCCGGCCACGCGAGCGTCCCGGCAAGACCGCATGACTGGGTGAACCGGCTGCGCAGCGACGCCTTGGAGCGGGCGCACGCGCTCACGCTGCCGACGATCCGCCAGGAGGACTGGCGGTTCACCGATCTCTCGCCGCTCTATCAGCTCGCGTTCCGGGCGGCGGCGCCGGCCGCGGCTCCCGCGGGACTCGGGCTCGAGCCGGTGATCGCCCCGGAAGCGGGCGCGCGGCTCGTTTTCATCGACGGCCAGTTCGTTCCCGCGCTCTCGATTCTGGCTTCCGACGGGGTCGTCGCGACCACCCTCGGCGCCGCGTTCGACGCGCACGGCGACCTGGTGAGGTCGCAGCTGGCGCAGCTCGCGCCCTTCGCCGACGACGCCTTCCGCGCGATCAACACTGCGTATCTCGCCGATGGCGCGCTGGTGTTCGTGGCGCGCGATGCCGTGGCGAGGTCGCCGGTCCAGCTGATCTTCGCGACCACCCAGGCCGACGTCGCGACCCACCCGCGCTGCCTGGTCGTGGCCGAGCAGGGGAGCGAGGTGACCGTGGTCGAGGACTACGTCGGCCTGCAGGACGGCGCGTCCTGCGTGAACGCGGTGACCGAGATCGCCGTCGGGCCGAATGCCCACGTGCGCCACGTGCGGCGCCAGCGCGAGAGCTCCGCGTCCTTCCACATCGCGACCTGCGCGGTGCGGCTCGAGCGGGATGCCTCGTACCGGGCGGTCGCGGTAGCGGTCGGCGCGCGCATCTCCCGCTACAACCTGAACGTCGTTCAGGCCGGCGAGGGGACGAGCTGCCAGCTCGACGGCCTCGCGCTGATCCGCGACCGGCAGCTCGCCGACACGCACAGCTTCATCGACCACGCGCATCCCCACGGGACCAGCCGGCAGCTTCACAAGTGCGTCGTCGGCGGTCACGCGCACGCGGTCTTCAACGGCCGGATCATGGTGCGCCCGGGCGCGCAGCGGACCGACTCGGCGCAGGCGAGCCGCAACCTGCTGCTGTCACGGCGCGCGCACGTCGACACCAAGCCGCAGCTCGAGATCTTCGCCGACGACGTGAAGTGCGCGCACGGCGCCACGGTCGGCCAGCTCGAGGCGGAGGAGCTGTTCTACCTGCAGAGCCGGGGCCTGGGCGAGCGCGTCGCGCGCGGGCTCCTCACCTACGGCTTCGCCGCCGAGATCGTCGACCGGATTCCGGTGCCGTCGATCGTGGAGTCGTTGCGGCGGACGGTGCTGCACGAGACGCAAGGCGAGGCGCTGGCATGACCGCGACCGCACTGCGCGCGGCTGCGACGCGCTCGACCGAGTTCGAGCTCGAGCGCATCCGAGCCGAGTTTCCGATCCTGCGGAACGTCAGGCCCCACGGGAAGCCGCTCGTCTTCCTCGACAACGCGGCTTCGAGCCAGATGCCGCAGCCGGTGATCGACCGGATCGTCCATTACCGCACCTGGGAGCACGCGAACATCCACCGCGGCGTGCACTACCTGTCGCAGAAGGCGACCGAGGCCTACGAGGAGGCGCGGCGGAAGGTGCAGCGCTTCCTGAACGCGCGCGAGGAGCGCGAGGTGGTCTTCACGTCGAACGTCACCGACAGCATCAACCTCGTGATGCAGGGGTACGGGCGCCCGTTCATCGGCGCCGGCGACGAGATCATCCTCACCCACCTCGAGCACCACGCGAACATCGTGCCGTGGCAGATGCTGTGCGAGGAGAAGGGCGCGAGGCTCCGCGTGGTACCGATCAACGGCGCCGGCGAGCTCGTCCTCGACGAGTACGAGCGGCTGTTCAACCCGCGCACGAAGCTCGTCGCGTTCACCCACGTGTCGAACGCGCTCGGGACGATCAACCCAGCGAAGGACATGATTGCCACGGCGCACCGTCACGGCGTTCCGGTGCTGGTCGACGGCGCCCAGGCGGTCCAGCACATGCCGGTCGACGTGCAGGCGCTCGATTGCGACTTCTACGCCTTCACTGGGCACAAGATCTACGGCCCGACCGGCATCGGCGTGCTCTACGGGAAGGCGGGGCTCCTCGAGAAGATGAAGCCGTTCCGCGGCGGCGGGGACATGATCCTCTCCGTCACCTTCGAGAAGACCACCTACAACGCGATCCCTCACAAGTTCGAGGCCGGTACGCCGCCGATCGCCCAGGCGGTCGGGCTCGGGGCGGCGCTCGACTACGTGAGCGGGATCGGGCTGGATCGGATCGGGGCGCACGAGCACGCGCTGCTCCAGTACGCCACCGAGCTTCTCGGGGGCATTCCGGGCGTGCGTCTCCTCGGCACGGCGAAGGCGAAGGCGGCGGTCCTGTCGTTCTACGTCGGCGACGTGCATCCCCACGACGTCGGCACGATTCTCGATCAGGAGGGCGTCGCCGTGCGCACGGGCCATCACTGCGCGCAGCCGCTCATGCAGCGGCTCGGCGTTCCGGCGACGGCGCGCGCCTCGTTCGCCTTCTACAACACGTTCGAGGAAGTCGACGCGCTCGCCGCGGCGGTGCGCAAGGTCCAGCAACTGTTCGCCTGAGGATGGATTCAAAACAGCTCTACCAGGAGGTCATCCTGGATCACAACAAGAAGCCGCGGAACTGGGGCAAGCTCGAGGGCGCGACCCACCGCTCCGAGGGCCTGAACCCGCTGTGCGGCGATCATATCTGGGTCGCGCTGAAGCTCGACGGGGACCGGATCGGCGAGATCGCGTTCGAGGGCGAGTCGTGCGCGATCTGCAAGGCTTCGGCGTCGATGATGACCGTCGCGATCAAAGGCAAGACCGTGGACGAGGCGGAGCAGCTGGTCGACGGGTTTCGCGGCATGGCGACCGGCCAGCTCGACCCGGCGACCGAGGCGAAGCGCCTCGGGCGGCTGACGGTGTTCGCCGGGGTCA
>DATEDA010000075.1:0-7019 GCA_035286595.1 Burkholderiales bacterium | reverse complement strand
TCGGTCACCGACGCCCACATCGAGCAGATCGTGCAGTACGGCGGCGCCGCGGTCGGGAAGAGCGCCGCGATGCCGTCCAACCCCGACCTGATGAGCAAGCCGGCGGTGGTTGCAGCGCTGCGCGAGTACGTCCGCAACGTCGCGAAGTGAGACCCGCTCCAGCCTCGAGGCGGAGCAAGGAGAGAAGATGTCGAAGCGATACCCGAAGTGGTTCCCCGCCGTGATCCCCGCCCTCTTCGTCGCGGGCGCGCTCGCCTGCGGCCCCGGCGGCGAGAGCGCACAGCAGGCACTCCAGCCGCAGACGAGCGGCAGCGGCTCGATGGTCGCAGCGCTGATGAAGGAGCGCGGCTTGAGCGAAGCCGACGTCAGCGCCGCGCTCAAGACCTACATGCCGACGGGCAAGAAGGACGACTACTACCTGTTCTCGTCCGGCGGCCAGTCCGGGCAGGTGATCGTCATCGGCATCCCGAGCATGCGCATCCTCAAGTACATCGCCGTCTTCACGCCTGAGCCCTGGCAGGGCTGGGGCTACGGCGATCAGGCCTCGCAGGACGTGCTCGCCGAGGGCGACCGCCGCGGCATGACCATGCGCTGGGGCGACACGCACCACCCGAACCTGTCGGAGACGGACGGGGACTACGACGGGCAGTTCCTGTTCATCGGCGACAAGGCCAACGCTCGGATGGCGGTGGTCAACCTCACCGATTTCACCACCACGCAGATCGTCGCGAACCCGCTGCTCGAGTCGGACCACGGCGCCGCGTTCGTGACACCGAACACCGAGTACGTGATCGAGGGCTCGCAGTATCCCGGGCCCCTGGGCGGGGCGTACGCGCCGATCGAGCAGTACGACGAGAAATACCGGGGCGCGATCACGCTCTGGAAGTTCGACCGCGCCAAGGGACGCATCGTGCCGGAAGAGTCGTTCGCCATCGAGGTGCCGCCGTACATGCAGGATCTCGCCGACGCCGGCAAGCTAGTGAGCGACGGCTGGGCGTTCGTGAACTCCTTCAACACGGAGCGCGCGCACGGGGGGAACCTCGAGGGGAAGCCGCCCCTCGAGTCCGGCGCCTCGCAGAACGACATGGACTACCTCCACGTCGTGAACTGGAAGAAGGCCGAGGAGCTCTTCAAGGCCGGTAGGACCGTGAAGATCGCCGACTTCTCGGTGATCCCGCTGGACGTCGCGGCGGCCGAGGGCGTGCTCACCTTCGTGCCCGAGCCGAAGAGCCCCCACGGCTCCGACGTCACGCCCGACGGGAAGTTCATCGTCGTCGGCGGCAAGCTCGACACGCACGCGACGGTGTTCGACTTCGCGAAGATCAAGGCGCTGATCGACGCGAAGGAGTACGCGGGCAAGGACCCGTACGGCGTACCGATCCTCGACTTCCAGAAGGCGATCAAGGGCCAGGTGGAGCTCGGTCTGGGACCGCTCCACACCGTCTTCGACGACAAGGGCAACGCCTACACGTCGATGTTCGTCGAGTCGAAGATCGCGAAGTGGTCGCCTTCGGAGATGAAGCTGATCGAGAAGCTGCCCGTGCACTACAACATCGGCCACATCGCCTCCGCCCACGGGGACACCGTGAAGCCTCATGGCCACTGGGTCGTCGCGATGAACAAGTGGGCGATCGACCGCTTCGCCGACGTGGGACCGCTCCTGCCGCAGAACTTCCAGCTCGTGGACGTGAGCGGCCCGAGCATGCAGCTCGTCTACGACCTGCCGATCCCGCTGGGCGAGCCGCACTACACCCAGATCGTCGCTGCGGACCGCATCAAGGCGATCGACCACTACACGCCCGTGGGCTTCAACCCCGTCACCCGCGAGAAGGACGCGAACGCGACGGAGGGCGGCACGGAGCGCATCGAGCGGCGCGACGACGGCGTGCACGTCCACATGACGCAGGTCCGCAGCCACTTCACGCCGGACATCATCCGCGTGAAGGAGGGCGACACCGTGCACCTCCACATCACGAACCTGGAGCAGGCGAAGGACGCCACCCACGGCTTCGGGATCAGCTCGTACAACATCGCGCTGTCGCTCGAGCCGGGGGAGCACAACGATGTCAGCTTCGAAGCCGATCGTGCGGGCGTGTTCCCCTTCTACTGTCTCGAGTTCTGTTCGGCGCTGCACCTGGAGATGGCGGGCTACCTGATCGTCGAGCCCGCTGCAGCGAAGACGGCGGATGCGCCGAAGCGAAGCGGTGATCGAGGCTAAGAAAGCGCGGCGAGGGCGCGCGCCCTTGCCGCCCGCGCTCCTGGCTGCGCTCGGACTCGCGGTTGCGGTGGCGTGCGCGGCGCCGCGCGAGCCGGAAGGTGACGTGGCGGCAGGCGCCGCGTCGCCCGCTCCGACGCGGCCGCAGGGCTGCCGCACGCTGCGGGCCGGTGCTGCGCTCCAGACCGAGCTGGATGCCGCGGCCCCCGGCTCCTCGCTCTGCCTCGAGCCCGGGGTGTATGCGGGGCCCCTGCGCATCGCCGGCCCGATCACGGTGTGGGGTGCCTCCGACGCGGTCATCCGCTCGACCGGGGCGGGCACCACGGTCCGCCTCGAAGGCGACGGCGCCGCGCTGCTCGGCGTGACCGTGGACGGGAGCGGCGGCCGTTTCGACCTGCTCGACGCCGCGGTCCACGTCTCCGGCCATGGCGGCCGCGTGGAAGGCGTCCGCATACGCAACGCCGTGTTTGGCATCTTGGTCGAGAGCGCAAAGGGTGCCAGCGTGCGCGGGAACGACGTGCTGGGCGATCCGGCCCGACCGCTCGGCCTGCGCGGCGACGGCATCCGGCTCTGGGAGACCTATGACTCCACGGTCGAGGACAACGTGCTGCGCCACAGCCGCGACGTGGTGCTCTGGTACGCGTCGCGCAACCGCATGGCCGGAAATCGCATCGAGGGCGGGCGCTACGGCGCGCACCTCATGTACAGCCATGGCAACGACATCTCCGCCAACCACTTCGTCGGAAACGTCACGGGGCTCTTCGTGATGTACAGCCGCGACGTGACGGTGCGCGGAAACGTCCTCGCGGACTCCCACGGAGCGGCGGGCCTCGGCCTGGGGCTCAAGGAGTCTGGTAACGTACGCGTGCTGGGCAACCTGTTCGCGCACAACACCGTCGGCGTCTACGTGGATACGAGCCCGCTCTGGCCCGATGACCGCAATCTCTTCGAAGGCAACGTGTTCCGGTTGAACGCCGTCGCCGTCTCGTTCCTCGGCCGGGCTTCGGGCAACGAGTTCCGGGCCAACGGCTTCCGCGACAGCCAGGTGCAGGTGCAGGTCGACGGCCGCGGCGACGCGCGCCAGGCGGTCTGGCTGGGCAACGAGTTCGACGACTATGCCGGGTACGACCTCGACGCCGATGGCACGGGCGACGTGCCCTACGAGCTCCGCAGCCTGTCCTCCGACCTCGTCGGCGCGGTGCCCGCGCTCGCCTTCTACCGCGGCACGCCGGCCTTCGCCCTGGCCGAGGCGATCGGCCGGATCGTCCCGCTCTTCGAGGCGCGCCTCGTGCTCGTCGATCCCGAGCCCCGCATGACGCGCGTCGCGTGGGAGCCCGTGCATGCGGATTGAGGCGCTCGGGGTGACCAGGCGCTACGGCCGGCTGACGGCCCTCGACGGGGTGAGCTTCGAGCTGGCGCCAAGCAGCCGCGTCGCCCTCGTCGGCCCGAACGGCTCGGGCAAGTCCACCTTGAACCGCATCCTGATGGGGCTCATCGCGTGCGAGGGCAGCGTGCGCATCGACGGACGCTGCCCCTTCCGGGAGCGGGTGTCGCTCGCGCGCGAGCTGGCCTACGTGCCGCAGATCGCGCCGCAGCTCGCCGCGCCCGTGGGCGAGATCGTGCGCGCGATCGTGCGCGTGCGCGCGCTCGAGCCCGACGCACTCACGCGCGTGGCTCGCGAACTCGACCTCGAGCTCGCTCCCATCGCATCCAGGCCGTTCCGCTCGCTCTCCGGCGGCACCAAGCAGAAGCTCCTGATCGCGCTCGCGCTCGCGTCGGGCGCGTCGCTGCTGATCCTCGACGAGCCCACGGGCAGCCTCGACGCTCGAGCGCGCGAGCGCTTCTTCACGCTGTTCGACGCGCTGGCGCCCGAGGTGACGCTCGTCCTCTGCTCGCACCGGCTCGACGAGATCCGCCCGCTCGTGGACCACGTGCTGCTGCTCGACGACGGGCGCGTGGCCTACGACGGCCCGGCCGGCGCCTTTCTCGACCGCTGCGCCCTCGCGACGATCGACGTCCAGGCCGACGGCGAGGAGGCCGCCGCGTGGCTGCTCGCGCGCGGCTTCCGCCGCACGCCGGCGGGCGGCTGGCGCCGCACCGTCGATCACGCCGAGAAGATGAAGCTCCTGCCCGAGCTGTCGCGCGAGCTCGGCCCGCGACTGCGGAACCTCTGCGCCCGCGATCTCGAGAGTTTGGATCTCGGTGTGGCCGGAGCGGGTGCGGACGGGGCCGGCGCGGGAGGGACCGGGGATGTCTAGCCGTCGCGGTGTGGTGGCCGGGGCGCGCCGGCTGGCGCACGCGGCGGCAGTCGCGCTCGTCGTCATCGCCTGCCAGCCCGCCGAGGGGCCGCAGCCGATCGCCTACGACCGTCAGTCCTGCGCGCACTGCCGCATGCTGATCAGCGAGCCGCGCTTTGCCGCCCAGCTCCATACCGAGGACGGCGCGGTGGAGAGCTTCGACGACCCCGGTTGCCTGCTCGAGGCGATCGACGTCGGTTCGCCGGCGGTGCGCGCGCTCTGGTTTCACCACGTCCGCGAGGACCGCTGGCTCGACGGCGCGCACGTGGCCTTCGAGGACGCCGGCCAGACGCCGATGGGCTACGGCCTCGGCGCCGTGGACGCGGGGACGGCCGGCGCCGTCTCCCTCGACGAGGCCCGGGCGCGCGTCACCGCGCGCCGCGCGCAGCCGGAGAGCCGGCGATGAGCCGCGTCGAGCTCGCCGCGGTCGCGCGCCTCGACGCGGGCGAAGTACTTCGCTCGCGCTGGCTCGTGGTCTGCCTCGTCGTCTACGGGCTGCTCGGCGGGATTTTCGTGCTGGTGGGCCTGCGCGAGTCGAACGTGCTCGGCTTCACGGGTGTGGGCCGCGTGCTCTTCTCCCTGTGTCACGCGCTCGTGCTCTTCCTGCCGCTGCTCGCGCTCCTCGCCACCGTACAGGCGGTGAACCGCGCGCGCGACGACGGCTCGCTCGAGCTCTTCCTCTCGCATCCGATCGGGCGGGGCGCGTTCCTCGCCGGCGTGACGGCGGTGCGGCTCGCGGCACTGGCGCTGCCGCTCGCAGCGGTGATGCTCGCGCTGGCGACGGAGGGCGCGCTCGTCCACGGACAGGAGATCCCCTGGGCCTTCTTCGGGCGCGCGCTCGCGGTGTGCGTGGCGCTGCTCGTCGCCTACGTCGGCGTCGGCCTCGCCACCTCGGTGCTGGTGCGCCACCCCGCACGCGCGATGACGCTCGTGTTCCTGGTCTGGACCGCGAGCGTGGCGTTGCTCGACTTCGCCGGCATCGCGCTCCTCCTCCAGTGGCGCGTGCCGGCGCCGGCGGTGTTCGTGCTCGCCGCGGTGAACCCCGTGCAGGCGGCACGGATGGCGCTCCTGTCCTCGGCCGAGCCCACGCTCGCGACGCTCGGCCCGGTGGGCTTCTACCTCGCGAACCACGTGGGCCGCGACGCCCTCTTCGCGCTGGGCGTCGCGTGGCCCGCGCTCGTGGGCATGGGGGGATGGATGGTCGCCTGGCTGGCGTTCCGTCGGGGTGACGCCGTCTAGCGTCGAGGAGGACCCGCGTGTGGAAATGGCTCGAACGCTTCTACGCCTTGCTCTCGCGCCCGCTCGTGCCCTGGACGCGGATCGCGCTCGCGCTGGCGGTGCTCCCGCTCGCCTTCGCCGGCACGCAGAAGCTCTGGACGCTGCACTTCGTCGCGCCCCAGTACCCGAAGGGCCTCGACCTGTACGTCTACACCTATACCATCCAGGGCGGGAACGAGGGCATCGACCTGCCCGAGATCAACACCTTGAACCACTACGTCGGCATGAAGAAGCTCGATCCCGCCGACTTCGCCGACCTCGACTTCATCCCCTTCGCGATCGGCGCGCTCCTCCTGCTGACCCTGCGCGTCGCGGTGATCGGCGACGTCCGGTCGCTGATCGATCTGGCCGTGCTGACCGGCTACTTCGGCGTCTTCAGCCTGGGACGCTTCGTCTACATGCTCTACAACTACGGCCACGACCTCGACCCGCACGCGCCCATCCGCATGGGGGTCTTCATGCCACCGATCCTGGGCACGAAGCAGATGGGGAATTTCACGGTGTCGAGCTGGCCCGCCGAGGGCACCTGGCTCTTGAGCGCGTTCGGCGCGACCGTGATCTTGCTGGCGCTGTGGCACGTGGTACGGGCGAGAGACTGATGGGCGCACGCCCCGGCCCCTCAAGCGGGATCCGCTCCGAGGCTCGCGACCACCTCGAGCAGGCCCGCTCCATACTTCTGGAGCTTTGCCGGCCCGATGCCGTGGGCCTGCTCGAGCTCGAACAGGTTGGACGGTCGTAGCCCCGCGATCTCGCGCAGCGTGCGGTCGCTCGCCACGACGTAGGGCGGCACGCCCTCGGCGCGCGCCACCTCCAGGCGGTGACGCCGCAGCGCCTCGAAGAGCGCGCGACCGGCGGCGTCGAGCTCGTCCGGCGCGGCGCGCTCGCGATCGCTCCTTCGCCGCGCGGCGGGCGGTGCCGGCGTCTCGAGCCCCGTCGAGGGCAGCAACAGACGCGCCGGACGCTCGGCGCGCATCACGGTGGCGCCCGCCTCGCTGAGCGAGGCGACGGGCCGCTCGCCGCCCGAGAGATCCACCCAGCCGGCGCTGACACAGCGGCGGAGCAGTCGCAGCAGCCACTCCTCGGGGTGCTGCGCCAGCGCGCCGAAGGCGTACCGCCCTACGTCGTGGCGAGCGACCGGACGCTCCGCGAGATCGCGGGGCTCCGCCCGTCGAACGCGTTCGAGCTCGAGCAGGTCCACGGCATCGGGCCGGCGCAGCTCCAGAGGTATG
>DATEDA010000074.1:0-6348 GCA_035286595.1 Burkholderiales bacterium | reverse complement strand
GACCGCGATCCGCATCGCGATCACGCACGCCTCGGCGTCGTCCGCGTTCACGTGAAGGATCGGCATCTCGAACCCCTTCGCGAGGTCGCTCGCGAAGCGCGTGGAGCGCGCGTCCTCGGGGTCCGTGGTGAAGCCGACCTGGTTGTTGACGATGATGTGCAGCGTGCCGCCGACGTCGTACGCGCGGAGGTGCGCGAGGTTGAACGTCTCGGCGACGACCCCCTCGCCCGGGAACGCCGCGTCGCCGTGAATGCAGATGGGCACGACCGCCTGTGTGTCGCGCACGGCGGGCGCGTCCGGCTCGCGCTGGTGCGCCCGCGCCCAGCCCTGCAGCACGGGATTCACCATCTCGAGGTGGCTCGGGTTCGGCATCAGCGAGAGCTGCACCGTCGAGCCCGACGCGGTGACACGCGCGCTCTCGAAGCCCAGGTGGTACTTGACGTCGCCCGTGGAGATGTCTTCGAGATGCTCGTGCCGGCCCTGGAACTCGCCGAAGATCTGCTCGATGGGCTTGCCGAGCACGTGTGCGAGCACGTTGATGCGGCCGCGATGCGCCATCGAAATCGCGATGTGCCGCGCGCCCGCGTCGGTGGACTCCTCGATCGCCGTGTCGAGCATCGGGACGAGCGCGTCGGTGCCTTCGATGGAGAAGCGCTTGTAGCCGGTGAACGCGCGGCCGAGGAAACGCTCGAGGCCGTCCACTTCGGTGAGACGGGTGAGCAACGCCTTCTTTTCGCCGGCAGTGAGTGAGCGCGTAAGTCGTTCCGCGGTGAAAAGCGCCCGGAACCACTGGCGCTCCTCCTCGGTGCGGCAGTGCACGAACTCGACGGCGAGGTTGCGCGTGTAGCGGTACTTGAGGCGCTCGGCGACGTCGCGGCCGGTCGCGAGGTGCGGGAATCCGAGGGCGGCGCCGGTGACGAGATCGAGATCGGCATCGGTGATGTCGTAGTGCCCGGGCGTCAGCTCGATGGCGCCCGGGGGCGGCGCGCCGAGCGGGTCGAGCTGGACCGCGAGGTAGCCGTAGCGGCGGATCGAGTTCAGGTAGCGCGAGATGCCGACGACGCGGCGGGCGAAGTCCTGACCTGCGGCCGAGGGTCGAGAGTCGAGCGTCGAGGGTCGAGGGTCGAGCGTCGAGGGTCGAGGGTCGAGAGTCGAGGGTCGAGAGTCGAGCGTCGAGGGTTGGTCGGCCGGCGCACCCCCGCGTGCTGCGCCACCGATCCGTTCCGCGAACCGGAAGAACTGGCGCCAGGACTCGTCAACCGACAGCGGATCGCGGAGGTACGCCTCGTACACCTCGGCGACGTAGGCGTCGTTGAAGACGCTGGAGACGGGCTCGGGCACGGAGGGAATCTAACCACCCGCCCACTGGCTGACCGCACGTACTGTCGACTCGATTCACCTTCTGCGGCGAAACGCTTACGACTGCGTTCGCACGATGCCACTTTTTCGCGTTCGGCGCTGCATCCTTCCGAGTCGGCTCGCAGCACGTGCGTTGCAGCACACGTGTCGTTCACGAAGGCGTGAACCCGGCTCGAATGGCGGAACCGGTAGACGCACCTGTCTGCGAAGCAGGTGACCGCGAGGTCGTCCGGGTTCGAGTCCCGGTTCGAGCACGGGCGAGTCGTCCTGATTGACTTCTGGCGACTTGCTGACATCTTTGTAAGCGCTTCGCAGACAGGCCAGCACGGGGCTGACACCCACGGGTGCGGCCCCGTCGCTTTTCCTGGACGTCAGTCGGCGCGGCTCGACGAGCGCCGGCGACGGGTCACGAGCAGGGCGCGCTCTGTGCCCTCCAGGTCCGCCAGCCGCCGCGCGCTCTCGCGTGCGATGAGCGCTTCGAGGCCGGCGTGCACGACCGCGGCGGCATCTTTGCGTACTTCTCCTTGGCGTCGTATTATCGCTGCTTCCGTTCCGCGCCGGAGACCCGTGGACGCCCTCGCGCAGTTGAAGTCCGCCCTGAGCGGCCGCTACGACATTGACCGCGAGATCGGCGCGGGGGGGATGGCCACGGTCTACCTCGCGCGCGACGTGCGGCACAACCGCTCCGTCGCGCTCAAGGTCCTGAACCCCGAGCTGGGCGCCGTGCTCGGCGTCGAGCGGTTCCTGGCCGAGATCCAGGTCACGGCGAACCTCCAGCACCCGAACCTGCTCCCGCTCTTCGATTCGGGGGAGGCGGAGGGGCTGCTCTTCTACGTGATGCCGTACGTGGAGGGCGAGTCGCTCCGCGCGCGGCTGGCGCGCGAGAAGCAGCTCCCGGTGGACGAGGCCGTGCGGATCGCGACGGCGATCTGCGGCGCGCTCGACTACGCGCACCGGAACAAGGTGATTCACCGCGACCTGAAGCCGGAGAACATCCTGCTGCACGAGGGGCAGCCGCTCATCGCCGACTTCGGCATCGCGCTGGCGGTGAGCAACGCGGGCGGCGCGCGGATCACACAGACCGGGCTCTCGCTCGGCACGCCACAGTACATGTCGCCGGAGCAGGCGACGGGCGACCGGGTGGTGGACGGCCGCACCGACATCTACTCGCTCGGCGCGATGACGTACGAGATGCTCGCGGGCGAGCCCCCGCACGCGGGACCGACGGCGCAAGCCATCATCGCCAAGCTGATGACCGAGGAGGTGCGGCCGCTCACGGTCCTGCGCCGGAGCGTGCCGCCGCAGGTGGACCTGGCGGTGCGGCACGCGCTCGAGAAGCTGCCGGCCGACCGATTCGCGACCGGACACGAGTTCGCCGAAGCACTGCACAGCAGGGCGATTGCCGCGCCGGCGGCGACGGCGTTTGCGCCCGCGGAGACGATCGCACCGTCGCGCGGGGCGCTCGCGCGCGCGTGGCGCACCGCGAGGCCTGTCGCGCCCTGGGCCGTCGCGCTGGCGGGGCTCGCCATCGGCGCGTGGGGGTGGACGGCCTCGCGACGCGGCGCCCCGGCCCCGACGGTGCGCTTCTCGCTCGCCTTTCCCGGCCGGCAGCAGCTCTTCGCTCCCACCGGCTCTCCCGTGGCGATTTCGCCCGACGGCCGCACCCTCGCGTACGCCGCCTCCGACTCCAGCGGCAATGTGCTGCTCTACGTGCGGGGCATTGAGGAGCTGCAGCCGCGCGCGATTCCCAACAGCTTCGCACCGCGTTTCCCCGTCTTCTCACCGGACGGGCGCTGGATCGCGTTTCACGGCAGCACCGGACTCAAGAAGGTCTCGGCCGACGGCGGGCCCGTCGTGACGCTCGCCGAGATCGCGCTGCCGGGCGGGATCAGCTGGGGCACGCAGGACCAGATCGTCGTCTCGGTGAACGGGGCGCTGAAGACGGTCTCCGCGCAGGGCGGCGCCCCGCGTGAGCTGGTGCGGGCGGACCTGAAGGCGGGCGAGTTCGATGTGCGCTGGCCGCTCGCGCTCCCCGACGGCGAGACGGTGCTCTACATGAGCGCGGGCTCGACGACCGGTTCCGCGGCGAGCCGCATCGCCGCCGTCTCGATCAGAACCGGGAAGGTCACGCACCTGGACATCCCGGGCACGTATCCGATGGGGGTGCTCGAAGGACGTCTCGTCTACGCCACGCCCGGCGTCGGCCTGATGGCGGTGCCTTTCGATGCGCGTCGCGTTCGCACGACCGGGTCGGCGGTGCCTCTCGTCGAGGACGTCGTGCTTGACGTGGTGGGCGGCGCGCGCGCCGCGCTTTCCACAAGTGGCTCGCTCATCTACGAGAGTGGCCGATCGGTCGGCCAGCCATTGCTCGTGGACGCGGATGGTCGCGGTGCGCCGCTGATCCGTGAACCGCGAGAGTTCTCCGTGCCCCGCTACTCACGCGATGGCCAGCGTGTGGCGTTCACCGTCGGCACGGCGACCTCGCAGGACGTCTGGATCTACGCCCTTCAGTCGGGCACGCTGACGCGGCTGACGACAGATGGCCTCAACACGCGGCCGGAATGGTCGCCGGACGGCAAGCGCATACTCTTCCGCTCGGAGCGCGCCGGCCGGCCGGGCATCTGGTGGCAGCCCGCCGACGGCAGCGGGCCCGCTGAGCCGCTGCTCCAGACCGACGTTGACCCGTTCGAGGCGATCCTCTCGCCCGACGGAAGGAACCTCATCTACCGCACCGGTTCGGGCGTGAAGTATCCCCGCGACATTCTCTACGTCACGCTCGGCGGTGACAGCACGCCCAAGCCGCTCGTGACCGGCCTCTCGAACGACATGATGCCGCGCCTTTCCCCCGACGGGCGCTGGCTCGCGTACCAGTCGAATGAGTCGGGGCAGGCCGAGATCTTCGTGCGGCCGTTCCCGGAGACGGGAGGCCGTGTGCAGGTCTCGACGGGCGGCGGAATCGAGCCGCTCTGGGACCGGCGTGGACGCGCGCTCTATTACCGGCGGGGCCGGCAACTGGTGGCAGCCGCAGTCGCGACGACGCCCACCTTCTCGATGGGGAGCCAGCGGGTGCTCTTCGAGGCCGACTATCTCACGAACCCGTCGCACCCGAACTACGACGTGGCGCCGGACGGCGCGCACTTCCTGATGCTCAAACGGATGGGCGAGGCGCAGACGGTGGTGGTGCTCAACTGGATCGCGGAGGTGCGCGCGCGCACCGCGGCGAAGGCGGGGAGATGATGATGGTGGCGGTTTCTCCGTGAGCGCGGAGCCGGAATGGACGCCCTCGCGCAGTTGAAGTCCGCCCTCGAGGGGCGTTACACCGTCGAGCGCGAGATCGGCGCCGGCGGGATGGCGACGGTCTACCTCGCGCGCGACGTGCGCCACAACCGCTCCGTCGCGCTCAAGGTCCTGAACCCCGAGCTGGGCGCCGTGCTCGGCGTCGAGCGCTTCCTCGCGGAGATCCAGGTCACGGCGAACCTGCAGCACCCGAACCTGCTCCCGCTCTTCGACTCGGGCGAGGCGCAGGGATTGCTCTTCTACGTGATGCCGTTCGTGGAAGGCGAGTCGCTCCGCGCCCGGCTGGCGCGGGAGAAGCAGCTTCCGGTGGACGAGGCCGTGCACATCGCCGTCGCCGTCGCCAGCGCGCTCGACTACGCGCACCGGCACGGCGTCATCCATCGCGATCTCAAGCCCGAGAACATCCTGCTCCAGGCGGGGCAGCCGGTGATCGCGGATTTCGGGATCGCGCTCGCCGTGTCGAACGCGGGCGGCGCCCGCATCACGCAGACGGGAATCTCGCTTGGCACGCCGCAGTACATGAGCCCCGAGCAGGCGACTGGTGACCGTGCGATAGACGGCCGCACCGACGTCTATTCACTCGCCGCGATGCTGCACGAGATGCTCACGGGCGATCCGCCGCACATCGCGAGCACCTCGCAGGCGATCATCGCCAAGGTGCTCACGGAGCGCCCGCCGAGCGTGCGCACGGCGCGCCCGTCGGTGCCGAAGCACGTGGCACAGACGATCGAGCGGGCGCTCGAAAAGCTGCCGGCCGATCGCTTCGCGACGGCCCACGAGTTCTCGGAAGCGCTCCAGGGGCGCGCGCTCGCCAACTCGGCGACGCTGAGCGCCGAGCGTCCGAGCGCGGTGGCGCCCCTCGCGGCGCGCTCGCGGCTCGCGCGCGTGCTCGCGCGCGTGCTCGGGTCGCCGGCGATTTCAGTGGGAGCGCTGGTGGTTGCGGCAGGCGCGGCGACGGGGTGGTGGATCGCGGCGCATCGGGAGGAGCAACCGGCCACCGTGCACTTCGGCCTCACGCCCGGGCCGGCCGAGCGCGTGTGGACCTCGACGGCGTTTCCCGGCAGTACGGTCGCGATTTCACCGGACGGCACCCTCATCGTGTACGTCGGCGCCGGGACCGGCGGCAACCCGCAACTCTTCGCGCGACCGCTCGACGACACCCAGGCGCGTCCGCTGAGCGGCACCGAGGGAGCGCAGCAACCGTTCTTCTCTCCGGACGGCAGGTCCATCGGCTTCGTCGCCGGCCAGCAGCTCAAGAAGATCGCGGTCGCGGGCGGCACGGCCGTTCCGCTCGCGGAGGTTCCCGGCGGAATGAACGGCGCGAGCTGGGGTCCTGACGACGTGATCGTGATCTCCACGCGCGGGAAGCTCGCGGTGGTGCCGGCGGGCGGCGGCGCGATCCGTACGCTCGAGGGGCGCGACTCCACCTCGCAGTACTGGCCCTGGGTGCTGCCCGGCGGAAAGCACGTCGTCTACACGCTCTGGCGAGGGACGACGACGTCCGCGAAGCTCGCGGTCGCCTCCATCGCGGACGGCAGCACGCGTGCGCTTGATGTCGCCGGGTTCTTCCCGCTCGGCGTGCTCGACGGTCAGCTGATCTACGGCAGCACCGGCGGTTCATTGATGGCGGTGCCGTTCGATGCGGGGCGCTTGCGCGCGACCGGACCGCCGACGCTCGCCGTGGATCGGGTC
>DATEDA010000073.1:0-2957 GCA_035286595.1 Burkholderiales bacterium | reverse complement strand
TGCTCGAGGAAGGGCTCGCGGGCGCGGTCACCTGGACGGTGGAGCAGGGCCCGGTCGGCGGCGTCCCGCTCACCGGGTTCGTGTTCGGCTGCTCCGCCAACGCCGAGTCGATCCTGCCCTCGCCCTACCAGTTCATCTACTACCAGGGTGCGGGCGAGGACCTCGGGCTGCTCTCGTTCCTCGAGGTCGACAGGGAGGGCAGCGTGAACGTCTCGAGGCTCTCCTCGAAGCCCCACGTCACCGCAGGCTGCGGCGGCTTCGTCGACATCACCGCCCACGCACGGAAGCTCGTATTCTCGGGCTTCTTCTGCGCCGCCGGCCTCGAGCTCGAGCTTCGCGACGGCCGGTTGACCATCCGGAAGGACGGCAAGTTCGCGAAGTTCGTGCCCCGCGTCGAGCACGTCACGTTCTCCGGGCGGCGCGCCCGCGAGCAGCAGCAGGACATCACGTACGTCACCGAGCGATGCGTGATCCGGCTCCTCGAACAGGGGCTCACGGTCACCGAGGTCGCGCCGGGCGTGGACCTCGAGCGCGACGTCCTCAAGGGCGCGGCGATCGAGCTGAAGGTCGCGCCCGATCTGCGAACGATGGACGCGCGCCTCTTCCGGCCGGAGCCGATGGGGCTCGAGCTCGGTCCGCGCCGTCGTCACCACCCCGGCGCTTCGCGCCACCCCTCCTCCGGGAGGAGGGGAGACCCATGAACCCGGGGCTCAACTGGTACGAAGACTGCGCGGTGGGCGACGTCTTCGCGACCGGCGGCATCGTCGTGAGCGAGAGCCTGATCCAGGGCTTCGCGGGGCTCTCGGGGGACTTCTTCGATCTGCACGTCGACGACGAGTTCGCGCGGCGCCTGGGCTACCCGGGTCGCGTCGCGCACGGCATCCTCGGGCTCGCGCTCACCGACGGTCTCAAGAACCGCGCCGAGCACCGGTTCCGCGCCGTCGCTTCGCTCGGCTGGAACTGGAAGTTCACCGGGCCGATCTTCGTCGGCGACCGGATCCAGGCCGAGGTCACGGTCGCCGCCAAGCGCGACACGAAGCGGCCCGACCGCGGGATCCTCACCCTGGCGTTCAAGGTGAAGAACCAGCGTGGCGAAGTCGTGCAGGAAGGGACCAACGAGCTGATGGTCCTCAGGAGACCCGTGTGAGCGAGCACCTTCGCGTCGCCGTCGACGGCGCGGTCGCGACGGTCACGCTCGACCGCGCGGAGAAGCTGAACGCGCTCACGGCGGCGATGCTCGAGGCGCTGGAGGCGGCCTGCGCCGCGCTCGACCGCGCCGAGGCGGTGCGCGCGGTGATCGTCGCGTCGTCGTCGACGAACGCATTCTGCGCCGGCGCCGACATCCTCGAATGGGGACCGCTCGGCGCCCTGGGCATGTGGCAGCGCTGGATTCGCGACGGGCAACGCGTGTTCGACCGCCTGGCGCGGCTGCGCCAGCCGACGATCGCCGCGATCGGCGGCATCGCCTACGGCGGCGGGCTCGAGCTCGCGCTCGCCTGCGACCTGCGCATCGCGTCCGATGCGGCCCGGTTCGCGTTCCCGGAGGTGACGATCGGCGCGGTGCCGGGCTGGGCCGGCTCGCAACGCCTGCCGCGCGTGATCGGCGCGGGCCGGGCCAAGCAGCTGATCCTGCTCGGGCAGCCGATCGACGCCGCGACCGCGGCGGCCTGGGGGCTCGTAAGCGAAATCGTGCCGGCCGGCCGGCTCCAGCCGCGGGCGCTTGAGTTGGCGCGGCGCATCGCCGAGAATGCGCCGACGGCGGTGCAGGCGGCGAAGCAGCTCGCCGACGCGGCCGCCGGCGAAGGGGTCGCCACGACGCTCGAGGCGCTCGCGGCGGGGCTCGCCGCCGGGACGGCCGACGCACACGAAGGGATCACGGCGTTCCGCGAAAAGCGGAAGCCGAAGTTCACCGGGCGATAGGGCCCGTCACCAAAGGAGGAGACGATGAAACGCAGAGTATTCCTGTCCACAGTCGCCGCCGGAGCGGTTGCGGCGGCCCTGGCCGGTGCCGCGCAGGCGCAAACGATCACGCTGAACGGCGCTTCCCAGTTCAACGACGACCACGCCTTCACCAAGGCGATGGTGCGGTTCGAGGAGCTGGTCAAGAAGTACTACGGCAAGCCGGTCAACTTCACCCTGCACAAGAACAGCTCGCTCGGCCTCGAGAAGCAGTACTTCGAGTACATGGCGCAGGGCAAAGCGGTCGACTACGCGATCGTCTCGCCGGCCCACATGTCGACGTTCTCGAAGGCGGCGCCGTTCATCGACGCGCCGTTCCTGTTCCGCGACCTCAACCACTGGAACAAGGTGCTCGACCAGGACGTGCTCAAGCCGATCGCCGACGAGATCAACCAGAAGGCCGAGGTGATGCTGATCGGCTACGCGGGCGGCGGCACCCGCAACATCTTCGTCAACAAGCCGGTCAGGAACATGGCCGAGATGAAGGGCCTGAAGGTCCGCGTGCAGGGCGCGCCGATCTGGAGCCGCACCTTCCAGGCGGCCGGCATGGCGCCGACGGTGATCGCCTACAACGAGGTCTACAACGCGATCCAGAACGGCGTGATCGCGGCCGGCGAGAACGAGGCGGCGGGCGTCGAGCAGATGAAGTTCTACGAGGTCGGGCCGAACCTTTCGATGACCGAGCACGCGATCACCATCCGGCCGCTCTGCTTCTCGACCAAGACCTTCAACAAGCTGCCGAAGGACCTCCAGGCCGCGGTTCTCAGGGCCGGCAAGGAGGCGGGCGCGTACGGCCGGCAGGTCGAGTCGAGCGAAGACACTGCCAAGCTCGACGCGATGGAGAAGGCCGGCAAGATCAAGCGCATCCCGTTCGCCGACCGCGCCAAGATGAAGGCGTTGGTCGATCCGGTCATGGCGGCATACGCGAAGGAGATCGGCGCCGACGGCATCCTGGCGAAGATCAACAGCATCAAGTAGCAAGTGACGACCGCGGGCCG
>DATEDA010000072.1:0-3615 GCA_035286595.1 Burkholderiales bacterium | reverse complement strand
CCCGAGCCGCCCCCAAGGACCTCACGCGAGAGGAACGGCTTGCCGTCCGGGTCGTTGCCGTAGAACCCGGTGTAGCGGATCGTCTCCTGGTCGGCCGGCATCCGGCCGTGCGTCGCCAGCGCCACGCAGCCCGCGAGCAGTCCGAGCGAGCGCAACAGCACGAACGAGCGCGCGTTGGTCGCCGCCGGCCAGACCGGCGTGATCAGCGTGCCTTTCGGGGGGAACACCACATCGAACACCTCGCACACGCCCTCGTTCACGTAGATCTCGGCCGCGCGCTCCGGCGTGTCGGCGAGGTTGCGCAGCACCGGCGCGATCCACTTGACGAGGAACGCGCCGTCGGCGTAGTCGGCCGGCCAGTTGATCGGTCCGGAGGACTGGGGCGCGGTCCCGTTGAAGTCGAGCGTGATCCGGTCGCCGCGCTTGATGATCTTCAGCGCGAGCCGGTGCAGGCTCGGGTCGGTGACGCCATCGTGCTCGACGAAGTCCTCCCACGCGTACTCGCCGTCCGGGATCTTCGGCAGCAGCTCGTTCGCGTAGATATCGCGGCACTTGTCGAGGATCGCCTGGAAGCAGGCCTCGACCGTCGCGGCGCCGAAGCGCTGGAAGAGCTCCTCCATCCGGCGCGCGCCCATCATGATCGCCTGCATCTCGCTGTCGAGGTCGGCCTCGAGCATCTCCGGCACGCGGGTGTTGCGGCGGACGATCTTGAACGCCTCGTCGTTCCGCACGCCGCGGCTGTAGAGCTTGACGGGCGGGATCATCAGCCCTTCCTCGAACACCGACACGGCGGTGCCGGGCATGGACCCGGGGACGCGGCCGCCGATGTCGTCGTGGTGGCCGAAGGCCTGGATGTACGCGACGACCTCGCCCGCGTCGAACACCGGCACCGTCGAGCACATGTCGGGCAGGTGCCCGATCGAGCCCTCGGTGAGATAGGTGTCGTTCATGAGGAAGACGTCGCCCGGCGCCATCGTCTCGGGCGGGTAGTCGCGCACGACCGCGTTCGGCATGGCCGAGTACGAGCGGCCGGTGAGCTTGCGGCAGTACCGGTCGAAGAGGCCGACCCGGTAGTCGTGCGCTTCGCGGATCATGGGTGAGCGCGCGGTGCGCTCGATCGCGTACTCGATCTCGCGCTCGATCGAGTTGAGCGTGCCCTCGACGATCTGCAGCACGATCGGGTCGACCTCCACCGGCGCGGTGCGCGCCGGCGGCGTCGGCCAGGGCTTCGCGGACGGCCTGGCGCTCATCTCAGCGGCGTCACTTTCTCCCGCACGAGCATGATCCCGTGCGGATCGACCTCGAGCCACTGTCCCGGCCAGACGACGGTGGTAGAGCCGAACTCTTCGATGACGGCCGGCCCGTCGAGGCAGTGCCCGGCGGGGAGCCATCCGCGATCGTAGATCGGCGTGTCGACCCACCTGCCGTCGAAGAACACCGGCCGCGCTCCCTTGCGGGCCGGCGTCGCGTCGGCCTGCCGCTCGAGCTTCGGCAGCTCGGGGCGCTCGATCGCGCCGAATGCCGACACGCAGAAGTTCACGAGCTCGACCTTCTGCTTCCCGGCGTAGTCGTAACCGAAGCTCTTCCGGTGCGCGGCGTGGAAGCTCGCGAGGAGCCGCGCCACGAACTCGTCGTCCACCCGGCCGGCCGGCGCCGCGACGCGCACCTCCATCGACTGGCCCACGTAGCGGAGGTCCGCCTCGCGGATCGTCCGGCAGCGCGACGGGTCGATGCCGTCGCGCGCCAGCGCGTCGACCGCCTCGCGCTCGAGCCGCGCGTAGATCTCGGCCAGGGTGCCGGCGCGGATTGCGTCCTCGTGGGTGACGCGGGTCGCGATGTGATCGGTGCGCCAGTCGACGGCGAGCAGCCCGAACGCCGACAGGTTGCCCGGATTGAACGGCACGAGGCAGCACTTCATGCCGAGCAACCGCATCACCGCCGGCGACTGCGCCGGCCCGGCGCCGCCGAACGAGAGGAGCGTGAACCGCCGCGGGTCGATGCCCTTCTGGATGGTCATCTGGCGGATGCAGTTGGCCTGGTTCCAGTTGGCGATCTCGATGATGCCCTCGGCAAGCGCCTCCACCGAAAGACTCTTACGAACGGGGGACCCCTTCCCTTCCCCCGCGGCGCGAACGGGGGACCCCTTCCCTTCCCCCACGGTGCCCAGCCGCCCGCCGAGGTCCGCGAGGCCGGCGCGCGCGCGCCCGATGTCGAGCTTGATCCCGCCGCCGATGAGCGCCGGCGGGATGCGGCCGAGCACGAGGTTCGCGTCGGTGATGGTCGGCTCGCCGCCCCCGGCCGGATAGCACATCGGGCCGGGCACCGCGCCCGCGCTGCGCGGCCCGACCCGGAGATGGCCCTCGCGCGAGAGCCAGGCGATCGAGCCGCCGCCGGTGCCGATCGTCTGGATGTCGATCATCGGGATCCGCACCGGAAACGGTCCGATCGCCGAGCCGTTGGTGATGTGCGGCTGGCCGGCCTCGATCAGGCAGATGTCGGTCGACGTGCCGCCGGCGTCCAGCGTCACGAGATCCTCGAAGCCGGCGATCTTCGCGATCACGCTCGAACCGAGCGCCCCGGCCGCGGGACCCGAGAGCGCGGTCGTGATCGGCTTGTCCACGACCTGGTCGGCGCTGATCACGCCGCCGGAGGACTGCATCACGAGGAACGGCCTGGCGCCGAGATCGGCGCCGAGCGCGTCCCTGATGCGCCGGAGATACACCGTCATGTGCGGCTTCACGAACGCGTCCACCAGCGTCGTCACCGCACGCTCGTACTCGCGGTATTCCGGCAGCACGTCGCACGAGAGCGAGACCACGAGCTCGGGGTATTCCGCGCGCAGGATCTCGCGCACGCGGCGCTCGTGGGCCGGGTTCGCGTACGAGTGGATGAGGCAGACGCCGACGGCCTCGACGCCCTTGCGCCGGTACCAGCGAGCGGCCTTCCGCACGCTCTCCTCGTCGAGCGGCTTGAGCACCTCGCCGCGGAAGTTGAGCCGCTCGCTCACCTCCATCACGAGGTCGAGCGGGACGAGCCGGTCCGGCTTGACCCAGAAGTAGGAGTTTCCGTACCCGTCCGGCACCGCCTGCCGGGCGATCTCGAGGATGTGGCGGAACCCCTCGGTGACGATCAGTCCGAGCGAATCGATGGCGCTCTGGAGGAGCGCGTTCGTCGCGACGGTGGTGCCGTGCGAGAGGGTCGCGACGCCGGCGGCCGACGTCTGCGCATGCGCGAGGATCTCGCGCACGCCAGCGACGAGCCCGATCGCCGGGTTCGCGGGCGTGCTCGCGACCTTGGTCACCAGCATCCGGCCGGTGCCGCCGTCGACCGCGACGACGTCGGTGAACGTGCCGCCGGTGTCGATGCCGATGCGGAGCTTGCCGGGGCCGGAAGACCGAACGACCGTCGACATGGGCGCCGGATCCTGCTCAGGCTTCATAGTAGGCCGCCCCTCCTCCAGGATCGATCGATTATAGGACGGCCGTGCCCGTGTCTCTGCGTAGCTGCCCCCCATGGTGGAATAAGCTTCCGGGCCAGATGTTCACTCGTGGCTAATGAAAGGAGGACTTCGATGAAGCACCGGTCAAGACACGCGCTGGCGCTGGGGCTGTTCCT
>DATEDA010000071.1:0-19665 GCA_035286595.1 Burkholderiales bacterium | reverse complement strand
TCGGCCCGAAGTCGCGCGCCGAGTTCTGGGGCATGTTGCTGAAGAGCTTCTTCCCGCCCGCGTTCCTGATCACGCTCGTCCTCGGGTCGATCTTCGGCGGCTGGGCGACGCCCACGGAGGCGGCCGGCGTCGGGTCGCTCGGCGCCATCCTGCTCGCGTGGATGAACGGGCGCCTGAACATGAAGACCGTGCGCGAGGTGATCCAGAGCGCGGGGCTCACCAACGCGCTGGTGTTCTTCATCTTCTTCGGCGCGACGCTCTTCTCCTACGTCTTCCGGTCGCTCGGCGGCGACGAGCTCGTCACCGAGATCCTGAAGGCGATCGGCATCGACACGCCGTGGGAGATCCTGGCGTTCCTGATGGTGCTGGTCTTCACCCTCGGCTTCTTCTTCGACTGGATCGAGATCTGCCTGATCGTGCTGCCGATCTTCGCCCCGGTGCTGCGCGACGTCGATTTCTCCGCCCACCTCGGCCAGAGCGGCAGCATGGTGTTCATGGTCTGGTTCATCATCACGATCTCGATCAACCTGCAGACGTCGTTCCTCACGCCGCCGTTCGGCTTCACGCTGTTCTACATGCGGGGCACGGTGCCGCCGAGCGTGACGATGGGGCACATCTACCGCGGCATCGTCCCGTTCGTGATCCTGCAGCTCGTCGGGCTCACGCTCGCGATCGCGTTCCCGAGCCTCGTGCTCTGGCTCCCGCGCGCCGCGGGCCTGCTGAACTTCTAGCCGTCGTACGCGTCGGCGACCCGGATGTCGAACCGGCCGACGCGCTCGATGTCGGCGGTGATCACGTCCCCGGGCTTCACCGGGCCGACGCCTTCGGGCGTGCCGGTGAAGATCAGGTCCCCGGGATGGAGCGTGTAGAAGCTCGTGGCGTACTCGATGAGGCGGTGGACGTTGTAGACGAGCCGCCGCGTGTTCGAGCTCTGCCGCAGCTCGCCGTTCACCCACAGCAGGAGGTTGAGCCCGTTCGGGTCGGGAATCTCGTCCTTGGTCACGAGCCACGGCCCGCACACCGCGTAAGTGTCCGGCGACTTGCGGAAGCACTGCAGCTCGGGCCCGCGGATCGTCATGTCGAGCCCGATCGCGTAGCCGGCGACGTACTTCAGCGCGTCCTCCTTCTTGACGTGGTTGCACTGCTTGCCGATCACGACGGCGAGCTCGACCTCGTGATCGTTGCGGCGGTCGGGGAAGCGCAGACGGATCTCCTGGCTCGGGCCGATCAGCGCGCTCGTCGCCTTGAGGAAGAGCCCCCAGTCCGCGATCGTCTTGGTCATGTCGCGCCCGTGCGCGATGCCCTTGTCCTTGGCCGCCTCCTCGATGTGCGCCTGATAGTTGATCGGCGCGTTGACGATCTTGGTCGGATTCGCGACCGGTGCGCGGAGCTTCACGTCCACGACCTTGCGGCGCGGCGCGCCCGCTTCGAGCGCGCGGATGCGCTCGATGACCTTGTCGAGGTTCAAGATCAGCGGGTCGCCCGGCGCGAGCGGCCAGCGCTGCGCGGGGATGACCTCGAGCGCGGGCGTGACGTCCAGCACCTCGTCGCCCTTCACCACGCCCAGCCGGTCGTCGTCGAATCGGCAGATCTTCATTCTCGAACCCTTTCAGTCCGGCTCGCGCACCAGCACCGCGCCGTTCTCGATCTTGACGCGGTAGACCTTGATGTCCACCGTGACCGGCGCACCGACCGCCTTTCCGGTGGCGATCTCGAACATCCCCTGGTGCAGCGGGCACTCGATCTTGTCCTCGTCGATGAAGCCGTCGGCGAGGCTCGCCTGGCCATGCGTGCAGGTGTCGTGGGTGGCGTAGATCCTGCCGCCGGTGTTGTAGAGGCACACCGGCTCCGCGCCGAGGAACGTCCGGAACGTGCCGTCCTCGGGCACCTCGTCGACCTTCGCGACCGCGGTCCACTCCGTCATAGCGGAAAGATCACGCTGTTCGGCACGAGCAGGCTGTCGAAGACGCACAGCTTCTCGCGGAAGCGCAGCTCCCCGCCGACCACCGCCAGCCGGTCCCGGTATTCGCCGCAGTTGAAGATCCGCGTCGGCTCGTCGAGCAGCGTCTCGAGCGCGAGGTAGTTCGCCCGCACCGCCAGCGTCTCGCCTTCCCAGCCGACGATCCGCAGGCCCGTGACGAGCCGCCGGACGTAGCGCGGCGCGTACATCATGGTCTTCCGGATCGCCACGACGCGGTCGAGGAGGCCGGCCCTTCCCTCGCAGAACCAGGTCGCGAGCGGGAGCCCGCGCTCGACGTTCTCGCGGGGAATGATCTTGTAGATGCAGTCGTCGGTGAAAAACGCCGGCCAGTCCTCGAAGCGCTCCTCGTCGAGGCAGGCGGAGTAGGCCGCGTACCGCTCCTCGAGCTCGAGGCGGAGCTCCCGCGCGTTCATTTGCAGGTAGCGCTCGGCCGCCGCCACGCTAGAGCTCCATCACTTTGCGGTAGTAGTCGTAGAACCCGCGGATCACCGTCTCGGTCACGATGTGCGGCTCGTCGTGCCAGTCCCGCCCGCCCATCTCCATCACGCCGATCGCGTCCGGATAGGGCTGGACCCCTTCCTGCGAGAGCTTCATCACCTCGCTGTCGTCGGCCGACACGTAGCCGGCCGGCCCCATGAGGTTCGCCTGGCGGAGCCGGCGGGTCCGCATCTCCGCGTCGTCGTCGGCGTAGCCGAAGAACGTCCACGCCAGCTCGAACGCCGACGGCCCGCGCGGGACGAGCTGGCGCATCGCGAGCGTGTTGGACTGCTGCTGGATGATGAGGTTCGGCCACAGGGTGGTCATCACCACCGTGTACTCCGGAAACTCCCGCACCGGCTGCAGCATCTTCTGGTCGCTCAGCTTGAAGCCGTCGTGGAAGGCGCGCATGTCGGCGTGGTCGTCGGTCCGCTTCTCCTCGCCCTTCCACGAGATGAGCGCGCCGTGCCGGCCGGTCGCATCCATCTGGCACTTCGACGGCGAGTCGGCGCGGAAGAGGCCGAAGCTCACCAGGAAGACGTGCAGCAGGCTCGCGTGATACGGATCCTTGATGTTCTCGAACATCAGCTTCCAGTTCGCCGGGATGAGCTGGCGCGAGTAGCCGAGGACCTCGATCTCGCGGCCGTCGAACACGCGGTCGAAGAGCTTCAGCATCGACTCGCCGAGATAGTCGGCGAACGGCTCGAGCGCGGCGGCGAACGAGGCGAACACCACGCCGTTCCGGACGTGGGTCTTCAGCACGCGCAGCCCGTGGTCCTTCGGGTCGAAGTCCGCCGGCATGCCGCCCTGCTTCTTCACGCCGCGCCGGAACGGGACGCCGATCAGGTTGCCCTTGAGGTCGTAGGTCCACTGGTGGTAGGGGCAGACGATCTCGGCCGCGTTCCCGAGGTGCTTCCGGCAGAACTGCACGCCGCGGTGCGCGCAGCGGTTCTCGAACACGTTGATCGCGCCGTCCGCGTCGCGCACGACGACCACCGGCTTCTCGCCGATGAACGTGCGCTTGAAGTCGCCGGGCCGCGGGATCTCCACCGCGAGCGCGACGTAGCTCCAGCTCGGGCCGCAGAAGATCCGCTCCTGCTCGAGCGCGTAGATCCCGGGGTCCGAGTAGATCCAGAACGGCACCCGCGCGATGCCCTGCGCGGGCCATTGGTGAGCTTGCCTGACTTCCACGCTCGTCCGCGCTTCCCGGGTCCCCGATCCGGCGGATGGTAGGGCGAGGCGGCGGATTGATCAACCCGGACTGAGCAGTCCGCGCGGCACGGCGGCCCCGTTCAGCGTCACGTGGATGCTCGCCTCGAGCGCGGCCCCGAGCGACGCGTGCAGGTAGCAGGTGTTCGCGCCCATCGCGAGCAGGCGCTGCATGACGTCGTCCGGCTCGTCCCCGTGCAGGAAGAGATGGGTGTCGACGGGCCCGGCCTCGCCCGTCAGCGCCGCGCCGTTCGACGCGAGCCCGAAGGGGTTGAGCTGCACCAGCCGGATCGCCCGCACGCGGTACTTCAGATAGCCGATGTAGCGCACGAGCTGGGTCATGTAGCAGAACGCGATCCCCGCCGCGGCGAGCGCAAGGCCCGAGGGCGCGGCGCCCGCGGCGGCCTCGCCCACCGCGGCGCGGAAGCGAAACCGGCTTCCCGGGGGACGTGCGAGCCAGGTGTCGTGCTCGGCGAGCGCGGGCTCGATCAAGCGCCCATGCCCCAGCACGCCGATCTCGACGCGGCTCGACGCCGACATGGGCCCGCCGGCCGCGGGCTTGCCATGGGCCGGCAGCTTGACGATGAGATCCGTTGGTCCGTCCGCGGCGAGCGGGCGCGGCGGCTCGGGATGGGCCTTGAGCGGATCGCGGGCGTCGGGCGCCGTCGACGGCGCGGCCGAGACGACCTCGCGCCGCTTGCCGTTCACGTACAGCGCGAACGTGTTCTCCAAGGGGGTGCGCAGCGCGGCGAGCAGCGGTGACGACGACACAGCTTCCCGTACCACCTGCGCCACGCGCTCGGCGCCCGCGCCCGAGCGCAGCGTGAACCTCGCCTCCGGCGGCTGCGCCGAGCCGCGTCCGGTCCCCTTGTGGAACGACCCTTCGAACGCGTAGCGGTTGTCGAGGTCGATCGCGACCGCGTCGAGGCGAACGCCGTGCGCGGCGGCGCGGGCGAGCAGTCGGTCCAGGAGCTCCGCCTGCAGCCCGGCGTTGAAGAACCCGAGCGGGAACGGCGCGAGATCGGTCCCGTGCAGGTAGGGCCCCTCGTCGCTCGCCACCCGCCAGGTCGTTCCACCGTCACCCTCCGTGACGAGCGCCTCCTTCTGGTGGGCGCCCATCGCGCGCGCTTCCACGCGGAACACGTCGTGCCCGGGCGCACCGGCGAGCACGCTCGCAGCGCGCTCGCCCGCGCGGACCTTGAAGGCGAGCGGGTGGCCGGAGCCGTCGATGGTGTCGGTCGTCTGGATCATGCGGGGCGTGCTGCTGGCCACTATATGCCATATGATGCTGCGCGCCGTCTCGCGCGACGCCGATGAACGACCCGACGCCCCTCAAACGCCTGCTCGCGCGCGTGCGCGTCAAACCGACGCACCGCGCCGCCGTGCCGGAGACCCGACGCCCGCGCAAGGGCGAGAAGGCGCTGCCGGGCCCGCGCCGCCTCAAGCGCGAGGCGCGCGAGCAGCAGATCGTCGCGGAGGCGATCCGCTACTTCGCAGAGGTCGGGTTCGGCGGCGACACCCGGGCGCTCGCGAAGCGGCTCGGCGTCACGCAGCCGCTGCTGTTCCGCTACTTCCCGACCAAGCACGCGCTGATCGAGCGTGTGTACCAGGAAGTGTTCGTGAGCCGCTGGAATCCGGAGTGGGAACGGATCCTCGCCGACCGCTCGCGCCCGCTCCGGGCGCGCCTGGTCGACTTCTACCGCGACTACGCGCGGGTCGTTCTCACGCCGGAGTGGGTGCGGATCTTTCTCTTCTCCGGGCTGACCGGCCAGGATCTCAACCAGCGCTATCTCAAGTTCATCAGCGATCGGGTTTACACCCGGCTCGGCGAGGAGCTGCGCGCGCACTGCGGTCTCCCGGACCTGCGCCGCCGGCCGCTCGACGAGCTCGAGCTGGAGCTCGCGCGCCTGCTGAACGAGAAGATCTTCTATCTCGGCGTGCGCCGGTGGGTCTACAACGTCGCGGTTCCCGGCGACACCGGCGCGGTGATCGATACGCTCGTCACCGCCTTCCTGAACGGCGTGCCACGCGCGCTGCGGGAGCTGCACGCGCGGCGGCGCTAGCCTAGCGCGAGCAGCAGATCGGCCACCCTCTCCGCCACCATGATGGTGGGGATGTTGGTGTTGCCGCGAATGAGCGCCGGCATCACCGACGCATCGACCACGCTGAGGCGATCGACGCCGCGCACCCGGCACGCCGGATCGAGGACCGCATCGGGGTCGCTCTCGCCGCCCATCCGGCAAGTCCCCGAGGGGTGATACATCCCGAACGTCCTGGCGCCCACCGTCGCGGCCAGCCAGTCCTCGTCGAGCATTCGAATTTCGTCCGGCTCGCCCGGGGCGACCAGCCGCCGCATGACGAGTCCGCGCAACCACTCCGGACCGTCCAGGCTCGCCGCGAGCAGCGCGGCCGCGGCCTGATTCAGAGTACCGGGGCGGTTCAGCCGGCGCGCGGCCGCCGCGTCGCCGGACGAGAACGCCCGATGCCGCAACGCGCGCACCGGCGGGTCCATCATCAGCGAGACCCCGAGACGGAAGCCGGACACCATGCGGCTGCGGTCCCGCGGGTCGCTCAGCAATTCGAACCTGATCTCCGGCGCGACGCGCGGATCGGGTGAAGCAAGCTTCACCGTACCGCGCGAGAACGGCCGATAGACCGACACGCCGAGCGCGGCGATGCTGCGCCCCAGGCCGTGCCACGACGATTGGCTCAGCACCATGATCATCATGTCCGCGCGCAGCGCCGGGTCGTTGCCGGAGCTGAAGCGCAGGCAGGTGAGGATGGGCAGCCTGAGGAGCGTCGATTGCCTCGCTTCCTCCCGGAGGTGTGCGGCCACGTAGGCGACCGGATGGTTCTGCAGATTGCGCCCGACGCCATTCGCGGCCGCCACGACCGGAACGCCGAGGTGACGCAGCTCCTCGGCTGGCCCGACCCCGGAGCGCAGCAGCACCGCCGGCGAGTGAATGCCGCCCGCCGACACGATGACGTTGGCCGCCTTGAACGCCCGCTTCTCGCCTCGCGCCACGGCCTCGACACCGACGCAGCGACGACCGTCGAACAACAGGCGTTCGACGAAGGTCTCGCATTCGATGCGGAGGTTCGCGCGCGCCCGGGTCGCCGCGTCCAGATAGGCCGCTGCCGACGAGACGCGGGTCGACCGCGTGGCGCTCAACGGCAGCGCGCAGTACCCGTCGCCGAACTCCGCGTTCAGGTCGGCGAGGATCGGATAGCCGCGCGCGTTGGCCGCTGCGCCGATCGCGCGGCAGAACGGCGGCCAGTCGGCAGCGCGAATACGCCGGATCGCGACCGGGCCGTCCGCACCGTGCATGGGACCGGAGAAATCCCAATCGGATTCGAGGCGGCGAAAGTACGGGAGCACGTCGTTCCATGCCCAGCCGCGCGCGCCGGCCGCAGCCCAGCCATCGTAGTCGTCCGGCAGCCCCCGCAGGGCGAGCATGCCCATCACGCTCGAGCCGCCGCCCATCACCCGGGCCTGCTGGAAGAAGTGCCGCGCGCCGGCGCGGCCGACCGGGCCGAGCTCGGCAGTCAGGGCGGGCCAGAAGTAGTCGGGGTTCGAGTACGAGCGCGGATAGAGATCCTGGATGTCCGCGGGCACGGCGCCCGGGGGCGTGTCCTTGCCCGCCTCGAGCAGCAGGACGCGGCGCCCGCCCGCCGAGAGCCGGTTCGCCAGCGCGCAGCCGGCCGAGCCGGCACCGACGATCAGGAAATCCCAGTGGACCACCCCGCCCTCGGCTCCGCTTCGGGCACCCCTCCTCAGGGAGGAGGGGAACGACTCAACCGGTGCTCGCGACCTTCACCGGCTGCTTCGTCGCCGCCGACTTCACGATCGCCTCGAACGCCGCGGTGACGTGGCGGATGTCGTCGTGCGAGATGGGGAACGGCTGCTTGTCCCGGATCGCGCTTGCGAACGCTTCCAGCTCCGCCCGCACCGGGTCGAAGTCCTTCGTGACGATGAGCTCGGCCGCGGCCGGCTTGAACTGCCCGGTCATCGGGGCGGTCGCCACGGGGCTGAACTGGAAGGTGTCGAAGTTCGGCCGCAGCACCTCGCCGTACCCGCTCGAGCCGAAGACCGCGATCCGGTAGCTCACCGCCGTCGACAGCGAGCAGAAGAAGCTCGCCGGCATGCCGTTCTTCATCGTCATCTGGACGCTCGCGGCGTCGTCGATGTGCGGCGCCGCGCGCCGGGCGGTGATGCAGTAGACCTCGGCGACCGGCCCGAAGAAATCCACGAAGGTGTCGAGCACGTGCACGCCGAGCCCGGTCATCGGCCCGGCGGGCGCCTGGACCGGATCGGCGCGCCAGAAATCCTTCGGCAGGCTGGGGCCCGCGGGCGCGTTCGCCTCGCCGGTGGCGGAGATGATCGTGCCGAGGCGCCCGTCCTTCACCCGCGCGCGGAGCTCCGCCACGCTCGGCGGAAAGCGGCGCTGATACCCGACGCCGAGGACGATCCCGGCGCGTTTCGCCGCGGCGAGCGCCGCGTCGGCGGCCTCGAGATTGAGCGCGAACGGCTTCTCGACGAAGACGTGCTTGCCCGCGGCCGCCGTCTGCTGCACCTGCTCGCTCCGGTCGAGATGCTGCGCCGCGTAGACCACCGCGTCGATCTTCGGGTCGCGCAGGATCGCCTCGAGGCGGTCCTGGAAGACGATGCTCTTCTCGCGGCAGAAGTCCTCGACCTTGGCGCGCGTGCGAGTGTGCGCCGCAACGAAGCGGATGAGGTCGCTCTTTCCCTGGACCGCGTTGACGAGCGTCTTGCCCCACCAGCCCAGCCCTACGATTGCGGCATTGACCATCGGTACGGCCTCCTTGAAGTTCGAGCGATCCGGCCGCACAGAATATCGGTGCCGGGATCGCTGTCAACCGCTATCGCCGCCTGCTAGCATTCCGCAACCCCACGCGGAGGAGAAGGAAGATGCAGCTCTACGGCTTCTGGCGCTCGCTTGCGAGCCTGCGGGTGCGGATCGCGCTCAGCCTGAAGGGGCTCAAGTTCGAGGAGACCCCGGTCGACCTCCTGAAGGGTCAGCAGTTCGCCGACACCTACAAGGCGCTCAACCCCCAGAGCCTGCTCCCGGCCCTGATCCTCGACGACGGCGGGCCGCCGCTCTTCCAGTCGCTCGCGATCCTCGAGTACCTCGACGAGACGCACCCGCAGCCGCCGCTGCTGCCGAAGGACGCACGCGGGCGCGCCCGCGTGCGCGGGCTCGCGCTCATCTCGGCCGCCGACGGGCATCCGCTGGTCGTGCCGCGCATCCGCAACTTCCTCGAGAAGGAGCTCGCCGTCGACGAGGCGGGCCGCAACAGGTGGCTGCAGCACTGGACGCTGAAGGCGCTCGAGGCGTACGAGAGCCACCTCGCCTCCGAGCGCGAGACCGGGCGCTTCTGCCACGGCGATGTGCCGACGATCGCCGACATCTGCCTCGCCGGACAGGTGTTCGGCGGGAAGTTCTTCAACTGCGACCTCTCGGGCGTGCCCACCGTCAACCGCATCTTCGCCGAGTGCATGAAGATCGAGGCGTTCGACCGGGCGCAGCCGCTCAAGCAGCCCGGCGCACCGAGCCAGGTGTCGCACTGACGAAAGGAGGCGTCAACATGATCCGGGTCAGCGTGCTCTACGCGAATAGCGAAGGCAAGAAGTTCGACATGGCCTATTACACCGACAAGCACCTGCCCCTGCTCCGGCAGAAGCTCGGCGCAGCGTGCAA
The DNA here is from genome assembly GCA_035286595.1 of Burkholderiales bacterium. GTDB lineage: Bacteria > Pseudomonadota > Gammaproteobacteria > Burkholderiales > SG8-39 > DATEDA01. Next base: position 10,278 of record DATEDA010000071.1, on the reverse strand, counting down.
GGGCATGACGCTCGACCAGGGCCTGGGCGGCGGGCAGCCCGGATCCAAGCCGCCGTTCGTCGCCATGGTTCACATGCTGTTCGATTCCGTGGATGCGTTCCAGGCCGCCTTCGGGCCGCACGCGAAGACGATCATGGCCGACATCCCGAACTACACCGACATCCAGCCCACGATCCAGATCAGCGAAGCGAAGATGTAGCGCTTCCCGAACCGCTACCGAACCAGGAGCCCCTCATGGCTGCCGTTGAAATCGTCGACCGCTCGAGCCTGATCGCCGGCCTCTACCGCGAGCTCGTCCTCGACCCGCAGCAGACCGCCATCGTCACCATCGACATGCATCGCGGCCACCTGGACATGGACGTGGCGACCATGCCGGCGAAGCCCGAGGACGCGAAGCGCGTGATCGCGAACGCGCGCGTCGCGCTCGACTTCGCCCGCGGCCAGGGGATCCCGGTCGTCCACGTGATCCTGGTCTATCGCCGGCTCCCCGGCCTGGGAAGCGAAGGCATGGTCTCGCCGTTCTGGAAAGCGATGCACGCCGCGCTCGGCGAGCTCGACCGGCTCGTGCCGGGCCGCAAGAGCACCGTGCGCGAGCACAACGTGGAGGGCTCGCCCGGCACCCAGATCATCCCGGAGCTCTACGCGATCGGCGACTACGTGATCGACAACAAGAAGCGGCTCGACTGCTTCTACGGCACCGATCTTCGCCAGCTGCTCGACACGCTGGGCGTGAAGAACGTGGTGCTGATGGGCATCAACACCAACACCTGCGTGCTGAACACCTCGTTCACCGCGTTCAACTTCGACTACCGCGTGGTGGTGCTGTCCGACTGCGTCGCGAGCATGTACGGCGACGACCTGCACGCGCTCGGGCTGCAGAACGTGGCGCGGTGCCTCGGCTGGGTCGTCACCAACGAGCAGCTCTTCGAGAAGCTCCGCGCGTCCGCCCCGGCGGGCGCGCAGAAGCGTCCGGCCGACGCGCTGGCGAAGTAGGCGCGCGGCGGGCCCGCGGGTCGGTCGATGCGCACCACGCTCGTCTCGATCCCGACCGACACGCTGCCGCTCGACGGCGCCTGGTACGAGCCCGAAGGCGGCGCGGCCGCAGGCGCCGCGCTGCTCTTCCACGGCAACACCATGAACTTCTACGTGGGGGCGCTGCGCTTCCTCCCGCGGGCGCTCACCCGCCTCGGGCTCGCGTGTCTCGCGTTCAACCGCCGCGGCCACGACATCCTGAGCACCCGCGACAGCCGGGCGGCCGAGGGCGCCGCGTTCCAGACCACGCGCGAGGCGATCGCCGACAACCGGATCGCGGCCGAGTGGCTTGCCGCGCGCGGCTTCCCCCGCCCGGTCGTCATCGGGCACTCGAACGGCGGCATGCTCGCGGTGCGGCACGTGGCCGATCATCCGCAGACCCCGGCGCTCGTCCTGCTGTCGGCGCACTGCGGCGGCAGGGACCTCGTGCGGCGCGCGAGCCGAGCCGGCCTGCTCGCGGGCGACCGGCTCGAGGCGCTCACCGCACAGGCGCGCGCGCTCGTCGCGGCGGGGCGTGGCAAGGCGCTGATGCTCCTGCCGGGCTGGTGGTACGTCGCCACCGCCGAGAGCTTCCTCGATCTCCTCACCGAGCTGCCCGACATCCTCGAGCTCGCGCCGCGGATCGCGTGCCCGACGCTGTTCCTGCGCGGCGACGAGGAGCCTGCGGACCTCTACCCGGCGGAGAAATTCCAGCGCCGCGCCGCCGGCGCCTGCACGGTGGAGATCGTGTCGCAATGCAATCATTTCTACGTCGGACGCGAGGACGCGGTCGCGGCGATCGTGTCGTCCTGGCTGGCGCGGGCGCTCGGGCTTCCGGGCGGCCGGAACTAGCTCGGCCGCATTGTTCCCACGCCACCGCGTGACGGTCCTGTAACAATCGCATCGGCCGAGTGGCCGGAACAGGGAAATCCGGGCTAGACTCCCCGCCCCATGGCGACGCTGCTCGAAGTCCGCAACCTGAAGACCACGTTCCTGACGTCCGGGGGCGTCGTGCGCGCCGTCGACGGCGTCTCGTGGGACGTCGAGGAAGGCGAGACCGTCGCGCTCGTCGGGGAGTCGGGCTGCGGCAAGTCGGTCTCGGCGCTGAGCGTCATGCAGCTCGTCGCCCCGCCGGCCGGCCGGATCGAGGGGGGCGAGATCATCTACAAGGGGCGCGACCTCCTCAAGCTGACCGAGGGGGAGATGCGCGATGTCCGCGGCAAGGAGATCGCGATGGTCTTCCAGGAGCCGATGACCTCGCTCAACCCGGTGCTCACGATCGGGCGGCAGCTCACCGAGGGGCTCGAGATCCACATGAAGATGACGCCCGAGCAGTCCCGCGCGCGCGCGGTCGAGCTGCTCGGGATGGTGGGCATCCCCGACCCGGAGCGCCGCCTCGCGCAGTACCCGCACCAGTTCAGCGGCGGGATGCGCCAGCGCATGATGATCGCCATGGCGCTCGCGTGCAATCCGTCGCTCATCCTCGCCGACGAGCCGACGACCGCGCTCGACGTCACCATCCAGGCGCAGATCCTCGAGCTGATGCAGGACCTCGCGCGGCGGCTCGGCGTCGCGATGCTCATCATCACGCACAACCTCGGCGTCGTGGCGCGCTACGCCAACCGCGTGAACGTGATGTACGCGGGGCGCATCATCGAGCGGGCGACCGCGGCCGAGCTGTACGCGGACCCGCGGCACCCGTACACGCTCGGGCTGCTGCGCTCGGTGCCGCGCCTCGACGAGCCGCGGCGCGCGCGCCTCGCGCCGATCGAGGGTCAGCCGCCGGACCTCACCCGCCTGCCGCCCGGCTGCGCGTTCGCGCCGCGGTGTGCCTATCGCGTCGAGCGGTGCGTCGAGGCCCCGCCGCTCGAGCCGTTCGGCGCCGCTGGCCACATGGCCGCGTGCTGGGAGGCTGCTCACCTGGTGAAGGAAGTCGCCGCATGACCACCCCGGCGCTTCGCGCCACCCCTCCTCGGGGAGGAGGGGAGATCGCGGCGGCGCTTCGCGCCGCCCCTCCTGATCCGCAGGGCGCGGGGGACGTGCTGCTCGAAGTGAGCGGGCTCGTCAAGCATTTCGAGGTCGGCGGCGGGTTCCTGGGTCGCACCGCGGGCGTCGTGCGCGCGATCGAGGGGGTCAGCTTCCAGATCCGCCGCGGCGAGACGCTCGGGCTCGTCGGCGAGTCGGGCTGCGGCAAGACCACCACCGGCCGCTGCATCCTGCTGCTCGAGCGCCCCACCAGCGGCCGCATCCTGTTCGAAGGCACGGACCTGACCGGGCTGTCCGACGAGAAGCTGCGCAGCATGCGGCGCCGGATCCAGGTGATCTTCCAGGACCCGTACTCCTCGCTCAATCCGCGGATGACGGTGGGCCAGATCCTCGCCGAGCCGCTCAAGGTGCACGGCATCGTGCCCGACCCGGCGGCGCGTGCGGCGCGCGTTTGCGAGCTGCTCACGCAGGTGGGGCTCCACTCGCAGCACGCGGATCGCTATCCGCACCAGCTCTCCGGCGGCCAGCGGCAGCGCGTCGGCATCGCCCGGGCCCTGGCGATGGAGCCGGCGCTCATCGTCTGCGACGAGCCGGTCTCGGCGCTCGACGTCTCGATCCAGGCGCAGATCATCAATCTGCTCGAGGAGCTCCAGACCCGGCTCGGCCTGACCTACCTCTTCATCGCGCACGATCTGTCGGTGGTGCGACACATCTCGGACCGGGTCGCGGTGATGTACCTGGGGAAGATCGTCGAGCTCGCCGACCGCCGGTCGCTGTACGAGGATCCCCTACATCCGTACACCCGCGCCCTGCTCTCGGCGGTGCCGATCCCGGACCCGCAGCTCGAGGCGCGCCGCGAGCGAATGGTGCTGCGCGGCGAAGTCCCGAGCCCGCTCAACCCCCCTTCGGGCTGCGTGTTCCACCCGCGCTGCCCGATCGCGGTCGATCGCTGCGCTGCGGAAATCCCGCCGCTCCGGGAAATCAAGCCGGGCCACTGGGCGGCCTGTCATCTCGCTTGACACGGAATAACAATGGCCCTTAACTAGTTAACCCGCTGCAACCCCCCGACAGAAGGGGTGTGCCGCGCCCACGACCATTCGAGGAGGTGTTTCCATGAGACGACTCGCGCGTTGGCTGGCGCTCGCCGCCGGTGCAGTGCTCGCTTTTCCGGCAACGGCGCAGGCTCCCCGCAACGGCGGCGAGCTGGTGTTTCCGGTCCCTTCGGAGCCGCCTTCGTACGACGGGCATCGCGAGGAGACCTTCGGTCTCATCCATCCGATCGCGCCGTTCTACAACACGCTGCTCCGGGTCGATCCCAACGATCCGGGCGGGACCAAGCCGGTGCCGTCGATCGCCGAGAGCTGGACGGTGTCGCCCGACGGTCTCACCTACACGTTCAAGCTGCACAAGGGCGTCAAGTTCCACGACGGCAGCGAGATGACCGCCAAGGACGTGAAGGCGACCTACGACAAGATCATCTTCCCGCCCCCGGGCGTGGGCTCCACCCGCAAGGGCGCGTACGTGGTCGTCGCCGCGGTCGAGGCGCCGGATCCCGCGACCGTGGTCTTCAAGCTCAAGTGGCCGAGCGCCTCGTTCCTCGCGGGGCTCGCCTCGCCCTGGAACTTCATCTACAAGGCGGACATCCTCGCCAAGGACCCGAACTGGTACGAGAAGAACATCATGGGCACCGGCCCGTTCACCTTCGTCGAGCACGTCAAGGGCTCGCACGTGGTGGGCAAGAAGAACCCCAACTACTGGGACAAGGGCAAGCCCTATCTCGACGGCTACCGCGCGATCTTCATGCGCGACTCGGCCGCGCAGGTGGCGGCGGTCCGCGGCGAGCGCGCGCACATCCAGTTCCGCGGTTTCACCCCGAAAGACCGCGACAACCTCAAGGCCGCGCTCGGCGACAAGATCACCGTGCAGGAGTCGCCCTGGGACTGCATCCTGATGGTCGGGATCAACCACACCAAGAAGCCGTTCGACGACAAGCGGGTGCGCAGGGCGCTCAGCCTCGCGCTCGACCGCCACGAAGGCTCGAAGGCGCTGTCGCAGATCGCGATCGTGAAAGCGGTGGCCGGCGTGCAGGTGCCCGGCACGCCGTTCGCGACGCCGCCCGAGGAGCTGAACAAGCTCGCGGGCTACTGGACCGATCCGGCGAAGTCGCGCGCGGAAGCGAAGCGCCTGCTCAAGGAAGCGGGCGTGCCCGAGGGCTTCTCGTTCACGTTCTCGAACCGCGGCATCCCGATGCCGTACGAGCCGCTCGGGGTGTGGATGATCGACCAGTGGCGCCAGGTCGGCCTCAACGTCAAGCACAACGTGATCGAGGCGCGGGCCTACTTCGGCGTCATCCGCAAGGGCGACGCGGAGGTGCACATGGACTTCCAGTGCGGCTACATCGTCGAGCCCGACCTCGACATGTACAAGTTCCTCTCGACCGAGCGCAACCCGGCCAACTACGGCTTCTACCAGGATCCGGTGCTGGACGATCTGTACGACAAGCAGAGCCGAGCGACCAAGCCCGAGGAGCGCAAGCAGCTGATCCGCCAGTTCGAGAAGCGACTGCTCGACGAGGAAGCCCACTACCTGATGACGCTGCAGTGGCACCGGATCATCCCGCACTCCTCCAAGGTCAAGGGGTGGACGATCACGCCGAGCCACTACCTCAACAATACGCTCGACGCCGTCTGGCTGACGGAGTGACCGGCGTTGCGCCGGCGGCGCAGCGCGCGCCGCCGGCTTGAGTTTCGCGATGGCGTACTACATCCTCAAGCGACTGCTCGCGATCATCCCGACGCTGCTCGGGGTCGCGGTGCTCATCTTTCTGCTCCTGCGCGTCGTCCCGGGCGACGTCGTCGAGGCCCGGTACATGGGCGAAGGGGGTCAGTTCCAGTCGCAGGACCTGATGCAGATCGAGCGCAAGAAGCTCGGCCTCGACCAGCCGCTGTGGAAGCAGTTCACCACCTGGATGTGGGGGCTCGCGCACCTCGATTTCGGGCTGTCGATGTGGACCGGGGCGCCGATCACCGAGGAGATCCAGCTGCGCTTCGCGCTGTCCCTGCAGCTCGCCGTCATGGCGAGCACGGTCGCGGTGCTGCTCGCGATCCCGCTCGGCGTCCTCGCGGCGCTCAAGCAGGACACCTGGGTGGACTACGCGGTGCGCGTGTTCTCGATCGCGGGGCTGGCAATGCCCTCCTTCTGGCTCGGCATCCTGATGATCCTGAGCATGCTGATCTTCTTCAAGTGGCTGCCGCCGATGGTGTTCACGCCGCTCTGGGTGAACCCCTGGGAGAACCTGGCGCAGCTCATCTGGCCGGCGCTCGCCGTCGGCTACCGTTACTCCGCGGTGGGCACGCGGATGATGCGCTCGACGATGCTCGAGGTGCTGCGCGAGGACTACATCCGCACGGCGCGCGCCAAGGGGCTGTGGCTGAAGCTGATCCTCACGCGCCACGCGCTGAGGAACGCGATCCTGCCGGTGCTCACGATCATGAGCCTGGAGTTCGCGTTCCTGCTCGGCGGCCTGGTGGTGACCGAGCAGGTGTTCAACCTGAACGGGCTGGGAATGCTGTTCGTCGAGGGGATCGCGCGCCGCGACTACACGCTCACCCAGGCGCTCGTGATGCTCGTGGCGACGTTCTTCCTGGTCGTCAACTTCGTGGTCGACATCGCCTACGCCTGGCTCGACCCGCGCATCCGCTACCGTTAGCGATGGCCGTCACCCCGCACACCGTAGACGAGCTGACCCGCGCCGCGGAGCCGCGCTCGGGCTGGACCGCCGCGGTCGCGAAATTCGCGCGCGAGCGCCCGCTCGGCGCCATCGGCGGCGCCATCATTCTCGTGATGGTGGTGATGGCGGCAACCGCCGGTTTTCTCGCGCCCTACGATCCGCTCGCGACCGACTACGGCGCGATGCTGACCGCGCCCGGCCCCGGCCACTGGCTCGGCACCGACGCCTTCGGCCGCGACGTGCTCTCGCGCATGATCTACGGATCGCGCACCGCGCTGATGGTCGGGCTGGGCGCCTCGCTCATCGGGGCGACGTTCGGGGGAGTGATCGGGGTCGCGAGCGCCTACTTCGGCGGCCGGGTGGACCTCACCGTGCAGCGGGTCATGGACGTCTTCTTCGCGTTCCCGGTCATCATCCTGGCGCTCGCGGTGGTGTCGATCCTCGGCACCGGGGTCGGGAACGTCATTCTGGCGATCGCCGTCCCGATGGTGCCGCGCTGTGCGCGCGTCGTGCGCGCGAGCGCGCTCTCGGTGCGCGAGATGCCTTACGTGGACGCGGCGCGCGCGGCCGGCTACGGCCACCGGCGCATCATCCTGCGCCACATGCTCCCCAACGTCATGGCGCCGCTCCTCATCATGGCGACCGCATTCCTCGGCGAGGCGATCCTGCTCGAGGCGTCGCTGTCGTTCCTCGGCCTGGGCGTGACCGAGCCGACCGCGGCCTGGGGCCTGATGCTGCGCGGCGCCGCGGTGGAGTTCGCCGAGTCTGCGCCCTGGATGGCGGTCTTCCCGGGGCTCGCGATCAGCCTCGCGGTGTTCGGGTTCAACCTCCTCGGCGACTCGCTGCGCGACGCGCTCGATCCGCGGCTGCGGACGCAGTAGCGTTCGCCGGGCCGCGCGCCTCGCCATCCTCGTCGAGACCGCGACACGATCGCTGCGCCGCGTCTTGACGCGGCCGGGCCCGGTCTCGAAAATCGAGCGCGCAATCACACCGCTGCCGCCGCTCGCGTCGCCCATCCGGCAAGAACACCAAGGAGGAGAAACCGATGAAGCTCGAGTTCACCTTGCGCGCATCCCCGGTTGTCGCGCTCACCGCGTTGCTCGTCGCCGGCGCACCCGCGCTGGCCGACGACGACGACCACGACCGTCGCACCGAAACGCTGCTCCATGTCATCAAGAAGGCGCGGCTCGTCGACCTCTCCCACACCTGGGACAAGAACTCGCCGATCGCAGGCGTGAATCCGAGCTTCTCGATGCAGCTGGAAGCGACGCACGCGAACACCCGCGACGACTTCGACGGCCACTTGTCGTTCACGTCGGAGGTGATGCACTGGAGCGGCCAGCACGGCGCACCCAGCATCGACGCCCTCGGCCACATCGGCCGCGACGGCGAGCTCTTCGGCGGGGTCGACGCGAACGCCTCGACGAGCAACCCGGACGGGCTCGGCGCGAGCGGCGTCGGCCCGCACCTCGCGATCGACCGGTTCCCGAAGGACCTCCTGATCACGCGCGGCGTGCTCCTCGACGTGGCGCGGCTGCTGCAGAAGGACGGTAGCCCGCTTCCGGCCAACTGCAGCAACCTCCCGAACATGTGCGAGATCACGGCGGCCCATCTGGAGCGCGCGGCCAGGCGCCAGGGCGTCAAGGTCAAGCGCGGCGATACGGTCTTCATCCGCACCGGATGGGGGCAGTTCTTCAAGTCGGCTCCCGGGACCTACAACAGCGGCTTCTCGCCCGGGCCGAGCCTCGGCGGCGCCGAGTGGCTGATCAAGCAGGGCGCGCGGATCGTCGGCAGCGACACCCTCACGTTCGAGAAGCTCCCGCCGATCGCCGGGACCCCGGGTCAGCCCGATTTCCGGATCTTCCCGGTGCATCAGCGGCTGATCCCGGGCGCGGGGATCTTCATCATCGAGAACCTGGACCTCGAGGAGCTATCGCGGATCCGCGCGTACGAGTTCGTCGCCGTCCTCCCGCCGCTGAAGGTGAGGGGCGGCACGGGCTCCGCGCTGCGGGCGTTCGCGCTGGTCGAGAAGCGCCGCGATCGCCACGACGACTAAACGGCGGGTGAGGCTCACCGCCTGAGCCAGCGCCTCCGGCACACTGCCGGACGCGATGATCCCCAGGCTCCGCCGGCGAACGCTCGCGGATTCGGAGACGCTCCGGCTGATCGCGGACGAGCGACGCGAGCATCCGACTCGCGCCGAGCGCGCGCTGGCGGCGATCCTGAACGGGCTGAACGAAGGCGCGCTCGACGGGCGATTCCGGCGCGAGTGGGTCTGCGGCGGGCGCTGGATCGTGGACTTCTACTTTCCCGAGGTTCGGCTGGGGATCGAGGTCGACGGCGGCTACCACCGCTCGACGACCCAGAAAGGCTGGGACCTGTTCAAGGAAGGCGGGCTGGAATCGGCCGGCGTGACGCTATTGCGTCTCACCAACGAAGAGGTCTTCGGCGATCGGGAGCGGCTGCTCGGGAAGCTTCGGCAAGCGTGGCGGATAGCGCTCCGGAACTCGCGGCGAAACGGGTGACCGGACCGTTCGTCAGATCAGCGCCTCGAGGCCCTTGCGGTCGAGCAGGTTGAGCAGCTTCAGCGAGGGGCCGCTCGGGCGCTTGTGTCCGATCTCCCATTGGCGGACCGTCGACAAGCTCGTGTTCAGGATCGACGCGAGAACGGCCTGGCTCAGCCTATGGCGAGCCCGCAAAGCACGAATCTTCTTGCTCGAGTATGCCGGGACCGGCGCGAGGCATAGCGCGTCGTACTCGCGCATCCGCCGCTTGTCGATGAAGCCGGCCGTATGGAGATCACGCGCGGTCGCGTGAACCGCGCCGAGGATTCGGCTCTTCGGGCGGTGCCTGGCGGTCATGGCAAATCTCCTGTAGCGCTTCGGTCTCGACAAGGGCATCCAACTCTCTCGACGAGAGCTTCAACAGGTCGGCGGCGACCTTCTGCAGCGCTTCGAGCTCCTTGGCGCCGACGTTGGGTCGTTCGCTCTTCTCGAAGCCGAACAGAAAGAACCAGCGGTCGCCGCTGTTCGTCGCCACCAAAGTACGAGCGCCGCCGCTCTTCCCTCGGCCCGGTAGCGCCACGCGCTTCTTCACCACTCCTCCTCCGAGGTCGGCGTCGACGAGACCCTGCCTCAGCTCCGAAACCGCCGCGCAGAGCGCCTCGTCGGAAAGAGCAGTCTTGCGCATCCAGCGGCTGAAATGCCGGGTCTTTGAAGACCCGGGGCGCTGCGAAGTATATCACTAAGTGTACCGGTTCCGGGTTGACCCCGGGTGGCTGCATCCCGGGGAGGAGTCACGGTTGCCCGTCTGCAACGGGCGGGGAGTGAGGGAAGCGTACGGAGGTTGGTGGCTTATGGCGTGAGCCTGTGGATCAGGCGCACGGGCGAGCCGGCCGCCGCGGCCGGGCCGAGGATAAGCTCAGCCGGCGCTCGCCAGCTGCCTGAACACCCGCTTCATCGCGCTGACCAGCGCGAGATAGCCGCGCACGTCGTGATCGCCGCACCGCTGGCCGGGGGTCAGCTTGAACCCGCGCCGGGCGTAGGCGTCGC
>DATEDA010000070.1:0-4740 GCA_035286595.1 Burkholderiales bacterium | reverse complement strand
GAAGAGCATGACGTCCTTGGCGCTCACCCCGTCGTGAAAGCGGCCGTTCCACTGCATCAGGATCGTGTCCGGCACGCGGAGCCAGATCTCGCCGGTGACCACGACGCCGAGCATCTCGGTCGCCCCGATGCCGAACATGTAAGCGCCGAACGCACCGCCCGTCGGCGAGTGGCTGTCGCCGCCCACCGCGAACATGCCCGGCCGGAGATAGCCGTTCTCGGCGAGCACGACGTGGCAGATGCCGACGTTGTCGTGGAAGCGGCGCACCCCGACCTCGCGCGCCCAGTCGCGCGTGATGCGCAGGATCTCGCGGCTCTCGTCGTCGGCGGCAGGCAGGTAATGGTCGGTGACCAGGACGATGCGCTCGGGGTCCCAGACTTTCGCGCCGAGGCGCTCGAGCATCGGCTGCAGGCGCCGCGGGCCGCTCGAGTCGTGGAACATCGCAAGGTCGACCTTGCAGGTGACGATCTCGCCGGGCGTGACGGCGGCGCGTCCGGCGGCGCGGGCAACGAGCTTTTGCGCGAGGGTCTGCATCGCCATGGCAGAGATTAGCAGCCCTCCCTCAGGAAGCGGAGCACGAGCGCCGCGAACGCCTCGGGCATCTCGTCGACGACGGCCACCGAGCCGCCGCGAATCGGCTCGACGCGGCTGCCCGGGATGTGACGGGCCACGATCTCCATCTTCGGGTACGAGAACGGGTCCTCGGTGCCGCAGGTGACGAGCGTCGGGCAGCGGACGCGCCCGATCCACTCCTCCATCCGGTAGTTGCTGCAGGCCTCGTGTCCCTCCTTCAGCTTCTCGCCGGCCTTCAGCGCGTCGGCCACGAAGCGGTGCAGGAGATCGGGTCGGTTCTCGGGATAGAACCGCTGGCGCTGCTGCCAGAGCTCGGCGACGTGCGAGCCGTCGGGCTTCTCCTCCACGTGGTCCACGATCGCCCGCCCCTTGCGCGCCTCCCGCGCGGCGGCGTCGAGCCACGGACTCGCCGACAGGACCAGGCGCTCGACGCGGTCCGGGTACGCGGCCGCGAGCTCCATGGCGATGACCGCGCCGGTGTGGTGGCCGACGACCGCCGCCGTCTCGATCCCCAGCGCATCGAGGAGCGCGATCGCGCCGCGCGCGTAGTCCTCGATGCCGCAGCGGCGCGCGGGCTTGTGGGAGTCGCCGTACCCGATCGTGTCCATCGCGATCACCCGCCGTTCGCGCGCCAGGATCGGGATCACGTCGCGGTACTCGTCCCAGGAGCGCGGGGTCTGGTGCAGCAGCAGTACCGCCTGCCCGGCACCCGCGGTCGCGTAGTGGATTGCGCCCTCGGGCGTGTCCTGGAAGGCGCGGCGGATCATTCTCGAGTGAGCCAAAGGGTCTGCCGGCGGTGCCGCGCCCCGGCGGTCACGCGACCAGCCGGAAACCGACGACCGAGAAGTGGTGATCGAAAGCGAAGGCGAGCCGAACGCGCGCGCGCTTCATGATGGCAAAGCTCGTTGCGTCGACGGCCGAGAGCTTGCTCAGATCCTTGCGCCGAAAGTATTCCCACGACTGCTCCAGATCGCGCGGCTCGCACGGCAGGATCTTCACGGTGCCGCGCTTATGGATTGATTCCTTCCACGTCAGCGCCACGTCCCGGGTGGCGTTGCGATCGAGGAAGGTGAACGTCTCGATGACGACGGGGATGGACGTATGCAGCCTTGCGCCGGCCGCCTGGAGGGCGTCCCACTGCTCCCGGGCCTGGGAGTGCAGCGGATCACGTGAAAGTGCCAGGGCGATCCACGCTCCGCTATCGACGAAGGCGGCCTCGCCCTGCCGCATCAGGGCTCGTCGTGGACGCTGTCGTGCTCGATTGACGTCCGCCGCAGCTCGCCGTCCCAGATCGCCACCGGCCCGGTGGCCGGCGGCTTGAGCACGACCTTGCGGATTGCCTCGCGGACCAGCGCCGCGACGCTGCGCCCCGAGCGCGCTGCGGCCTTCCGCAGCGCGTCGAGTTCTTGCTTGGGGAGGTAGACTTGCGTCTTTTCCATATACGTCACTCTAGTACCCTGGACGACATACGTCAAGAACCGACGCGTTGCTCGCCCGGCGAGCGGCGGTCAGCTCCTCCCGCCGAGAAGGCACTGTGGCATCAGCCCGGCTCGAGGAACTCGCTCAACGCCTGCGCCGGCGGCTTGGCGTAGTTCGAACGCCGGCTGACCGAGAGCCCGGCGAGGCGGCGCAGCTTGATCGCCGTCTCCGCCGCCTTCGCCAGCACCGCGAGGCCGTTCACGATCGGCGCGCCGTCGACGGCGGCGCCGTGCTGCGCGCCGAACAGCAGCATCGGCAGGCCGCCCGCCGGCACGATGACGTCGGCACCGGCGTCGAGCAGCACCCGCACCTCGCGCTCCCACCTGGGGTAGAGGGCGCGATAGCCCTCCTCGGCCGCGAACGCGTGCATGAAGTCGCTCACCTTGGCGTCGACGGCACGCACCCCGACCACGCGTTCCCGGAGGCCGTAGCGGATCACCTGGTCCTCGTGCCAGGGGACGAACGCCGGGTTGATCGTGACCAGCCCGAGCTTCCGCCCGAGGGTGCAGGCGTGGAAGAGCGTCGTTTCGCCGAGCCCCAGGACCGGGATGTCGACCACCGACTTCGCCTCGTGCAGGCCGGCATCCTGGAAGTGCGTGATCGCGACCGCGTCGTAGCCGCGCCGCTCGGCCTCGACGACGTTGCGGATGATGGCGCGCGCGATGCGGAACTCGGTGATCGCGTGCGTGGTGGTGGCCGGCGGCGTGACGGTGTGGAACTCGACCTCGAACTCCGGGTCGGCGACCGCCTTGAGGTGCGGCTCGAGCTTCGAGATGTAGGCGCTGTGCTGCACCCGGTCGGTCGCGCCCTGGAACCAGATCCTGAACTTGGCTTTGGGTTCGGTCATGCCGCAGGCCTCCTTCAGGCAGGCACAAGCGCGAGCACGCGCAGCGGACTCCCGCTGCCGTTCCGGATCTTGAGCGGCGCGGCGAACACGATCGCGCCGGTCGCCGGCAGCCGATCGAGATTGGTCAGGCACTGCAGCCCGTAGCGGCCGGCGCCGTGCATGTAATAGTGGCAGGGGTACGGCGGGCGCAGGTGGTACGCCTGCCCGGCGTCGGTGCCGATCGACTCGGTCCCGAACCCGAGCACGTCGCGCTCCGCGACCAGGAACTTGACGGCATCGACGTCGGGGCCCGGCGTGTGCTGCCCGGTCTCGTCGTAGTTCTGGTACGCGACCGGATCGCGCATTTCCGTCCAGGTCTTCGACCAGTCGGTGCGCATCAGCACCCAGGCGCGCGGCGGGATGCGGCCGTGCCTCTTCTCCCATTTCTTGATCCACGGGACGGTGAGCAGGAAGTCCGGGTCGGCGGCCGATTCCTTCGAGCAGTCGAGCACGCACGCCGGGCCGACGAAGTTCTCCGGCGGAATGGTGTCGACGGCGTTCCCCGGCAGGTCCTTGCCCGAGACCCAGTGGATCGGCGCGTCGAAGTGCGTGCCGGTGTGCTCGCCGCAGGAGAAGTTGTTCCAGTACCACGCCGGCCCGCGCTCGTCGTAGCGCGATACCTCCTCGATCCGGAACGGCCAGCATTGCCCCATTTCGGGGGGCAGCGAGATCTGCGGGAACTCGGGCGAGAGCGTCTGCGTGAGGTCGACGATCCGGACCCGCCCCGCCGCGAGGTCGGACACGAGCTTGGTGAGGGTCGCCGTGCTCATGCGGAAAGCTCCCGCTCGAGGGCCTTGGGATTCTCGCGCCACCGCTCGAGCCACTCCTGCGCCACGTCGCCGGGATAGACGTCCTCGACGCCGTCGCGCAGCGCCTGCACGATCGCGCGCGCCAACGCCTCCGGCGCGACCTTGGGCGGCAGCAGCAGCTGGTTCCACTCGTCGTCGATCGGTCCCGGGAAAACGTTGACCACCCGCACGCCGGCCGGCCGCAACTCGGCGCGCAGGCACTGCGCGAGGGAGTGGGCCGCGGCTTTCGACGCCGAGAACGTGCCGTGCGGCGGGAAATTCGCGAGCGCGTAGATCGACAGCAGGTTCACCCACGCCACGGCGCTCGACTGGCCGTCGCTACCGCGCGAGCGCATCGCCGGCCCGAACTCCTGCGCGAGGCGGAGCAGCCCGAAGTAGTTCACGTCCATCTCGGCGCGCGCGGTCTCGACGCCTGGGCGGTTGCCGATGCCGAACGTGCGGTGGTATTCGGCGGTGTTCACCAGGATGTCGACCTTGCCCCCGATCTCGGCAGCGATCTCGCGCACGCTCTTCGAGTCGGTGACGTCGAGCGGCAGCAGGGTCACCTGCGGGAGGGCGGCGAGCTCGTCGAACCCGGCGAACTTCTTCCACGGCTCGGTGTGGCCGACCCAGAGCAGGTCGGCGCCGGCCGCGGCGAACGCCTTGACGAGCGCCTGGCCGACCGCGGTCTTGCCGTCGGTGACGAGGATCTTGCGGAACTTCGGGTCGCAGGTGAACTCGCGAAGCTGGCGATCGTCGGCCATGTGGGGGGTTTCCTTCTCGGGGAGTGCGACGAGGACGGCCTGGCCCGCGCGGTCGAGGCGCGCGGTGACGCGCACGCGCGCGGGCGCTGGCGGGACGTCGCCGTGGAGATGCGCGACGACCGCCGCCCCGACGTCGAGCCGCACGAGGCCCAGGCGCCAGGGCAGCCGCTCGCGGAAGAAGAGGTCGTTGCTGTGGTGGAGCACCGTGTCGGCGAGCAGCGCGCCGGCGCCGTCCTGCGCGCGCCAGTCG
>DATEDA010000069.1:0-81458 GCA_035286595.1 Burkholderiales bacterium | reverse complement strand
GAGCCGCGTCTGCTCGGCCTGCACCGCGTCCCACTCGCCGGGCTTCAACCCGAGCTTGGCGAGCTCGTCGACCTGCCAGGCGAGCGCATCCCGCTCGGCGGCTCGCGCGGCGGTGTTGGTCTCGCTCTCGGCGCGCGCTCGCGCGAGCTGCTGCCACTCGCGGAAGGCGGTTGCGACCTCGCCCGCGAGCGGCGCCAGGCCGGCGTGGGCATCGAGCAGCTCGCGCTGCGCGGCGGGCCTGACGAGCGACTGGTGGGCGTGCTGACCATGAATGTCGACGAGCCAGTCGCTCGCCTCGCCGAGCTGCTGCACGGTGGCCGACGTGCCGTTGATGAATGCCCGCGAGCGGCCGCCGCGCTCGACGATGCGCCGGAGCAGGAGCCGTCCGGCGTCGCCGTCGAGCGCCCGGTCGGCGAGCCAACGCTGCACCTCGGGAAGACGCTCGACCGCGAACTCGGCGGTCACCTCGGCGCGCTCGCAGCCGGCCCGCACCACCGTCGCGTCCGCGCGCTCGCCGAGCGCGAGCGCCAGGGCGTCGATCAGGATCGACTTGCCGGCGCCGGTCTCGCCGGTGAGGGTGGTGAACCCGGGCTCGAACTCGAGGTCGAGCCGGTCGACGACGGCAAAGTCTCGGATCGAGAGTGCAAGCAGCACGGTGCGTCAGAGGGGGGTTTCGCTCCAGTGCAGCTTCTCGCGCAGCATCGCATAGTAGTCATAGCCCGGCGGGTGCACGAGCTGCAGCGTGTGCGGGCTGCGTCGCGCCGTGATGCGATCGCCTTCGACGAGGTCGAGCTGCGGCTGCCCGTCGCACTGCAGGCGCGCATCGGCGCCGCGCTTCAGCGTGACTTCGACCGTGCACCCGTCGCTCACCGCGATCGGCCGGTTCGAGAGCGTGTGCGGAGAGATCGGAACGAGCGCGAACGCGGGGACGTTGGGCTGGAGGATCGGCCCGTTCGACGAGAGCGCGTAGGCGGTCGACCCCGTCGGCGTCGCGACGATCAGGCCGTCGGAGCGCAGGTCGTAGACGAACTGGCCGTCGATCCGGACCACGAGCTCGATCAGCCGTCCGCTCGCCCCCTTGGTGACGATGACGTCGTTGAGCGCGGTCGCCGCGAAGACGGAACGCTCGGCCCGCGACACCTCGGCGGCGAGCATGGTCCGCGGCTCGAGCGCGTACTGCCCGGCGAGGATGCTCGCCATCTTGGCGGTCATCGACTCGAGCGCGATGTCGGTCATGAACCCGAGCCGGCCCTGATTGATGCCGACGAGCGGCACGCCGGAGGACGCGAGCGCCCGCGCCGCGGAGAGCATGGTGCCGTCTCCGCCGAGCACTACTGCGAGATCGGCCCGCTTCCCGATGCCGGCGAAGTCGACGACCGAAAACGCGTCGACGCCCGATTCCGCCGCCGTCTCCTGCTCGAGCAGCACGGCGCAGCCACGGTCGGCGAGCAGCCGGCCGAGCGCCCGCAGCGGCTCCGCGACGTCCCGGCTCTTGTACCGGCCGATCAGCGCGACGGTCTTGAAGGCGGGCGTCATGGACACCATTACATCACAGGAGTCCGGCCGCCGACAGCGGCCGCCCAAGGAAACATTGCTAGAATCGCCGCCATGTTGGACCAGCGCGCGCAGATCCTCCTCAAGACGCTGATCGAGCGCTACATCGCCGACGGCGAGCCGGTCGGCTCGCGCGCGCTGTCGCGCTACTCCGGCCTGGACCTCAGCCCGGCCACCGTTCGCAACGTCATGGCCGATCTCGAGGAGATGGGCTTCATCGCGAGCCCGCACACGTCGGCCGGCCGCGTCCCCACGCCGCGCGGCTACCGGTTCTTCGTCGACACCCTGCTCACGATCAAGCCGCTCGACCGGGCCGACCTCGGCCAGCTCGAGGGCAACCTCCATCCCGACCATCCGCAGCGGGTGATCACGCAGGCTTCGCACCTGCTGTCCGATCTCACGCGCTTCGCGGGCATCGTGGTCGCCCCGCGCCGCCGGAGCCCGGCGTTCCGGCACATCGAGTTCCTCGGCCTGTCCGAGAAACGGCTGCTGCTGATCATCGTGACGCCCGACGGCGACGTGCAGAACCGGATCCTCGCCACCGACAAGACGTTCACGTCCGCCGAGCTGACGATGGCGGCGAACTTCCTCAACCAGCACTACGCCGGCCTCACCTTCGACGAGATCGGGCGCCGGATCCACGACGAGCTCACGCAGCTGCGCGAGGACATGACGGCGCTGATGCAGCTCGCGCTGGAGGCGAGCAACCAGGCGTTGACCGAGGGCGCCGAGAGCTACGTGATCTCGGGCGAGAGGAACCTGCTCGGCTCGGCGGACCTCGCCTCGAACATGACCCGCCTGCGCGGGCTCTTCGACCTCTTCGAGACGAAGACCCTGCTGATGCAGCTGCTCGAGGGGAGCCAGCGCGCCCACGGCGTGCAGATCTTCATCGGCGGCGAGTCGGGGATCGCGCCGCTCGACGAGTGCAGCGTGGTCACTGCCCCCTACGAGGTCGACGGACAGGTGGTCGGGACGGTGGGCGTGATCGGGCCGACGCGCATGGCCTACGAGCGCGTGATCCCGATCGTCGACATCACCGCCAAGCTGCTTTCGAGCGCGCTGTCGCAGCACTAGCGGGCGGCGCGAAGCGGGCCCGCGTCCGGCTTCTTGCTGGTAGCCTCTCATTCCCGATGGGTTTCCTGCCCGAGCCGCGGCACGAGCACGGCGCGATCGCGAAGACTGCGATCCTGCTCGTCAACCTGGGCACGCCGGCGGCGCCGACGCCGGCGGCGGTCAGGCGTTACCTCCGCGAGTTCCTGTCCGACCGCCGAGTCGTGGAGATCCCGCGCGCGATCTGGAACCCGATCCTGCACGGGGTCATCCTCAACACCCGGCCGCGCCGCTCCGCCGCCCGCTACGCGGCGATCTGGATGCCCGAGGGCTCGCCGCTGCGGGTCTACACGGAACGCCAGGCGAAGCTGCTGCAAGGGCTGCTCGGCGATCGGCTGAAGGCGCCGCTCGTCGTCGACTACGCGATGCGCTACGGCGAGCCGTCGATCGGCGCGGTGCTCGCCAGGCTCAAAGCTGCGCGTTGCGAGCGCATCCTGGTGCTGCCGCTCTACCCGCAATACGCCGCGAGCACGACCGGGACGGCGTTCGACCAGGTCTTCGGCGCGCTCGCGCAGCTCCGCAACGTCCCCGAAGTGCGGGCCGTCAAGCACTTCCACGACCATCCGGCCTACGTCCGCGCGCTGGGCGAGCTGGTGCGGGAGCACTGGCGTGCTCACGGCCGGCCGGACCGGCTCGTGATGAGCTTCCACGGCCTGCCGCGCTACACGCTCGACCGCGGCGACCCCTACCACTGCGAATGCCAGAAGACCGCGCGCCTCCTCGCCGACGAGCTCGGGCTCGCGGACGGGGCGTGGCAGATCGGCTTCCAGTCGCGGTTCGGTCGGGCAGAGTGGTTGAAGCCGTACACGGCGGGCGTGCTCGCGGAGCTCGGCCGCCTCGGCGGGCGCGTCGACGTGATCTGCCCCGGCTTCGTGTCCGATTGCCTGGAGACCCTCGAGGAGATCGGGATCGAAGGAAAGTCGATCTTCGTGGGGGCGGGCGGCAAGGCCTTCGGGCTGCTGCCCTGCCTCAACGACCGGCCGGGGTGGATCGAGGCGCTCGCAGCGATCGCGCGCGAGCACCTGACTGGCTGGATCCCCGAGGGTTACGATCGCGCGGCCGCCGAGGCGGCGGGCAAGGCGAGCGCAGCGCGCGCCAAACGGCTCGGGGCCACGCACTAGGGCACCCCCTTGAATTCGCCTGGCGCGCCCCGATAACCCCCCAGTTCGCATTGGGAAACCGCGCGATGCCGCGAGAGCGACCAGAACTCACGTCCGAACCCGCATCCTCCGCGCCGGCGCCCGGCCCCGGGGAGGCGGCCGCGCGGCGCGAGGCGACGCCGGGCCCCGAGGAGCTGCTCCGGGAGGCCGAGCTGAAGGCGGCCGAGCACCACGACGCCTGGCTCCGGGCGAAGGCCGAGGCGGAGAACACCCGGAAGCGCGCGCAGGAAGATATCGCCAAGGCACACAAGTTCGGCATCGAACGGTTCGCGTCCGAGCTGCTCGCGGTGAAGGACAGCCTGGAGGCCGCGCTCGCGGCCGAGAACGCCACCTTCGAGGCCCTGCGCGGTGGCGTGGAGCTCACCTTGCGCCAGCTCGAGGGCGTCTTCGAGCGGCAGGCGATCCGCGAGATCAACCCGGTCGGAGAGAAGTTCGATCCGCACCGGCACCAGGCGATCAGCATGCTGCCGTCGGACAAGGAGCCCAACACCGTCATCAACGTCCTGCAGAAGGGCTACGCCCTGAACGACCGGGTGATCCGGCCGGCGCTGGTGACGGTCGCGAAGCCGAAAGACGCTTGAAGACGCAGCGACTTAGCCCCACATCCCGACCAGGAACGCACCACAGCATAGGGAACGGCCATGGGAAAGATCATCGGTATTGACCTCGGGACGACCAACTCGTGCGTCGCCATCATGGAGGGCGGCAAGCCCAAGGTCATCGAGAACGCGGAGGGCTCGCGCACCACGCCCTCGGTGGTCGCGTACATGGAGGACGGCGAAGTGCTCGTCGGCGCGCCGGCGAAGCGCCAGGCCGTCACCAACCCCAAGAACACCATCTATGCGGTGAAGCGGCTCATCGGCCGCCGCTTCGAGGACAAGGAGGTCCAGAAGGACATCGCCTTGATGCCGTACAAGATCGTCAAGGCCGACAACAACGACGCCTGGATCGAGGTCCGCGGCAAGAAGATCGCGCCGCAGGAGGTCTCGGCGCAGATCCTGCGCAAGATGAAGAAGACCGCCGAGGACTACCTCGGGGAGCAGGTCGACGAGGCGGTGATCACGGTGCCCGCCTACTTCAACGACTCGCAGCGTCAGGCCACCAAGGACGCCGGCCGCATCGCCGGCCTCGAGGTGAAGCGGATCATCAACGAGCCGACCGCCGCCGCGCTCGCCTTCGGCCTCGACAAGGCCGGCCGCAAGGACATGAAGATCGCCGTCTATGACCTCGGCGGCGGCACGTTCGACATCTCGATCATCGAGATCGCCGACGTCGACGGCGAGAAGCAGTTCGAGGTGCTCGCCACGAACGGCGACACGTTCCTGGGCGGCGAGGACTTCGACCAGCGGCTCATCGACTACATCATCGCCGAGTTCAAGAAGGACCAGGGCGTCGACCTGGCGAAGGACGTCCTCGCGCTGCAGCGTCTCAAGGAGGCAGCCGAGAAAGCGAAGATCGAGCTCTCCTCGACGCAGCAGACCGAGATCAATCTGCCGTACGTCACCGCCGACGCGTCGGGGCCCAAGCACCTGACGATGAAGATCACGCGCGCCAAGTTCGAGAGCCTGGTCGACGAGCTCATCCAGAGGACGATCGAGCCCTGCCGCATCGCGATCAAGGACGCGGGCGTGAAGGTGACGGAGATCGACGACGTGATCCTCGTCGGCGGTCAGACGCGGATGCCGAAGGTTCAGGACACGGTCAAGGAGTTGTTCGGCAAGGAGCCGCGCAAGGACGTGAACCCCGACGAGGCGGTCGCGATCGGCGCCGGGATCCAGGCCGGCGTGCTGCAAGGCGAAGTGAAGGACGTGCTGCTGCTCGACGTCACACCGCTCTCGCTCGGCATCGAGACGCTCGGCGGCGTGATGACCAAGCTCATCCAGAAGAACACCACCATTCCGACCAAGGCGCAGCAGGTGTTCTCGACCGCGGACGACAACCAGTCGGCGGTGACGATCCACGTCATGCAGGGCGAGCGCGACATGGCGGCCGGCAACAAGAGCCTCGGCCAGTTCAACCTCGAGGGCATCCCGCCGTCGCCGCGCGGCATGCCGCAGATCGAAGTGACGTTCGACATCGACGCGAACGGGATCCTGCACGTGTCGGCCAAGGACAAGGCGACCGGGAAGGAGAACAAGATCACCATCAAGGCGAACTCCGGGCTCTCCGAGGAGGAGATCCAGCGGATGGTGAAGGACGCCGCAGCCCACGCGGCCGAGGACAAGAAGACGCTCGAGCTCGTCACCGCGCGCAACCAGGCCGACGCTCTCGCGCATTCCGTGAAGAAGTCGCTCGCCGAGCTCGGCGACAAGGTCCAGGCTGACGAGCGCTCGAAGATCGAGGCCGCGGCGAAGGAACTGGAGGAGGCGATCAAGGGCGACGACAAGGCGCGGATCGAGGCGAAGACCGAGGCCCTGGCGAAGGCCGCGCAGAAGCTCGGCGAGCGGATGCACGCCGAGGCGCAGGCGCAAGGCACCGCCGCCGGGGGAGAGCCCCGCGAGCGCGAACAGTCGGGCGGCGGCAAGAAAGCCGACGAGAACGTCGTCGACGCAGAGTTCACGGAAGTCAAAGACAAGAAGTGATATTCCGGCAGCGGAGCGACGAAGTCGTCCGCTGCCGGAATATCTGGCCGAGTTCAAGCGGCGCGAACGGCGCGCCGCTTAACTCGGCCGCGTGCTATCTGGGGGCGGGTTCGTAGGATGGCGAAGCGGGATTACTACGAGGTGCTCGGCGTCAATCGCGATGCCGACGAGGAGGCCTTCAAGAAGGCCTACCGCAAGCTCGCGATGAAGTGGCATCCGGACCGCAATCCGGACAATCCGAAGGCCGAGGAGCACTTCAAGGAGGCGAAGGAAGCCTACGAGGTGCTCGCCGACCCGCAGAAGCGCGCGGCCTACGATCGCTACGGCCACGCCGGCGTCGATCCGGCGTCGGCGGTCGGGGCGGGCGCCGGCGGCGCGGGCTTCGGCACCTTCGCCGAGGCGTTCGGCGACATCTTCAGCGACATCTTCGGCGCGGGGCGGACGCGCTCGTCGGTCTACCGCGGCGCTGATCTCCGCTACAACCTCGAGATCACCCTCGAGCAGGCCGCGCACGGCACCGAGACGAAGATCCGGATCCCGACCTTCGAGGACTGCGCGACCTGCCAGGGCTCGGGGGCCAAGCCCGGCACGAAGCCGCAGACTTGCCCGACCTGCGCCGGCCAGGGCCAGGTCCGGATGCAGCAGGGCTTCTTCTCGCTTCAGCAGACCTGTCCGCGCTGCCACGGCACGGGCAAGATCATCCCCGAGCCCTGCACGGCCTGCAGCGGCGCAGGGCGCGTGAAGACTCACAAGACGCTTTCCGTCAAGATTCCCGCGGGCGTCGACGAAGGGGATCGCATCCGGCTCGCCGGCGAGGGCGAGCCCGGGGTGAACAGCGGGCCTCCGGGCGACCTGTACGTCCAGCTTCGTCTGAAGCCGCATCCGATCTTCCAGCGCAACCACGACGACCTGCACTGCGAGATGCCGATCAGCTTCGCGACCGCCGCGCTCGGCGGCGAGATCGACCTCCCCACGCTCGACAGCAGCGCCAAGATCCGGGTCCCGGCCGAGACCCAGAGCGGCAAGACCTTCCGCCTGCGCGGCAAGGGGATCAGGGGCGTGCGCAGCCAGACGCCCGGCGACCTCTTCTGCCACGTGGTCATCGAGACGCCGGTGAACCTCACCGAGCGCCAGAAGGAACTGCTGCGGGAGTTCGACGCCATCACCCAGAAGAACGCCGACCGCCACAACCCGCGTGCCAAGTCGTGGGTGGAGAAGGTCCGCGAGTTCTTTGCCGGGTAGCCGATCCGGGCCCAGGCCTCCCACCCCCCGGTGCCGGGGGAGGACAGACTTCCGTTCCCGCCCAGCCGGGCGATTGAAGAATCCTGAATCCTCATATTAAGATTCGCCGATAACCCTTTGATCGGAGGGAGGGGATGCGGTTTGTCCTGAGGGCTCGGCGAGCGCTCGTCGGCCTGCTCTGGCTCGGCGTGGCGACCTCGGCAGTCGCCGATCAAGTCATTGATCAAGCGAGGAAACTGCTCGAGCAGCGGAATCCGAAGGCAGCCTACGCGCTGCTCCTGCCGCTGCAGTCGCAGCGGGCGGGCGAGATCGAGTACGACTACTTCCTGGGCGTCGCCGCGCTCGATGCCGGGGATCCCCAGCAGGCCGTGTTCGCGCTCGAGCGCGTCCTGGCGGTCAACCCCAACTTTCTCCAGGCGCGGGCGGAGATCGCCCGGGCCTACTTCGTCCTCGGCGAGCGCCAGACCGCACGGCGCGAGTTCGAGTCGGTGCGCACCCAAAGCCTGCCGCCGGAGGCACGCGAGACGATCGATCGCTACCTCTCCGCGCTCGAGCCGCAGCGTACCGAAGTCCGCGCCTATATCGAGCTGACCGGGGGCTGGGACTCCAACGTCAACAGCGCGACCGGGAAGAGCGCGATCGCCATCCCGGCGTTCGGCGGCACGATCGCGACCCTGAATCCGCTCGGGGTGCGCGAGTCGTCCTGGTTCGGCGGGCTCGGCACGGGCGTCTCGCTGAGCCACGGGCTGTCCGACCAGTGGTACCTCATCGGCGCCGCGAGCTACGCCGGCAAGTACAACTTCGACGTCGACGGGTTCGACACCGGTCAGGTCGACGCCAGCGCCGGCGTGCGCTGGGCAAGCGGCAACAACCAGGTGCTCGCCATCGGGCAGTTCCAGCGCTTCTGGGCAGACTACGAGACTTACCGCAATTCCGCCGGCGGGACCGTCCAGTGGCTGTACAACTTCAGCCCGAGCCAGCAGTTCACGGTCTTCGGGCAGTATGCGAGGCTTACGTACCCCGACCAGAGTCCCCGCGACGCGAACCGGTACATCGGCGGCGTCGGCTACTCGCAAGCGTTAGCGCTGCCGTACTCGCCGGTGTTCTTCATCTCCGCGTACGGGGGCCAAGAGAAGGTCCTCGACGGCAGCTTCCCCTGGCTCAGCTTCACGCCGGTGGGCCTCCGCCTGGGCGGCCAGCTCTCGCTCTCCGATCGCGCGCTGCTCTTCGCTTCCGCGAGCTACGAGCACCGGTCCTATGACGGGGTGGAACCGCTGTTCCTGGTCAAGCGGCGCGACGACCAGACGGACGCGCGCCTGGGCCTTGCCTACCTCGTGGCGCCCAGCTGGACCCTCACCCCGCAGGTCGCGTACACGAACAACTATTCGAACATCGAGCTGAATTCGTACAACCGTACCATCGGGTCCGTTTCGGTCCGACGTGACTTTTGACCGCCCGCCGGCGCCCGGCCGGCCCCGTCCCCGGCGCGCGGGGGATTCCGTGAACGGTGCCGCGGTAGACCGACTTCCGCCGCCGCGGTGCGCCCCGGGCGCCGGATGTTGACGGCATAATCTGAGCCGTTCGCCGGCGCCGGCTTGCGGCCGGCAGGGAGATGACATGGCAGTCCGCGTACCGTTTCGGCTTCGGAAGCTCGCATGGCTCGTCTCGGCGTCGCTCGCCGCGACCGGAACCGCCGTCGCGGCGCCGGCAGCCCGGGTGGACTTTGCGATCGGCGGCGTCACGGTCACGGGCGCCGACGGCCGCAGTCGCCCGGTGGCGAAGGGCCTCGAGCTGCAGTCCGGCGACCGCATCGTCACGGCCGACGGCCGCGCGCAGCTCCGCTTCACGGATGGCGCCTACGTCTCGGTGCAACCGAACAGCGACTTCAGCATTCGCGAGTACCGCTTCGACGGCAAGACCGACGGCACGGAGAAGGGAATCTTCGGCCTCGTGCGCGGGGCGTTGCGGACCGTCACCGGGGCGATCGGGCGGGTCAATCGCAGCGCCTATCAGATCCAGACGCCTACGGCGACGATCGGCATCCGCGGCACCGGCGGCCTGATTCAGATCCTGCCCGACGGCACCACGCTCGTCACGGGCAACAGCGGCGTTTGGTCGCTCGGGAACCAGGCGGGTTCGGTGGACGTGCCTGCGGGGAAAGCGGCGAAGGCCGGTCCGAACCAGGCGATTCCGCCGTCCGAGTCGGCCGAAGGCCCCGTGCTCCCTCCACCCCAGGGGGTGCTGGCGACGCCGACGTGGCCGACGGAGTCCGATGCCCTGACGGCGATGCCGACATCGGCACCGAATTCCGCGCCGCCGTTCGTGACGGGCGAGGCGAACGTGCTGGTTGCCGGCGACAACGTAACGAGCGCCGGCCTGCCGGCATCGCTCTTCGGTCCGGTCGATTGCGGCACGCCCGCGGGCTGCGAGGTCGCGTATGCCACGCTTCTCAGCGGCGCCGGAGCCTCCACCAAGTTCCACGCCAACCCCGGGGACGTCACGCTCGCCGGCGACGCGTCGATGACGGCGTTCACGGACGGGGCCGGCGTCCCAAGGGCATTGACCGGAACGCACGTCGACGGGGGCTCATCGGGCGGCGTCGTCACGTGGGGCCGTTGGGTGGGCAGCGCAACGCTGGGTGGAACGCCCTGGTCGGGCTTTCAGACGCTCGCGTACGTGACCGGCCTGCCGAGCCCGATCGCCGACATCACCTCGATGAGCGGCACATTCACGTTCAACCTCGTCGGCGCGACCGCGCCGGTCGACAGCTTGGGCAACGTCGGCACGGTCACGAGTGGACAACTGGTCGGCACTTTCGGTCCTTCGCCGACGGTCGCCATCAGCAGTTTCAACTTCAACCTGGCCGGCAACGCGTACAGCATGACCAGCGCGGCGATCCCAGTTCTGACCGGGGGTTCCTACGCGCCCTTCTCCGGCGGAGCAGGAGTGACTGGTACGGCATGTCCCACCACCTGCTCCGCGCAGGTGAACGGCCAGTTCATGGGCGCAGGGGCGACCCACGCCGGGTTCGCATACAACTTCCAGAACGTCAGCGCGACAAACATCGTCGGCGCCGCCGCGTTCCAGCGCTGATCCCCGCGCTCCGAGCTCGCGCTTGCCCGGCGCAGACTCGTTCCTCGACGAAGCTCGTGCGCTCCTCCAGCGCGGCGATCTCGCCGCCGCGGCCGCGAAGCTCGACGGGGCTTGCGCTGCACGTCCCGACTCCGACGAAGCGCATTTCCTCCGTGGCGCGTGCTGTCACGCGCTCGATCGCCTCGACGAGGCGCTGCGGGCTTTCAATCGGGCCTGCGAGCTCGACCCGGCGAACCACCAGGCCGCGCAGGGCGCCGTCGCCGTGCTGTCGCAGCTTGGCCGAACCGACGAGGCCCTGGCGCGTTGTATGCACCTCGTCGCGAGCGCTCCCGCCGACGCCCAGCTCCGCTTCAATCTCGGCCTGATCCACGAGGCGAGAGGCGAGCTCGATCGCGCGCTGGCGTGCTACGACGCCGCGCTTTCGCTGGCCGGTGACTACCGCCCCGCGCTGCTGAACCGCGGTCTCGCGCTCACGCGCCTCGGTCGCCTCCCCGAGGCCTACGAGAACAATCGCCGCGCGGCCGAGCTGTACCCCGCACTGGCGGATTCCCACTTCAACCTGGCCGAGATCTGCCTCGCGCTGTCGCGCTACGGCGAGGCGATCGAGCACTGCAACCGGGCCCTTCGCCTCGACCCGCGACACATCGGCGCAACGTTCGATCGCGGCCTCGCGCTTGCGGCCGCGGGCCGGATCGAAGAGGCGGAGGCGACTTTCGAGCATGCGCGGCGGCTGGATCCGGCACGCACGCAGGCGCTGGAGGCGCGCGTCTATCCGGAACGCGACCAGGCCCGCCCGATCGACGCACGCGAGGTGTACCTCGTGCGCGGATTCGAGGCGCTGGACACGTGCGACTGGGCCGACCGCGACCGGTACCTGCAGCGCTTCGCGGCCTGGATTGACGCGAGCGACTCGCATCCGCTCGACGCGTTGCCGCTCGCCTGGCGGGCGGTCGCGCTGGGCATGGACCAGCGGCGGCAGGCAAAACTCGCCGCGCAGGTCGCCGCTCGCATCGTGCGCTCGGCAAAGCCCCTGCCGCCCGTCGATTGCCGGGCCACGAGCCGGATCCGCATCGGGTACGTCTCAGCCGACTTCCGTGCACACACCGTGGCCTGGCTCACCGAGGAGGTCTATGCCCGACACGACCGGGATCGGTTCGAGGTCTTCGCGTATGCGCTGACTCCGGACGACGGCAGCCCGGTACGACGCCGCATTGCGTCGGATGTCGATGCATTCCGCGATGTATCGGGCCGCGCGGCGGCCGAGATCGCGGCGCAGGTCCGTGCCGATGGGATCGATGTCGCGGTGGACCTCACCGGCTACACGACCGGCGCGCGACCGGAGCTATTCGCGATGCGACCCGCGCCGGTCAACGTCGCCTACCTCGGATTTCTCGGCACCTCGAGCGCGCCGTTCATCGACTACATGATCGTCGACCGCGTCGCAGTCCCGCCGGGCGCGGAAGAGTATTTCAGCGAGCAGTTGGTGTTCCTGCCGGACTCCCTCTGGTGCTACGGCCGTCCTCCGCTGACCGACAGCCCGCCGCCGCGCGTCGCCGTCGGGCTCCCGCCGCAGGGGTTCGTATTCTGCGGCTTTCACAATGCTTTCAAGATCGGCCCGGAGATCTTCTCGCGCTGGATGGAGCTATTGCGTCGCGTCCCGGGCAGCGTTCTCTGGGTCCTCGCGCGGAGCCCGGAAGCCGGTCGGAACCTGAGACGCGAGGCGGAGCGCCGCGGGATCGATCCCGAACGGATCGTGAGCGCACCTGCCTTGCCGCACGACCAGCACCTGGCGCGCCACGCGGCCGCCGACC
Source organism: Burkholderiales bacterium (assembly GCA_035286595.1). Classification (GTDB taxonomy): domain Bacteria; phylum Pseudomonadota; class Gammaproteobacteria; order Burkholderiales; family SG8-39; genus DATEDA01. The sequence continues at coordinate 68,906 of DATEDA010000069.1, read as the reverse complement.
TGTTTCTCGACACGCCCGGCTTCAGCGCGGCGACGACCTGCCTCGACGCGCTCTGGCAGGGTCTCCCGGTCCTCGGCTGCCCGACGGCCACCCTGGCCGGTCGGCAGTCGGCGAGCGCCCTCGCCGCGCTCGGCCTCCCGGAGCTGATCGCGAAGGATCTCGATGACTACGTGGATCGGGCCGCCCACCTGGCGACGGACGCTGGCGCGCTGGCCGCAGTCCGCCAACGCCTCCGTGCGGCACGCCGCGAAGCCCCGCTGTTCGACATGGCGGCGCGCGTCCGCGAGCTCGAGGCTGGATTCAGCGCGATGGTCGAGCGCGCGCGCGCGGGTCTCCCGGCGGCGTCGCTCGAGATCGCGCGGGGCGGCCGAGACGTCACCGTTCGGTCAGCGGCCGGGACGTGACGTAGTACCGCCGCCGCCGTCACCCGCCGGGCCGGCCGGAAGTATTCCCTGGCGACTCCCTCTACAATCGGCGATATTTCGTCGGTTATCATCCACTTAAACAACACCGGGGGAGCGATGAGAATCGTCCGTTCGCTGATCGTGGCGCTGTGCATGGCCGGCGTCGCCGTGCCAGTCGCGGCGCTGGCCCAAAACGCCATCGTCATCGGGCAGTCCACGCCGCTCACCGGAAGCAACAAGGAGCTCGGCACCGACATCCGACAGGGCGCGCTCGCGTACTTCAAGAAGGTCAACGACGCGGGCGGCATCAACGGCCGCAAGATCGAGCTCGTCACGCTCGACGACGCGAACGACACCAAACGGGCGGAGGCGAACACCAGGCAGCTCCTCGAGCAGAACAACCCGATCGCCCTGTTCGGGTACGCGAGCGCGACGCTCAGCCGCCCGGCGCTGCCGCACGTCGAGGCGGCGAAGATCACGTTCTTCGCGCCGTTCACCGGTGCCGATCCGATGCGGAAGTTCAACCGCTACGTCTACAACCACCGCGCGAGCTACGCCGACGAGCTGGAGAAGATCGTCGAGCACTACACGACCTTCGGCATCAAGAAGTTCGCGGTGCTCCACTACGACGACGTGATCGGCAACGAGAACTTCAACGCCGTCGACCGGGCGCTGAAGTCGCGCAACCTGAGCCCCGTCGCCGTCGCGAAGGTCACCCGCAAGCAGACCGACTTCGCCAAGGAAGTGGCGGCGGTCGCGAAGGCCGGTCCCGATGTCGTCATCCTCACGACGCTCTACAAGACCTCCGCGGACTTCATCAAGCTGATGAAGAAGCATGGCGTTGGCGCACAGTTCGTCAGCACGTCGTTCGCCGGGTCGACCGCGCTCGCCAACTCGCTGGGCGGCGACGGGCTGGGCGTGGCCATGTCCCAGGTCACGCCGTCCTACCTGCGTCGCGCGGTGCCGGTCGTGAGGGAGTACCAGGCGGCGATGGAGGCGGCGTTCGGCAAGAAGGAGTTCTCGTACTCCTCGCTGGAGTCCTACATCGCCGCCAAAGTGCTCGTCGACGGGCTCCGGCGCGCCGGGCCGCAGCCGACCCGTGAGGGGCTCTTGCGAGCCCTGGACGGAGTGAACGTCGACGTCGGCGGCTACATCGTCGCGTTCTCGCCGACGAACCACAACGGCTCGAGCTTCGTCAGCCTGTCGATTCTCGGCCGCGACCTCGCGTTCCGAGAGTAACGAATCGCTGGGAGGGGCGGGAGCCCGCCCCTCACCCGCGCCGCCAGGTCGTGCCCTGGGGCGTATCCTCGAGCACGATTCCTGCGTCCAGCAGTTCCTTCCGGATCCGGTCGGCCTCGGCAAAGTCCTTCGCCTTCCGCGCGGCGTTGCGCGCCGCGATCAGCGATTCGATCCGCGTGACTGTCCATCCCGCGGGCAGGTCACCCCTGAGAAACACTTGCGCAGGGCGCTCGAGTAGCCCGAGGACGCCACCGAGCCCCTTGAGCAGGACCGCGAGCGGGGCGGAACCGGTCCGGTTGATCTCGCTCGCAAGATCGAAGAGGGCGGCGATCGCCTCCGGGGTGTTGAAGTCGTCGTCCATCGCGGCGCGGAAGCGCACCGCATGCCCCTCCGACCAGTCGATCGCCGCGGGCGCGTTGTCCACGCCCTTGAGCGCCGTGTAGAGCCGCGCCAGCCCGCTCTTCGCCTCCTCGAGGTGCTGGTCGGAATAGTTGAGCGGGCTGCGGTAGTGCGCCCGCAGGATGAAAAAGCGCACCACCTCGGCGTCGTACTTCTCCAGCACCACGCGAACGGTGAAGAAGTTGCCGAGCGACTTGGACATCTTCTCCTCGTCGACGCGCACGAAGCCGTTGTGCATCCAGTAGTTCACGAAGGTGCCGCCGTGCGCGCCCTCCGACTGCGCGATCTCGTTCTCGTGGTGGGGAAACTGCAGGTCCTCGCCCCCGCCGTGAATGTCGAAATGCTTTCCGAGCAGCGCCGTGCTCATCGCCGAGCACTCGATGTGCCACCCGGGCCGGCCGGCCCCGAACGGCGATGGCCAGGACGGCTCGCCTTCCTTCGACCGCTTCCACAGGACGAAGTCGAGCGGGTCGTGCTTGTCGGGATCGACCTCCACGCGCTCGCCCGCGCGCAGCTCGTCCAGCGACTTTCCCGACAGCTTCCCGTAGCCGGGAAACTTGCGCACCGCGTAATTCACGTCCCCGCTCCCGGTGCGATAGGCGAGTCCTCGCCGCTCGAGCTCGCCGATCATTCCGAGCATGGGGGGGATGTACCGGGTGGCGCGCGGCTCGTGATCGGGCTTCTGCACGCCGAGCCGCGCGGCGTCCTCGTCCATGGAGCGGATAAATCGACCGGTAAGGCTGCCGACCGGCTCGCCCGCCTCGGCCGCGCGGCGGATGATCTTGTCGTCGATGTCGGTGATGTTCCGGACGTAGGTGACGTCGTAACCGCTCGCCCGCAGCCACCGCTGCACGACGTCGAAGACGACCAGCACCCGCGCGTGCCCGACGTGGCAATAGTCGTAGACCGTCATGCCGCAGACGTACATCCGGACTCGCCCGGGCTCGATCGGCACGAACTCGCGCTTGGCCCGGCTGAGCGTGTCGAAGATCTTCAGCACCGGCGAAGACGGGGGTCGACGGATCGCGGTCGGGGGCGACGCCCAACCGGGGCGGCCTTCTTGTTAGAATCCCGTGCAAACAAGCGCTTGGAGTATACCCCACACGATGCGCATCGCGCCCATCTTCGTCTTCCTCGCCGGCGTGGTCGCGTCCAGCGCGCCGCTCGCCCAGGTCGACGGGCTGGCGGCTGTGCGCGCGGCGCTGCGCAGCGGCGACACGGTCGCGGCCGCGGCGGCGGTCGACCGCCACCTCGCACAGAACCCGAAGGATCCGCGCGGCCGGTTCCTCAAGGGGGTGATCCTCACGGAGCAAGGCCGCAGCAACGAGGCCCTTGACGCGTTCTTCGGGCTGACCCAGGACCACCCCGAGTTCGCGGAGCCGTACAACAACCTCGCGGTCATCTACGCGGCGCGCGGGGAGTACGAGCGGGCGCGCGACATGCTCCAGTCGGCGATCCGGGTGAAGCCCGACTACGCCACCGCCTATGAGAACCTCGGCGACGTCTACGCCCGGCTCGCGAGCCAGGCGTACGAGAAGGCGGCGAAGCTCGACTCCGCCAACCGTGGCGTGCACGTCAAGCTCGCGCTGTCGCGCGACCTCATGAACGTCTCGCCGAAGCCGCGGGCCGCGGACGCCGCCTCCGCGCCACCGCCGCGGCGGAACTGACCCACACCACCTACCAGACCCCGAAGGGAGACCGTCTTGCGTAGCCTGCTCATTGCGCTCGGACTCGCGCTCGCCACCGCGCACGCCGCGCTCGCCGCCGACCCTCGGGTCGAGCTCCGGACCAACCACGGTGCGATCGTCATCGAGCTCTACCCGGACAAGGCGCCGAAGACGGTGGCGAACTTCCTGCAGTACGTGAAGGACGGCCATTACAACGGCACGAGCTTCCACCGCGTCATCCCCGGCTTCATGATCCAGGGCGGCGGCTTCAACAAGGACCTGCAGCAGAAGCCGACCCGCGCCTCGGTCGAGAACGAGGCCGCGAACGGTCTGAAGAACGACTACGGCACCGTCGCCATGGCGCGTACGCCGGATCCGCACTCGGCGAGCGCGCAGTTCTTCATCAACCTCAAGGACAACGACTTTCTCAACTTCCGCGGGGCCACGGCGCAGGGCTACGGCTACGCGGTCTTCGGCAAGGTCGTCTCGGGAATGGACGTGGTCGAGAAGATCGCCAAGCTGCCGACCGGGGACGCCCGGGGGCACCAGAACGTGCCGCGCGATCCGGTGATCATCGAATCCGCGGCCATCGTCGCGGCGAAGAGATAGCGGAGGCGCTCGTGGTCAAGCTGCACACCAATCTCGGCACCATCACCCTCGAGCTCGACGCCCAGCGCGCGCCGGAGACCGTCAAGAACTTCCTGGCCTACGTCGAGGGCGGGCACTACGCCAACACGGTCTTCCACCGCGTGATCGACGGCTTCATGATCCAGGGCGGAGGCTTCGAGCCGGGGATGAAGCAGAAGCCCACCAAGACGGCGGTGAAGAATGAGGCCGCGAACGGGCTCAAGAACGCCCGCTACACGGTCGCGATGGCGCGCACCTCCGACCCGCACTCGGCGACCGCCCAGTTCTTCATCAACGTCAACGACAACGGCTTTCTCGACCATACCGTCCCCACCCCCCAGGGGTGGGGCTACTGCGTGTTCGCCCGCGTCGTTGAGGGGCAGGACGTGGTCGACCGGATCAAGGGCGTCAAGACCGGACGCCGCGGCGCGCACGGGGACGTGCCGCTCGAGGACGTGGTGATCGAGCGCACGGAGGTCGCCGGCTGAGCGCGGCGCGAGCCGGCGTGCAGCCGGTGCTCTTCGTCTCGGATCTGCACCTCTCGCCCGAGCGGCCGGCGATCGTCGAGCGCTTCTTGCGGTTCCTCCGCGAGGAGGCGCGCGCTGCTGCCGCGCTCTACATCCTGGGCGATCTGCTCGAGCACTGGATCGGCGACGACGACGCCGACGAGTCGTTCAACCGCGATCTCTTCGCGCACCTCGCCAACCTCGCCGGCGGCGGCGTCGACGTGTTCCTCATGCACGGCAACCGGGACTTCCTGGTCAGCGCCAGGGCCGCCGCCCAAGCCGGGATGACCCTCATTCCAGACGCCGTGGAGCGCGAGCTGTTCGGCGTGCGCACGCTGCTCATGCACGGCGACACGCTCTGCACCGACGACGTGAGGTATCAGCGCTACCGCAGCTGGGTGCGACGACCGGGACTGATCCGTGCCTTCCTCGCGCTGCCGCGGGGCATCCGGGAGGCGATCGGCGGGGGATTGAAGCGTGTGAGCGCCGGGGAGAAGCGCATCAAGGCGCCGGCGATCATGGACGTGAACGAGGGCGCCGTCGAGAATGCGCTGCGTGCGCACGGCTATCCGCGCCTGATCCATGGCCACACCCATCGCCCGGCCAGGCACGTGCACGTGGTCGACGGGCGCGCGTGCGAGCGTTGGGTCCTTGCGGACTGGTACGAGCGCGGCAGCTATCTACGCTGCGACGCTCAGGGCTGCGCCGCGATACCGCTGAGCTGACCCCTGGGCTAAGCGTCCAGCCCGCGCGCCAGATCGGCCTTCACGTCCGCCACCGACTCGAGGCCGACGGCGACCCGGAGAAGGCCGTCCCCGATCCCCGCCGCCTTCCGGGCCTCCGCGCTGATGCGTCCGTGCGTGGTCGAGGCCGGATGCGTGATCGTCGTCTTCGTGTCGCCGAGGTTCGCGGTGATCGAGATCAGCCGGGTCGCGTCGACGATCCGCCAGGCCATCGCCTTGCCGCCCCGCACGTCGAACGACACGATCGCGCCACCGCTGCGCTGCTGGCGCTTCGCGAGCGCGTGCTGCGGGTGGGACTCGAGCCACGGGTAGTACACGCGCTCGACCCGCGGGTGCCCCTCCAGCCAGCGCGCGAGCTCCCACGCGGCGGTCGACTGCGCCTCCATCCGGATGCGCAGCGTCTCCAACCCCTTCAACAGCACCCAGGCATTGAACGGCGAGAGGCTCGGACCCGCGGTGCGCAGAAACCCGAACACGCCATCCATGATGAGCTCGCGCCGGCCGAGAACCGCGCCGCCGAGCACCCGGCCCTGCCCATCGAGATACTTGGTCGCGGAATGGATCACGAGGTCGGCGCCCAGCGCAAGCGGCAGCTGCAGCGCGGGCGTGCAGAAACAGTTGTCGACCGCGAGCAGCGCGCCGGCGCGCTTCGCGACCGCGGCGAGCGCCGGAATGTCCGCCACCTCGGTGATCGGGTTGGAGGGCGTCTCGAGGAACAGCAGCCGCGTCGTCGGCCGCACCACCCGCTGCCAGGCGCGCGGGTCGACGCTCTCGACGAAGCTGGTTTCCACCCCGAACTTCGCGAGCACGGTGGTGAAGAGCTGCACGGTCGCGCCGAAGATGCTCGGCGACGAGACGATGTGCTCGCCCCCCTTCATCAGCCCCATCACGGTCGCGAGGATCGCCGACATGCCGGAGGCAGTCGCCACGCAGCTTTCAGCGCCCTCGAGCGCGGCGAGCCGCTCCTGGAAGCTCGTCACCGTCGGGTTGCTGAACCGCGAGTAGACGTAGCCCGGTTCCTCGTTCGCGAAGCGCGCCGCGGCCTGCGCCGCGTTCTCGAAGACGAAGCTCGAGGTGAGATAGAGCGCCTCGGAGTGCTCGTTGAACTGGCTGCGATGGGTCCCGGCGCGCACCGCGCGGGTGTCCAGATCGAAATGGTCGTCCATGGTCAAGGCCCGAGAAAACGAAAACCCGCCTTAGCTTGCGCAGCTCAAGGCGGGTTGCCCACGCTTTAGCCGGATTTGTTCGCCGGCCCTCGGCCGGCGGCGCCCGCAAGCTGTGCATCAAATCGGCGCTGGGTGTGAAGGTACCCGCCGAGGGCGCTGCTGTCAAACGGGGACCCGGCGCCCCCGGTGAGCGGCGGCGGACCGGCCGTCCCTTCAGGCGAGGTTGAGATCGGCCTCGCCGGCCTCGATCTCGTCGGGGCGTTCCTGGCGCTTGTCGTCCCGCCGCTGCTCGACTTCGGCGAGGTACTCGCTCGTCACGTCGCCGGTGACGTAGTGGCCGTCGAAGCACGAGGCCTCGAAGCGCTCGAGCCGTGGATTCGCCTCGCGCACCGCGGCCTTGAGCGCCTCGAGATCCTGGTAGATCACGGCGTCGGCGCCGATGTGCCTGGCGATCTCGTCGTCGGTGCGCCCGGTCGCGATGAGCTCGCTCCGGGTCGGCATGTCGATGCCGTAGACGTTGGGGAATCGCACCGGCGGCGCCGACGAGGCGAAGAACACCTTGTTGGCCCCGGCCTCGCGCGCCATCTGGACGATCTCGCGGCTGGTCGTCCCGCGCACGATCGAATCGTCGACGATCAGCACGTTCTTTCCCTTGAACTCGAGCGCGATCGCGTTCAGCTTCTGGTGCACCGATCGCTTGCGGATCGTCTGTCCGGGCATGATGAACGTGCGGCCGACGTAGCGGTTCTTGACGAAGCCCTCACGGTAGGTGAGCCCGAGCCGCGTCGCGAGCTGCAGCGCGGCCGGGCGGCTCGTGTCAGGGACCGGAATGACGACGTCCACGTCGAGATGCCGGTACTGGCGCGCGATCTTCGCCGCCAGGTGCTCGCCCATGTGGAGCCGCGCCTCGTAGACCGACACCCCGTCCATCAGGGAGTCGGGCCGGGCGAGGTAGACGTACTCGAAGATGCACGGCGAAAGCGCGGGTCGGGCCGCGCACTGGCGGCTGTGGAAAGCGCAGTCCTCGTCGATCAGGATCGCCTCGCCGGGCGCGACGTCGCGCACCACCTTGAACTCGGGAGTGTCGAGCGCCACGCTCTCGGAAGCGATGGCCCACTCGGTTCCCCGGCTCGACTCGCGCTTGCCGATCACGAGTGGCCGGATCCCGAACGGATCGCGGAACGCGAGCAGCCCGCAACCGGCGATCATCGCGACCACCGCATAGGCCCCGCGGCAGCGGCGGTGAACGTTCGCGACGGCGGCGAAGACCGTCTCGGGATCGACCTTCGGGCCGGTCGCCGCGCGCTCGAGCTCGTGCGCCAGCACGTTCAGCAGGACCTCCGAGTCGGAGTTGGTGTTGATGTGCCGGAGGTCGGTCCGGAACATCTCCAGCTTCAGCTGACCGGCGTTCGTCAGGTTGCCGTTGTGCGCGAGCACGATGCCGAACGGCGAGTTCACGTAGAACGGCTGCGCCTCGCCGCTCGCGAACGCCGAACCCGCCGTCGGGTAGCGGCAGTGCGCGATGCCGACGTGGCCGGAGAGGGCGCGCATGTCCCGCGTCCGGAACACGTCGCGCACGTACCCGGGGCCCTTGTACATGTGGAACTTCGCGCCCTCGGCGGTAACGATGCCGGCGGCGTCCTGCCCGCGGTGCTGCAGGAGCAGCAACCCGTCGTAGAGCAGTTGGTTGACCGGGGTCTTCGCGCCTATGCCGATGATCCCGCACATCGCCTTGCTCCTCGCATCATTTCGCGCGCCCCGTCAGCGCTCGTATCGCACTCGGTCGGCCACCGCCCGGGGCAGGTACGGTTTCACGGCGATCGCCGCCGTCTCGAGTGGCGCGGAGAGCTTCGCCTCGCGCCAGAACGGCTCCTTCGGCAGCGCCGTCAGCCCGGCCGCCAGCACCAGCACGACCAAGATGAGGGCGCCGCGGGCAATTCCGAAGACCGCGCCCAGCGTCCGGTCGGCAAAGCTCAAGCCCACGGCCCGCGCGAGCCGCGACGCGAACACCCCCCCGAGACTGACCGCCATCAGCACGGCGAGGAACAGCACGATCACGGCGATGACCGCGCGCGCCAGCGGCGTCGCGAAGCTCGCTGGCAGCATGGCCGCGACCTCGCCGGCGAAAAGCATCGCGGCCAGGGTCGCGGCGATCCACGCGGCGAGCGCGAACACTTCGCGCAGGAGCCCGCGCCAGATGCCGATCACCGCCGAGAGCCCGAGCACGGCCAGCACACCGTAGTCGAACCCGGTCATTGCCGCTCGACCACCGCCCCCGGGCTCAGGCCCAGGGTCTTGAGCCGCTCCCGGGCCCCCTCCGCCGCGTCCTTGGTCGGGAAGGGTCCGGCCCGCACCCGGGTCTGCTCTCCACCGGCTGTGCTGACGGTCTCGGTGAAGTACTTGACGCCGGCCTTGGAGAGCTTCGCCTCCAGCTGCTTCACGTTCTCCCGGTTGGCGAACGCGCCCAGCGGCACGACGAAGGCATCGGCGTTGAGGATGGCCTCGGCCCGCTTCGCTTCGGCCTCCTTGTGGGCGGCATCGCTCGGCGCCGCCCGGGCCACCGCCGCCGCTTTCGGCGCCGGCGTCGCTGCATTCGGCCGCTCACCCGGGAGGCCCGATTCGGGCTTGACGTCCGGGGGTCGCGGGATTGCCTCGCTCGCCGCGGTCCGCGCGCCAGACGCAGCGGCGGCATCGGGCGCCTTCGCCGGCGCTCCCGCGGGCGCCGTCGGAAGCTTCAGCCCGCCCGGTTGCTGCTTGGGGATTTCGACCGTGAGGTTGGTGACGACCGGCTTGGGCTCGAGATCCATCACCCAGGGCGGGATGAGCACCAGTGCCAGCACTACCGCGATCGCACCGATGAGGCGCCGCCGCGCCCGTCGTCGCAGCTCGAGCGCCTCGTCGTTACCTCGCATCTGGGCTCCGCGGTGTCGCGGCGCGCGCGGCCATCACCTCCGCCACGGTGTAGAAGGAACCAAACGCGACGATTCTATCACCTTCCCCGGCGTCTTCCTGCGCCGCAGCGAGCGCTTCGCGAGGCGACGCGAAGCGCCGGACCTCGCCGCCGGCGCCGCTGCGGACGATCCCCTGCTCGACCTCCTCGGCGGTGGCGCCGCGCGGGTTGTCGAGGGTCGCGGCGTACCAGCGATCGATCCGGCCGCGCAATGCCCGGCACACTTCCGGGATGTCCTTGTCGCGCAGCATCCCGATGACGGCGAGCGTGCGCCGGTACCGCTCCATCCCGGCGAGGCTCTCCGCCAGCACCGCCGCAGCCTCGGGGTTGTGAGCGACGTCCAGGACGACCGTAGGGCGCCCGGGCAGGACCTGGAAGCGCCCCGGGAGTTCGATCGCGGCGAGCCCGCGGCGGATGTCCTGCACCCCCAACGGCAGCCGTTCGCGGAGGCTGTCGAGCGCGGCGATGGCGCAGGCCGCGTTCGCGAGCTGTCTTGCCCCACGCAGCGCGGGGTAGGCGAGCCCCGACCGCGCCCCGCCGGGTCCGAAGTACCGCCACTGTCGAGGCTCGGCGTGGTAGCCGAAATCCCGGCCAATCAGCTGGAGGCTCGCCCCGATCTCGCGCGCGTGGTCGAGCACGGTCTGCGGCGGGGTCGGATCACCGACAACGGCGGGCGTTGCGGGCCGGAAGATATGCGCCTTCTCCCAGCCGATCGTCTCGCGCGTATCGCCGAGGTACTCGTGGTGATCGAGCGCGACGCTGGTGAGGACCGCGCAGTCGGGCTCGAACGCGTTCACCGCATCGAGCCGGCCGCCGAGTCCGATCTCGAGCACCAGCGCGTCGGGTTTCGCGCGCGCGAAGATAAGCCATGCCGCGAGCGTGCCGAACTCGAAGTACGTCAACGCGGTGCCGCCACGGGCGGCGTCGATCTCCTGGAACGCCGCAGCGAGCGCGGCGTCGTCGGCCTCGCGGCCGTTCACCCGCACCCGCTCGTTGTAGCGCAGGAGATGCGGCGAGGTGTAGCAGCCCACGCGGTAGCCGGCGGCGAGCAGGATCGACTCGATCACGGCGCAGGTCGATCCCTTGCCGTTGGTGCCGCCCACGGTGAGGATCGGGCAGGGCTTCGGGGTCGCGAGCCGGTCGAGCACCGCCCGCACCCGGTCGAGCCCGAGCGCGATCGCCTGCGGGTGCTGCCGCTCGATGTACGCGAGCCAGCCGGCGAGGTCCATCAGCCGACGCGGAGAACCGGTGCGTTCCTAGGCCGCCGGCGGCAGTCGCATCAACAGGGTGATGAGCGAGGCGATCTGATCGCGCAGGCTGCGGCGGTCGACGATGAGGTCGATCGCGCCCTTCTCGAGCAGGAACTCGGCGCGCTGGAAGCCCTCGGGCAGCTTCTCCCGCACCGTCTGCTCGATGACGCGGGGGCCCGCGAACCCGATGAGCGCCTTCGGCTCGGCGATCACGACGTCCCCGAGCATCGCGAAGCTCGCCGAGACCCCGCCCATCGTCGGATCGGTGAGCACCGAGATGAACGGCAGGCGGCGCGCCGCGAGCTGGGTGAGCGCCGCGGTCGTCTTCGCCATCTGCAAGAGCGAGAGGAGGCCCTCCTGCATGCGTGCGCCCCCGGTCGCCGTGAAGCACACGAGCGGCAGGTTCTGGTCGAGACAGGCGCGGACGCCGCGCACGAACCGCTCGCCGACCACCGAGCCCATCGAGCCGCCCATGAAGGCGAACTCGAACGCGGCGGCCACGAGCGGCACGTTCTTGACCGACCCCTGCAGCACGACGAGCGCGTCGGTCTCGCCGGTCTCCTTCTCGGCCTCCTCGAGACGCTCGGCGTACTTGCGAGAGTCCTTGAACTTCAGCGTGTCCACCGGCAGCACTTCGGCGCCGATCTCGTAGCGGCCCTCCGGATCGAGGAACAGATCGAGCCGGGCCCGCGCGCCGAGCCGATTGTGATATCCGCACTTCGGGCAGACGTTCGCGTTCTTCTCGAGGTCGGTCGTGTAGAGCACCGCATCGCAGGCCTCGCACTTCGTCCACAGGCCCTCCGGCACCGTGCGCCGCACCGCGCCCGTGCGCTGGATCTTCGGCGGCAGCAGCTTCTGGAGCCAGCTCATTCGACTGCCCTCGCGCTACGCGCTCGGGATTCGCCCTTGGGGCGGCCCGGCGGGCTCATTGGACTACCCTCGCCGCAACCTGCGCCGCGCCGTCGAGCGCCCGACGGATCCCGGCGAGGAACGCGCCCGCGCGCTCGATCGCTGCGCCGGGCGGCGCTTCCTCCATCTCCTGAATCAGACGGCTGCCGATCACCACCGCGTCGGCCACCGCACCGACCGCGCGCGCGGTCTCGCCGTCGCGAATCCCGAAACCGACGCCGACCGGAAGCGAGGTCTTGCGGCGGATCGCGGCGAGCCTGGCCGCGACGTCGGCAACGTCGAGGTGCGACGCGCCGGTGACCCCGCGCAGGGAGACGTAGTAGATGTAGCCGCTCGCCAGGCCGACAATCCGCTCGATGCGCGATTCGGTGGAGGTGGGGGCGAGAAGGAAAATGAGATCCATTCCATTCTTCTTCACCAACTCCGCGAACGGGCCGCACTCCTCCGGCGGGTAGTCCACGACCAAAACGCCGTCGACTCCCGCCGCGCGCGAGCGCTCGACGAACCGCTCGACGCCCATCGCCTCGATCGGATTCGCATAGCCGAAGAGCACGATGCCGGTCGCGTCGTCGCGCTTCCGGAACTCCGTGGCGTAGCCAAGCACCGTCTCCAGGCTGATTCCGTGCCTCAGGGCGCGCTCGCTCGAGCGCTGGATCACCGGCCCGTCGGCCATCGGGTCGGAGAACGGCACGCCGAGCTCGATGACATCGGCCCCGGCCTTCACGAGCGCGTGCATGAGCGGCACCGTCGCCGGCGGCGACGGATCGCCCGCGGTAATGAACGGGATGAGGGCCTTGCGCCGGGCGCGCGCGAGGTGCTCGAAGATGGTCGAGATGCGGGACATCGGCCTAGCTAGAGCTTGATTCCCGATCTCTCGGCGACGGTGTGCATGTCCTTGTCGCCGCGCCCGGACAGGTTCACCAGCAGGATCCGGTCACGCGCCATGGTCGGCGCGATCTTGGCCGCGTAGGCGAGCGCGTGGCACGACTCGAGCGCGGGGATGATCCCCTCGTAGTGGCAGCAGTCATGGAACGCCTTCAGCGCCTCGTCGTCGTCGATCGTGACGTACTCGGCGCGCCCCGAGTCCTTCAGCCACGCGTGCTCGGGCCCGACGCCCGGGTAATCGAGCCCGGCCGAGATCGAGTGCGTCTCGATGATCTGGCCGTGCTCGTCCTGCAGCAGGTAGGTGCGGTTGCCGTGGAGCACGCCCGGCTTCCCGGCGTTGAGCGAGGCCGCGTGCTTGCCGGTCGCGAGGCCGCAGCCGCCCGCCTCGACGCCGATCAGGCGCACGTTCGCATGCGGAATGTAGTCGTAGAAGATGCCGATCGCGTTGGACCCGCCGCCGACGCACGCGATGACGGCATCGGGCTGGCGGCCGGCGACCTCGGGCATCTGCTCGAGGCACTCGCGTCCGATCACGCGCTGGAAGTCGCGCACCATCATCGGGTACGGATGCGGACCGGCGACGGTGCCGATGATGTAGAACGTGTTGTGGACGTTCGTCACCCAGTCGCGCATCGCCTCGTTCAGCGCATCCTTGAGCGTTTTCGAGCCCGACTCGACCGGCACGACGGTGGCGCCGAGGGCCTTCATCCGGTAGACGTTCGCCGCCTGACGCTTGACGTCCTCCGCCCCCATGTACACCACGCATTCCATGTCGTAACGCGCGGCGACGGTGGCAGCCGCGACGCCGTGCATCCCGGCGCCGGTCTCGGCGATCACGCGCGGTTTGCCCATGCGCCGCGCGAGCAGCGCCTGGCCGACGGTGTTGTTGATCTTGTGCGCGCCGGTGTGGTTCAGGTCCTCGCGCTTGAGGAACACCTGCGCGCCGCCGAGCAGCTGCGACCAGCGCTTGGCGTGGTATACCGGGCTCGGGCGGCCGACGTAATGCTTCAGGTCGTAGCGGAGCTCGGCGACGAACTCGGGATCCTTGCGGTGGCGCTCGTAGGCGGCGCGCAACTCGTCGAGCGCGTGAACGAGCGTCTCGGCGACGAAGACGCCGCCGTAGGGCCCGAAGTGCCCGCGACTGTCCGGAAGATCATGCATCTGCATTGCGGACTCCAGCGATGAACGCGGCGATCAGCCGCCCGTCCTTCATACCCTTCGCCGACTCGACCCCGCTCGAGACGTCGACCGCCCACGGCCGCACGCGGCGGACCGCCTCACCCACGTTCTCGGCATCGAGCCCCCCCGAAAGGATCACCGGACGGGCGAGGCGCTGCGGGATCAGGTTCCAGTCGAAGGCCTCGCCGGTGCCGCCGTACAGGTCGTCACGATAAGCGTCGAGCAACCAGCCCGCGGCATCCTCATAAGCAGCCAGGGATTCTAGCAAATCGACCCCGGATCTCACCCGCACCGCCCGCAGGTACGGGATGCCGAAACTCCGGCAGAACATCGGGGTCTCTTCGCCGTGGAACTGCAGGAGACCCGGCCGGCACGCGGCGACCACCTCGGCCACGTGCTCCGGAGAAGGGTTCACGAATACCGCCACGCGGGCGACGAAGGGCGGCAGGCCGGCGGCGATTTCTGCCGCCCGCCCGAGCGTGACGAGGCGTGGGCTCGGCGGATAGAAGATGAGCCCGATCGCGTCGGCGCCAGCCCGCGCCGCGGCCAGACCGTCGGCGACCGACGTGATGCCGCAGATCTTGACTCTCGTCCTCATGCGCAATCCGGGTGCGGCTCGGAGAAGAGCGGGAGCATAGGCGCGAACCGCGGCAGGTTCCAGCGTTCCGGGTACGTCACACGCGTGAGGTAGAGTCCTTCGGGTCCGAAGGTCGGCGCCGCGAGCCGGCGGTCGCGACCGCCGAGCACTTCCGCGACCCACTCGGGCGGATGGGCGCCTTTCCCGGTCTGGACGAGGCAGCCGACGAGGTTCCGCACCATGTGATGCAGGAACGCGTTGGCGGTGAACTTGAAGACGACGTACTCGCCCTGCCGTTCGACCGCCACGCGCATGAGCACGCGCACCGGACTCTTCGCCTGGCACTCCGCGGAACGGAACGCGCTGAAGTCGTGCTCGCCGACCAGCGCGTCGGCGGCCGCGCGCATCCGGTCGACGTCGAGCGGCAAGTGGAACCATCCGGTCCGGCCGCCGAAGACCGACGGGCGGACCGGATGGTTGTACAGGACGTAGGCATAGCTGCGGCTCGTCGCCGAGTAGCGCGCATGGAAGTCGGGCTCGACCGCTCGGGCCCATTGCACCGCGATCGCCTCCGGGAGCTGCGCGTTGACGCCGCGGACCCAGGCGGTCTCCGGTCGCTCCGCCTCGGTGTCGAAGTGGGCGACCTGCCCGGTCGCGTGCACGCCGGCGTCGGTCCGTCCCGCCGCCGCGGCGCGCACTGGCGCGTTCGCGATCGCCGCGAGCGCGGCTTCGAGGCGGTCCTGGATCGTGTTACCGCCGGGCTGCGACTGCCAGCCGGCGCAGGTCCGCCCGTCGTAAGCGACCCCGATCGCGATTCTCAATTCGGTTTCATCCAGAACGGACGAAGGCCGCGGATGCGGCCTTCGGGGACAGTCTGCGAAGCAGTCGTCTACCTGATTGCCGCGAGCATCTGCTTCGCCTGCTGCTGCTGGGCCGCGTCGCCCTCCTTCAGGACCTCGTTCAGCAGCTCGCGCGCACCATCCTTGTCCCCCATCTCCTCGTACGCCTTGGCGAGGTCGAGCTTGGTGGCCACCTCCTGCCAGCGGGCGTCGACCGGCGCACCCTCGCCGCCGCCCTTGCCGAGATCGAAACTGATCCCGCCGAGATCCATTGCGGCCGCGGCCGGCTTGGTCGGCTCACCGAGCTTGAAGTCGATCTCGGTGACGTTGGCCGGCTGTGCGGCCTGCATCCTGGCGGTCTGCTCCCCGGGCGTCGCGCCGCCCTTCGTCCCCGGCAGCTCGAAATCGATCTCGAGTGACCCGGGCGCGCCCTGCGCCTCGACCATGTCGCTGACCGCTTTCTTCGTGGCCGCGTCCATGATGAACGTGCCGCTCGGGGAGAAATCGCTCGCCTCCTCGACGGCGGGCTTCTGCGAGTCGCCACCGAGGTTGAGGTCGAAGCCGAGATCCGCCGGCGCCTGGCTCGCCACGTCGAGCGCGAGGTCGGGCACTGCCGCGGCGGCACCCCGGCCCCCGCCACCCAGATCGAAGTCGATCGACGGCGGTGCCTTGCTACCGGCCAGGTCGAACGCGAGGTCGCTCGCCATCGCGGCCGCTGCGCCACCGGCGGCCGGGAGCACCACGGTGTCGCGCTCGGGCGGGCGGCCACCAGCCTCCCGCCGGCCGCCGCCCCCGCCGTACATCGGATTGCTCGGGTCGATCGAGAGCCCGAGCTCGATCGCCTTCTGCCACTCGGGCCCCTGACCGCCGCTCGCGGCGTAGATCTCTCCGGCCGTGGTCTCGAACGCCTTCAGGTCCTTGCGCGCCGCGTAGATCTCGAGGAGCTTCACGCGCACCGTCTGGCGGTTGGGGTCCTTCAGCAGCGCTTCCTTGAGGATCTCCTCGGCCTGGGCGTCGCGGCCGTAGGCCATGTACACGTCCGCTTCCGCGACCGGATCGACCTCGTCGGTGTCGATCGCGCCGATCCCGCTCTGGCTGAAGTCGGTCTGGAGCGAGCTGCCACCCGTGTCGATGCTGCGCCCGCCAGTGCTGCCGAAGACCGAGCTCGAATCGGTGGTCGTCACGCCAAGCAGGCTATTTTCCAGCTTGGCGCTGCGCTTTTTTCGCCACAGATACCCCCCGATCAGGAGGGCGAGGATCCCGCCCCCTCCGCCGGCGAGGTAGAGCGGCTCGTCCAGGATCGCTTCGACGAGACTCGGCTCGGGAGGCGGGGGCGGCGCGGGCTTCTTCGGTGCCGCCGCAGCCTTGGGCGGCGCGGGGGCTTTGGGCGCCTCGGCTTTCGGCGCTTCGGGCGCCTTTGCGGGCGCGGTCGGTGCCGGCTCGGCGGCCTTGGGCGCCTCGGGCGCCTTCGCGACCTCGACGGCCTTCGCCGGCTCGGGCGCCTTGGCAGCCGCCGCTGCGGCGGCTTTCGCGGCCTCCGCCGCGGTGGCCTTCGCCGCTGCAGCCTTCGCGGCCTCCGCCTCGGCGACTTTCGCCGCCGCCGCCTTCGCGGCTTCAGCGTCGGTGGCCTTCGCCGCTGCGGTGGCCTTCGCCGCCGCCGCCTTCGCGGCTTCAGCGTCGGTGGCCTTCGCCGCTGCACCCTTCACCGCCTCCGCCTGCTTCTGCAAGTCGGCAAGCTGCTTGTTCTTCAGTTCGACGAGACCTTGGAGATCCTTGACGTTTCGCTCCAGGTCGCCGACGCGCGAGCTCGCTTCCTGGAGCGCGCGCTCGCGCGCCGCGAGATCGTCCGCCCGGGCCGCGGCGGCGGCTTTCGCGCTCTTCGCCGCATCGTCCGCCTTCGAGACCCGCAGCTCGTCGCGCGGTGCGGCCTTCGGCGCGGCTGCCGTCGCCTCGGGCGGCTCGGTGATCCGGCCGGCCGCGCGCTGCTGCGGCGCCTCGGTCTGGGCCGGCGCCGCCGCGATTGCCCCGCCGAGCTTGGCGCGGTATTCGTTGAAGTCCTGCCATTGCGCGACGAAGAGCTTCCCGGCATCGGCGGGGGCGACGGCTTCGACGGCCTCGCGGTCCGGGATCGTGAGCACGCGCCCCGCGCGGACGAGGTTCATGTTCTTCTGGATGAACGCGTCCTCGTTCGCGCGATAAAGGGCCACGAGCATCTGCTGCAGCGTGACGCCCTCGGGTTTGTACTGCAACGCGACCTTGCTCAGCGTGTCGCCCTTCTGCACTTCATAGGTGGCGACGGGCTCGCTCGCCAGCTTGGGCGCATCGGCCGGTGCTTGCGCCGCCGACGCTGGCGCAGCCGGTGCCGGTGCCGGTGCCGGTGTGGCTGGCGTTTGCGCGGCTGGCGTCTCGGCGGGTGGTGGCGCCACAGGCGCCGACGGCGCCGGCTCTGCGGACGCCGCAGGCGGCGCAACAGCGGGTGCGGCCGGTGCGGCCGCGCTGACTTCCGGGGGCCGTGGCGCTTCGACCGGCCGCACCTCGGTCGTCGCAGGCCGCGACGGTGCGGCGGCGATCGGCTGGGGCCCCCGGTAGTCCACGGGATCGAGCAGGAACGTGTACTGCCGCACGAGCCGACCCGAGGCCCAGTTCAATTCCACGAGCAGATCGAGGAACGGTTCTTCGACCGGCTGCGGGGTCGAGAGGACGATCACGTACCGGTCGTTGGGCCGGCGCTCGAGCACGGTGCGGACACGCGGTACGGCCGCTCCATACTCGACACCCGCTTCCCGGAACGCGTCGGGCGTCGCGATCCTCGCGCTCAGCGACTCGGCTTCGCCCCGCTGCAGGGACACGACCTCGATCTCGGCGCGCAGCGGCTGACCCAGGCCGGACAAAACGGCGAGCCGCCCCAGACCGGCCGCCAGCACGTCCAACGGCAGCAACGCGAGCGTCAGAAGGGCCAGCAGTCTCGTTGTAGTCGTTCGGTTTCCCACCGTGCCCCCCTCGGGGACTTCGATCGAGGTAACTAACATAGCATCAGGGGTTTAGCCATGCAAGCTAATCCACCTCCTCAAAATCGCTTCCAAGCCAACTATTGCGCAGTCATTTCGCGCCCCACCGCGGACCGTGCCGACTCCAAATACTGCACGAAAACCCAGGCCTCCAAACGAACCGCGATCAGGCGGTCGCCCGCGTCCGCGCCGGGCCACGCGAGCGGGGTTCCGCGTGCTCACGAAGGATCTCAAGCATACGCCGCAACGGTTCCGCCGCGCCCCACAGAAGCTGGTCGCCGACGGTGAATGCGGCCAGGTACTGCGGCCCCATCGCCAGCTTGCGCAGCCGCCCGACGGGCACGTGCATCGAGCCCGTCACCGCCGCCGGCGAGAGCTCGCGCAGGCTCGCGTCACGCTCGTTGGGTACGACCCGCACCCAGGGGTTCGCTGCGGCGAGCAGCGCATGGATCTCGTCGAGCGGCACGTCGCGCGTGAGCTTGATCGTGACCGCCTGGCTGTGACAGCGCATCGCGCCGATCCGCACGCACACCCCGTCCATCGGGATCGGGTTCGCGGCGCGGCCGAGGATCTTGTTGCCCTCGGCCTGCGCCTTCCACTCCTCGCGGCTCTGGCCGTTGCCGAGGTCCTTGTCGATCCACGCGAGCAGGCTCCCGGCGAGCGGCGCGCCGAACTCGCCCTTCGGCAGCCGCTCCGATCGCAGCGCGTCGGCGACGCGACGGTCGATCTCGAGGATCGCGGAGGCCGGATCCGCAAGCAGGTCCGCGGCCGCGCGGTGCACGGCACCCATCTGCGCGAGCAACTCGCGCATGTGTTGCGCCCCGGCGCCCGAGGCCGCCTGATACGTCATCGCGGTCAGCCACTCCACCAGACCGTGCTTGAACAGCCCGTGGAGCCCCATCAGCATCAGGCTCACGGTGCAGTTCCCCCCGATGTAGTTCCTGATGCCCCGGGCCAGAGCGTCCTGGATGACGTCGCTGTTCACCGGGTCGAGGATGATGATGGCGTCGGCGTTCATGCGCAGCGCCGAAGCCGCGTCGATCCAGTATCCGGTCCAGCCCGCGGCGCGGAGCTTCGGGTACACCTCGTTCGTGTAGTCGCTGCCCTGACAGGTGACGACGACATCCAGCGCTTTCAGCGCCTCGATCGAGCGCGCGTCCCCGAGCGCGCCGGTCGCGCGGCCGATGTCCGGCCCTTGGCCCCCGACGTTCGACGTGGTGAAGAACGCCGGGTCGATGTGGTCGAAGTCGCGCTCTTCGCGCATGCGCTGGATCAGCACCGAGCCGACCATGCCGCGCCAGCCCACGAACCCGACTCGTCTCATCTTCGTCCCGCCCCTTGTCGACCTACCCGAGCGCCGCGACCACCGCGTCGCCCATTGCCGTCGTACCCACCCGCGTCGTCCCCGGCTCGTGGATGTCCACGGTCCGCAGGCCCCCGGCGAGCACCTTGCGCACCGCGCCCTCCACGCGCTGCGCGGCGGCGTCATGATTCAAGCTGTAACGCAGCATCATCGCCGCCGACAGGATCGTCGCGAGCGGATTGGCAACGTCCTTTCCGGCGATGTCCGGGGCCGACCCGTGAATCGGCTCGTACAGCCCCTTGCCGCGCGCGTCGAGCGAGGCCGAGGGCAACATGCCGATCGAGCCGGTCAGCATCGACGCCTCGTCGGACAGGATATCGCCAAACATGTTGCCGGTGACGATCACGTCGAACTGCTTCGGCTGCCGCAGCAGCTGCATCGCGGCGTTGTCGACGTACATGTGCGACAGCTCGACGTCCGGGTAGTCCTTGGCCACCGCCGTGACGACCTCGCGCCACAGCTGCGAGGTCTCGAGCACGTTCGCCTTGTCCACCGAGCAGAGCTTCCGCCGGCGCTTCTGCGCGGCGCTGAAAGCCGCGTGCGCGATGCGCCGGATCTCCGACTCGGAGTACCGCATGGTGTCGAAGCCCTCACGCTCGCCATCCTCGCGCGTGCGGATGCCGCGCGGCTGGCCGAAGTAGATGTCGCCGGTGAGCTCGCGCAAGATCAGGAGATCGAGCCCGGCGACGACCTCGGGCTTGAGGGTCGAAGCCCCGGCGAGCTCGGGATAGATCGTCGCCGGGCGCAGGTTGGCGAACAACCCCAGCTCCTTTCGCAGGCGGAGCAGCGCCTGCTCGGGGCGCTTGGCGCGCGGGAGCTGGTCGTACCGCGGCCCGCCGACCGAGCCAAACAGGATCGCGTCGGCCGTCTTGGCGAGGGCGAGCGTCGGCGCGGGGAGCGGATCGCCGGCAGCGTCGAAGCCGGCGCCGCCGACCGGCGCCTCCTCGAGCTCGAGGCCCGTCAGGGCGAGCGCCTTCAGCACCTTGACCGCCTGGGCGACGATCTCGGGACCGATGCCGTCGCCCGGGAGAACCGCGATCTTCATCGGTCAGCCGAACAGCCAGGGCTGCTCGGCCTTGCGGCGTTCCTCGAAGTCGCGAATCTTGTCCGCGTGCCGCAGGGTGAGCCCGATCTCGTCGAGCCCGTTCAGCAGGCAGTACTTGCGGTACGGGTCGACCTCGAACCGGAACGCCCGGCTGCCGTCCGCGTAGGCGACCGTCTGCTGGGCGAGGTCGACCGTCAGCCGGAACCCCGGGAAGGCCGCGACGTCGTGGAACAGGCGGTCGACCTCCGACTCCTGCAGCACGACGGGAAGCAGACCGTTCTTGAAGCAGTTGTTGAAGAAGATGTCGCCGTACGACGGCGCAATGACCGTGCGGAACCCGAAGTCGAGCATCGCCCACGGGGCGTGCTCGCGCGAGGAGCCGCAGCCGAAGTTCTGGCGCGCGAGCAGGATGGTCGCGCCCTTGTACCGCGGGTGATTCAGCACGAAGTCGGCGTTCGGCACCCGCCGTGCGGGGTCCGTTCCGGGCTCGCCGATGTCGAGATAGCGCCACGAGTCGAACAGGTTTGGCCCGAAGCCCGAGCGGTTGATCGACTTCAGGAACTGCTTCGGGATGATCACGTCGGTGTCGACGTTGGCCCGGTCGAGAGGCGCGACGATGCCGTTCAGGACCGTGAACTTCTCCATCGGCTCAGCTCCACGACCTCACGTCGACGAAATGTCCCGCGATCGCCGCCGCGGCCGCCATTTCCGGGCTCACGAGGTGGGTGCGCCCGCCGGGGCCCTGGCGCCCTTCGAAGTTGCGGTTGGAGGTCGATGCGCAGCGCTCGCCCGGGGACAGCCGGTCGTCGTTCATCCCGAGGCACATCGAGCACCCCGGCTCGCGCCACTCGAACCCGGCATCCTTGAAGATGCGGTCGAGCCCCTCGCGCTCGGCCTGCTGTTTCACCGGTCCCGAGCCGGGGACGACCAGCGCGAGCCTGACGTTCGACGCGATGCGCCGGCCGCGCACCACGCCCGCGGCGGCCCGCAGGTCCTCGATGCGCGAGTTGGTGCAGGACCCGATGAACACCTTGTCGATCCGGATGTCGGTCATCGGCGTGTTCGGCTCGAGCGCCATGTACCCGAGCGCGCGCTCGATCCCCGAGCGCCGGGTCGGATCCTTCTCCTTGTCGGGGTCCGGCACGCGACCGTCGATCGACACCACCATCTCGGGCGACGTGCCCCAGCTCACCTGCGGCTTGAGCTCGCGCGCCTCCATGGTCACTACCCGGTCGAAGCGTGCGCCGTCGTCGCTCCGGAGCGTGCGCCAATGCGCCACGGCACGCGCCCACAGCTCGCCCTTCGGGGCGAACCGCCGCCCCTTCAGGTACTCGACGGTCACCTCGTCGACGGCGACCACGCCGCAGCGCGCACCGGCCTCGATCGACATGTTGCAGACGGTCATCCGGCCTTCCATCGACAGGCTTCGCACCGCGCTGCCGCCGTACTCGATCGCGTAGCCCGTGCCGCCGGCGATGCCGATCCGGCCGATGATCGCGAGCGCCACGTCCTTCGCAGTGACGCCCCGCGGCAGCCGTCCCTCGACGAGCACCAGCAGGTTGCGCGACTTCTTGGTCAGCAGGCACTGGGTAGCGAACACGTGCTCGACTTCGGACGTGCCGATTCCGTGAGCGAGGCAGGCGAACGCGCCGTGGGTGCTCGTGTGGCTGTCGCCGCAGACGACCGTCATGCCGGGCAGCGTCGCGCCCTGCTCGGGACCGATCACGTGGACGATGCCCTGGTTGCGGTCGCGAAACGGAAAGTAGGCCTTCGCGCCGAGGTCGCGCAGGTTCGCGTCGAGCGCGTCCACCTGGACGCGCGAGGTCGGATCGGCGATCCCCTGGTCCCAGTCCTTCGTTGGCGTGTTGTGGTCCGCGGTGGCGACGATCGATCCCGGGCGCCACACCTTGCGACCGGCGAGCCGCAGGCCTTCGAACGCCTGGGCACTCGTCACTTCGTGGACGAGGTGCCGGTCGATGTAGAGCAGCGTCGTGCCGTCGTCCTCGGCGTGGACGGTGTGGCTCGCCCAAAGCTTGTCGTAGAGGGTCTGCGGTGCCATGGTCGCGGCCTGAAGAACTGCAAATTATAGCGGAACCACCCCCCCGCCCCGGAGTGCGCCAGGGGATTGTGCAACGCAGCGTGATTCGGTGAGCGCGCTCAGCCGCCCCGCCGGGCGGCCTGATAGAGCGGCATCACCCGTTCCGAGTACACCTCGAGGTCCTTGATCCGGCTCTCCGGCGAGGGATGCGTCGACAGGATCTCCGGCGGCGCGCCGCCGCCGGCCTGCGCCATCTTCTTCCACACGTTGACCGCGGCGCGCGGATCGTAGCCGGCCCGCGCGGCGAGCTCCACGCCGATCCGGTCCGCCTCCTGCTCGTGCAGCCGCGAGTTGGGCAGCGTGAAGGTCACCTGGGCGACCATGTCCGCGAGCTGCGTGCCGCCCTGGCCCAGCCCGAGGACCGCGCTCGCGACGCCGACCGCGACCCCGGTGGCGAGCTGCTGCGAGACCCGCTCGCGGCCGTGCTCGCGCAGCGCGTGCGCGATCTCGTGGCCCATGATCGCCGCGAGCTCGGCGTCGGAGAGCTTCAGCTGCTCGATCAGGCCGGTGTAGACGGCCATCTTGCCGCCCGGCATGCACCAGGCGTTGAGCTCCTTCGAGGTGATCACGTGCGTCTCCCACTTCCAGCCGGACGCATCCTGGCGGAACACCCCGGTCTGCGCGATGAGCCGGGTCGCGATCGTCCGCACTCGCTGCACCTGCGCGGGATCGTGGTCGAGCAGGCCCTTCTTCTGCGCCTCGCCGATCATCTTGGCGTATTGCTGCGCCGCCGCCTGGTCCACCTGCTTCGACGAGACGAGCAACGCCTGCTGCCGGTCGACGCCGACCGCGCCCGATTGCGTGGTCTGCGCGCAGCCGGTGACCGCAAGGAGCGCGGCGCCGACGACCAAGACCTTGAGAAATCGAGGAAACACGAGCAACCTCCGGTTGCGGCTAGGACGGCGTCGCCGCGTCGATCGTTCGACCGGACGCACGCCGCAGCAGTTTCGCCTGTCGCACCAGAACGAGCAAGCCGGCCGCGGCCGCCGCGCTCGCCCCGGTGAACGTCCACGCCGGGCCGATCCCGTCCCACGCCGCCCCGCTGGCCGCGGCGCCGATGAAACCGCCGAGCCCGAATGAGATCGAGAGATACAGAGCTTGTCCGCGGACCTGGCGGGGGCCGGTGAACCACCGGTTCACGAGGGCAAGCGAGGCCATGTGGCACGCGCCGAACGTCGCGGCGTGCAGCACCTGCGCGACCACGAGCAGCGGCACGCTCGCAACGCCCCAGCCGATCAGGGCGAACCGTACGACGGCGAGCGCGAAGCATCCGACAAGGACGTCGGGTGGGGCGAAACGCTTCATCCAGACCGGGGCCGCGAGGAACACCCCGATCTCCGCTACGACGCCCAGCGACCACAGCAGGCCGATCGCGGACCGGCTGTAGCCGACCTCCGCAAGGTAGATGCTGTAGAACGCGTAAAGTGGCCCGTGCGCGACGTTCATGAGCACGTTCGCGACGAGCAAAGCCACGATCTCGGGGCGCAGCGCCTGCCGCCAGACCGGTTCGTGCGCCAGCGGCGCGAGCGTCGCACGATCGCGCAACGAGCACGCGAGCGCGAGCGTCGCCGCCAGCGCGACGGCAAGCATCCACAACAGGTTGGCGATCGCCACGCGGTCGAGCACCCAGCCGGCGCCGAGCACCGCGACGATGAAGCCGACCGAGCCCCAGAGCCGGATCCCGCCGTACCGCTCGATGCGGCCGTTGAGCCCGGCGAGCGTGATCGCCTCGACGAGCGGCATCGTCGCGCTCGAGAAGAACGCGAAGCCCGCGAGCGCGACGAAGAGCCCGGCGAACTCGGTCGTCGCGAACACGCCGGCGTAGGCCGCGAGCCCCGCGGCGAGCGTCCCCTGCAGCAGCCGCGCGCGCCAGCCGTGCCGGTCGGCGAGCGACGCCCAGAAATACGGCGCGGCGATCCGCATCAGCTGCATGAGCGACAGCAGCAGCCCGATCTGCCACGCCGCCTGCCCGATCGACTGCAGGTACAGGCCGAAGTACGGCGCGAAGGCGCCGACGAACGCGAAATAGGCGAAGTAGATCCCGGCGAGCCGGCGGTAAGGGATGGGGACGGCGACGGGCACGGCGCGTGATGCGATGCGGAGCTCGCGCGATTCTCTCACGCGCCGTCACGCGTGCTCCGCTAAACTCCCGGCCACTCTACCGTAGACCTCATGCTGGAACGCAGCCGCATCGAGCAGCTCGCGCAGATCGCCGCCGTCGCGATCCTCGTCGTCGGCTGCTATGTCGTCCTGCAGCCGTTCCTCCCCGCCACGCTGTTCGCCGCGTCGGTGGCCGCCTGCACCTGGCCACTCTACGTCTGGATCCGCAGGAAGGTCGGCGGACGCTCGACGCTCGCGGCGAGCCTGATGACACTGCTGCTCGTGCTGATCGGGCTCATCCCGTTCGTGCTGCTCGTCGGGTCGCTCGTCGACGACGTGCCGCGCCTGGTCGAGTGGGTCAAGGAGGCCTTCGCTGCGGGACCGCCCGAACCGCCGGCCTGGCTGATCGGACTGCCGTACGTCGGCGAGCAGCTCGACGATTACTGGCAGCGCCTCGCCGCGAGCCGCGACGAGGCGCTCGCGCTGCTGCGACGCTTCGCCCAACCCGCGCAGGCGTTCCTCGTCGCGGTCGGGAAGGTGCTCGGCGAGGGGATCCTGCAACTCACGCTGGCGGTGTTCATCGGCTTCTTCCTCTATCGCGATGGCGAGGCGCTGATGGCGACGCTCCGCGCGATCGCCACCCGGCTCGCGGGCAACCTCGGGAACAGCATGGTCGAGACGATCAACAACACCGTCGTCGGCGTGATGTACGGGATCGTCGGCACCGCGCTCGCGCAGGGCGTGGTCGCCGCGCTCGGCCTGTGGATCGCGGGGGTGCCCTCGTCGCTCCTCCTCGGTGCCGCGACCTTCCTCCTGTCGCCGGTGCCGATCGGCCCGCCAATCGTCTGGGGCGGCGCGGCGATCTGGCTGTTCTTGCAGGACGAGATCGCGTGGGGGGTGTTCATGCTCGTCTGGGGCGCGCTCGTGGTCAGCAGCATCGACAACTTCGTCAAGCCGCTGCTGATCAGCCGCGGCGCGGCGATGCCGTTCGTGCTGGTGCTGCTCGGGGTCTTTGGCGGCGTGCTCGCGTTCGGCTTCATCGGCGTCTTTCTGGGCCCGACGCTGCTCGCAGTCGGCTACAGCCTGACCCGCCGATGGATCGCCGCCGCGACGCCCACTGACGCGCCGCAGCCGTGACCCCCGCACCACCGCCTGCGGCAAGGCCCGCGTACCGCCGGAGCCTGCTATTCCTGCTGTTCACGATCTCCGGTTTCGCGGGCCTCGTCTACGAGTCGATCTGGAGCCACTACCTCAAGCTCTTCCTCGGCCACGCCGCGTACGCGCAGACGCTCGTGCTCGCACTGTTCATGGGCGGCATGGCGCTCGGCGCGTGGCTCGCGAGCCGCCTGTCCGCGCGCTGGCGGAACCTGCTGCGCAGCTACGCGATCGTGGAAGCGGTGATCGGGCTCGCGGCGATCGCCTTCCATCCGCTGTTCGTCGCCACGACCGACGCCGCGTACGGGTCGATCCTGCCGGCGCTCGGCTCCGACACCGCTGCGGCGCTCGTCAAGTGGTCGCTCGCCGCGGCGCTCATCCTGCCGCAGTCGGTCCTCCTCGGGCTGACCTTCCCGCTCATGAGCGCGGGGCTCCTCCGCCGCCATCCCGAGCGGCCGGGCGAGGCGCTCGCGATGCTGTACTTCACCAACAGCTTCGGCGCCGCCCTCGGCGTGCTGGCGAGCGGCTTCGTGCTGATCGACAAGCTCGGGCTGCCGGGCACGATCCAGGTTGCCGGGGCGCTGAACCTCGCGCTCGCGGTGATCGTGTGGCTGGTCGCGCCCGGTCGCGACCCGGAGCCCGGGCGAGTCGCGGCGGCCACCATCGCCGAGCGCACCGCCACCGGCGGCGCCGAGGCGCCGTGGCGGCTGCTGCTCGTCGTCGCGGCGCTGACCGGGACCGCGTCGTTCATCTACGAGATCGGCTGGATCCGCATGCTGACGCTCGTGCTCGGCGCCGCGACCCATTCGTTCGAGCTCATGCTCTCGGCGTTCATCTTCGGTCTCGCCTGCGGCGGGTACTGGGTGCGGCGCCGCATCGACCGGGCGCGGGAGCCGCTCGCGTTCCTCGGCGTCGTGCAGATCGCGATGGGGCTCCTCGCGCTCGCCACGCTCCCCCTCTACGGCGCGATGTTCGATCTGATGCAGCTGGTGATCAAGGGCACCGCCAAGACCGACGCGGGGTACGGGATCTTCCTCCTCGCGAGCCACGGCATCGCGCTCGCGATCATGTTCCCGGTGACGTTCTGCGCCGGCATGACGCTGCCGCTCATCACCTACGCGCTGCTCGCACGCGGTCACGGCGAGCGCTCGATCGGCGCGGTGTACGCGGCGAACACGTTGGGGGCGATCGCGGGCGTCGTGTTCGCCGCGCACGTCGGCATGCCGCTGCTCGGGCTGAAGGGGCTCATCACCGTCGGGGCGGCGCTCGACATCGGGCTCGGCCTGCTCCTGCTCTGGCGGCTCGCGGTGAGCGGCTTCCAGCAGCGCCGCGGGGCGCCGGCGCCGCTTCCCTCCGGGTTCACCTTCGGCGCGACGGTCGTCGCCCTGATCGCGCTCGTGGTCGTGGGGCTGGCCGTCAGTCTCGACCCGTACAAGATGGCCTCGGGAGTGTTCCGCCGCGGGGACCTGTACTCCGCGACCGACGCCGAGCTCAAGTTCTATCGGGACGGCAAGACCACGTCGGTCAGCCTGATGCAGTTCCGCGAAGGCCTGTCCCTGCGCACCAACGGCAAGTCCGACGGGGCCATCAATCTCGAGGACGGCCCGCGCATCTCGGACGAGGTCACGATGGTGCTCACCGCGGCGGTGCCGCTCGCGCACAAGCCCGACGCGAAAACCGCGGCCATTATCGGCATCGGCACCGGGCTCACCACCCACACCATGCTCGCCAGCCCGACCCTCGAGCGTGTGGACACGATCGAGATCGAGCCGGCGATGGCCGAAGCCGCGCGCGGGTTCGCGGCGCGAAACGCCTCCGCGTTCGCCGACCCGCGCAGCCGGATCGTGTTCGACGACGCGAAGACCTACTTCTCCACTCACAACCAGCGCTACGACATCATCGTGTCCGAGCCGTCGAATCCGTGGGTGAGCGGGGTATCGAGCCTGTTCACGACCGAGTTCTACCGGCACGTCCGCCGCTACCTCAACCCCGGCGGCGTGATGGTCCAGTGGTTCCAGCTGTATGAAATAGACATGCCGCTGATCGCCTCGGTGCTGCAGGCGCTCGGCGAGAACTTCCCCGACTACGCGATCTACGCCGCCACCGACTCGGATCTCCTCATCGTCGCCGGCGACCCGGAAACCCTCGCGCGTCCGCTCCACGACGTGTTCCAGATCCCCGGCCTGGCGGCGGAGCTCCGCAAGGTGCACGTGCAGCGCATCGGCGACCTCGACATCCGCCGACTCGGGGGCAGGAGCTCGCTGCACCCGCTGTTTCTCTCCTACGGCGCTCCGGCGAACTCGGATTTCCGCCCGTATCTCGACCTCAATGCATCGAAGCACCGCTTCCTGCAGAGCAGCGCCGGCGAGCTCACGCGCGTCGGCGCGGAAGGCGTGCCGATCATCGCCATGCTCGAGAGCCGACGACAGGTAGTGCGCCCGCTCTCGTACGACGGCGACGAATTCCTCGAGCGCATCGAGCTCGCGCGCCGCGCCCGGTACGCGCGCGACTTCTATCTGGACGAGAAGCTGCCGCTCCCGGTCGGGATCCCGGCCGAGCTGGAGAAGAACCTGGAGCTCTCGAAGATGCGCGGCCTCGACTGCGTCGGCGGCGAGACGCCCGACATCTGGGTCCACGCCCTCTTCCAGGTGGCTCGCACCGTCAACGCGGCGCTTCCGCCTGCCGAGGCCGACGCGATCTGGTCGCGGTTCGAGCGGGCGCCGTGCTACCGGCGGCTCGCGGCCGAGGAGCAGGCGTGGGTCAAGCTCTTCCGCGCGGTCGGCGCGCGCGACCACGCGGCCATGGCCCGCCATGCCGACGACCTGCTCGGGCGCGGCCGCGAGCTCTCGACGAGCCACAAGCAGTTCCTGCTCACGGCCTCGCTCGTCGGCAACATCCTGTCGGCCCAGCTCGACCGTGCGCAGAGTGCGTGGGACCGGCACTCGGCCGAGGTCGCGCGCGGGGAGCTCGGCCTCGATCTCAGGCTGCTCTACGCGTACCTCGCCGTCGCCAAGTCGGCGGCGCCGCCAGACCGACCTTCCTGACTACTTCGGCTTGCCGGGGACTCGGGGCGTGGGACAGATCGCGTCGGCATTCTGCGCGCGGTGCCGGAGCGCGTGGTCCATGAGCACGATCGCCAGCATCGCCTCGGCGATCGGCGTCGCCCGGATGCCGACGCAGGGGTCGTGGCGGCCGGTCGTCGCGACGATCGTCGGTTTGCCCTGCCGATCGATCGAGCGGCGCGGAACCCGGATGCTCGAGGTCGGCTTGAGGGCGATCTGGACCAGGATGTCCTGCCCGCTCGAGATCCCGCCCAGGGTACCGCCGGCGTTGTTGGAGAGGAAGCCGTCCGGGGTCAGCTCGTCGCCGTGCTCGCTGCCCTTCTGCTCGACCGAGGCGAACCCCGCGCCGATCTCGACGCCCTTCACCGCGTTGATGCCCATCATCGCGTAGGCGATGTCCGCGTCGAGGCGGTCGTACACCGGCGCACCCCAGCCGACCGGGACGTTCTCGGCGACGACCGCGACCTTCGCCCCGCACGAATCGCCGGCGTCGCGCAGCTCGTCCATGAACTGCTCGAGCTGCGGCACGACCTCCGCGCTCGGCGCGAAGAACGGGTTCCGGTCGACCTGGTCCCATGCGACGAACGGGATCTTGATCGGTCCGAGTTGGGCGAGATAGCCGCGGATCACGACGCCGTAGCGCTCGCGCAGCCACTTCTTCGCGATCGCGCCTGCCGCCACCCGCACCGTCGTCTCGCGCGCCGACGCGCGGCCGCCGCCGCGATAGTCCCGGATCCCGTATTTTTGCCAGTAGGTGTAGTCCGCGTGGCCCGGGCGGAAGGTGTCGGCGAGCTTGCTGTAGTCGCGGCTCCGCTGGTCCTCGTTGCGGATGAGGAAGCCGATCGCCGTCCCTGTCGTCCGGCCTTCGAACACGCCCGAGAGGATCTCGATCGCGTCCGATTCCTGTCGCTGCGTGACGTGGCGGGAGGTGCCGGGCTTGCGCCGATCGAGCTCGGTCTGAATGTCGGCGGCCGAAAGCTCCATGCCCGGCGGACAGCCGTCGACGACGCCGCCGTAGGCCGGGCCGTGGCTCTCGCCGAACGAGGTCACGCAGAAGAGCTTACCGATCGTGTTGCCCGACATGGACACGCTATCCGGAAATCGCGATCGAGTTTAGCATCCGGGTGCGATGCCGACCGACGATCCCGACAAGCTGAAAGGTCCCGGCGGCCTGGCGATGCGCCGAATCCACGAGCAGGTGAAGAAGAGCGTCGCGCGCGACCGCGAGGCGCAGCTCAAGACGCGCAATGCGCTTGTGCAGCGGGCGTCGCGCTGGCAGCGTTTCGTCCGCTACGTCTGGGACAAGAACCGCGGGCGCGGTTGACGCGCGGCGGCCCCCGCTTCAGCGCCAGTCGCCGCGCAACGTCTGGACCTGAGCCTGCAGCCCTTCCGGCGTGACGAGTTCCGGCCCGACCGGTGGCGCGGCGACGAGCCCGATCCGGCTGAAGAGCCCGCGCCGGAACGGTCTGGTCATCGCCTGCCCCTTCATGCGGCTGAACAAGCTGCCCCACAGGCCGCGCAGCGCCATCGGCACGACCGGCACCGGGGTCTCGTCGAGGATGCGCTGGATCCCGGGCCGGAACGGCTGGATCTCGCCCGAGTCCGTGAGGCGCCCCTCGGGAAAGATGCCGACGAGCTGACCCGCGCGCAGCGCGGCCGCGACCTCGGCGAACGCCCGTTCCATCATCTCCGGATCCTCCTTGCGGGAAGCGATCGGAATCGCGCCGCCGGTGCGGAAGATGAAGCTCAGCACCGGCGTCTTGAAGATGCGGTGATCCATCACGAACCGGATCGGGCGGCGGCAGGCGGCCATGATCACGATGGCGTCGACGAAGCTGACGTGATTGCAGACGAGCAGCGCCGCGCCTCGCTCCGGGATGTGCTCGAGGCCGGATTTCTCCAGCCGATACACCGAGTGGATGAGCAGCCATGCGAGGAACCGCATCAGGAACTCGGGCACCAGCAAATAAATGAACACCGCCACGGCGGCGTTCAGGAGCGCGGTCAGCAGGAAGAGCTGCGGCACCGTCGCGCCGAGCTGGAGGAACGCCGCGCCGATCAGCGCTGCGCCGACCATGAACGCAGCGTTCACGATGTTGTTGCCGGCGATGATCCGCGACTGGTGCGCGGGATCCGAGCGGCTGAGAATCAATGCGTAGAGCGGCACGATGAAGAACCCGCCGAAGAGCCCGATCAGACCGACGTCGGCGAGCACCCGGATCGCGTCGGGCCTGGCGAGAAACGCCCCGACGCCGCTCGTTGCCTCGGGCGGAACCGACGGGGTCGCGAGGAAGAGGTCGAGCGCGAACACCGTCAAGCCGATCGATCCGAACGGGACGAGCCCGATCTCCACCTTGTGTCCCGACATGCGCTCGCAGGCAAGCGAGCCCGCGCCGATGCCGACCGTGAGGACCGCGAGGAGCGCCGTCGCGACGCTGGCGTCGCCGCCGAGCCAGGTCTTCGCGAACGTCGGGAACTGGGCGAGCAGCAGGGCGCCGTAGAACCAGAACCAGGACACGCCGAGGATCGACAGGAATACCGTCCGGTTCTGGCGCAGGAACCGCAAGTTGCGCCACGTCTCGGCGACGGGGTTCCAACTCAGCACGAGGTCTGGCGCGACCGGCGGCGCCGCGGGGACGAAGCGGCTCGCCCCATAGCCGAGGACTGCAACGGCGATGGTCACCGCTGGGACGAGCAGGGTCGGGCCGGACGGCCGCGCGACGAGGAGCCCGCCGAGAATGGTACCGAGAAGGATCGCCGCCCACGTGCCGGTCTCGACCAGCGCGTTGCCGCCGACGAGCTCCCGATCGTCGAGGGTCTGCGGGAGAATCGAGTACTTCACCGGCCCGAACACGGTCGAGTGGACGCCCATCAGGAACAGGGCAACGAACAGGGTGACGATATCGCCGCGGACGAATCCCATGGCTGCGAGCGCCATGATCCCGATCTCCGCGAGCTTCACCAGCCGCATGATCCGCGCCTTGTCGTACTTGTCGGCGAGCTGCCCGGCCGTCGCGGAGAACAGGAAGAACGGCAGGATGAACACGCCCGCGGCGAGGTTGACCGTCACCTCCGGCGCGAGGCCGGCGAGACCGGCGGTCTGGAACGCGATCAGGATGACGAGCGCGTTCTTGAACACGTTGTCGTTGAACGCGCCCAGGAGCTGGGTGGCGAAGAACGGCCCGAAGCGCCGCTCGCCGAGGAGCCTGAACTGGCTGCGCTCGGTCATCTGCCGGCCTCAGGCGGTCTGTTTCGAGATCGGGCGGGCGTCGGGGCAGACGCGGCTTGGCGAAGCTCTGTTCCGGCCGGAACCCCGACGGAACCGCACACCCGCCGCCCCGGAGCCGGCGGCGAGCCCTGGGCGCCAACGCTCACTCGGGCCAGTTCTTGATGTAGCCCTTCAGCATGCGATTCTCGAAGCTCTGCTCTTCGAGGACCGCCTTCGCCACGTCGTGGAAGGACAGCACGCCGGTCAGGGTCGCGCCGTCCATGACCGGCATGTACCGGACGTGCGTGTCGATCATCACGCGACGCAGGTCGTCCACCTCCATCTCGGGGCCGACGGACTTCGGCTCCTTCACCATCACGTCCTCGACCTTGAGCCGCGCGAAGCCCTCGTGGAAGCGGTGCAGCGCGGCGAGGACCTCGCGGAACGTGAGCATGCCCGCGAGTCGCCCGCGGTCCATCACCACGAGCGAGCCGATGTCGTTCTCGACCATCGTGCCTACGGCGTCCCACAGGCGGCCTTCGGGGGCGATCGTATACAGGACCGAGCCCTTGATGCGGAGGATTTCCTTGGTGAGCATGGGCTTCCCTCCTCGCGCCGGCGAGCGCCAAGCGCTCGCTTCGATGTTAGACCACGGCCGGCCTCAGCGCTCGAGCAACTGGGCCTTCTCCTTGGTCTTGGCCCATTCGTCGGCGTCCGCCGGCGCCGGCTTGCGTTCGACGATCGGCGGCCACCGCTTGGCGAGCTCGGCGTTGAGCGCGATGAACGGGCGCTGATCGGGTGGCACGTCGTCCTCGGCGTAGATCGCCTCGACCGGGCATTCGGCGACGCACAGCGTGCAATCGATGCACTCGTCGGGATCGATCACCAGGATGTTCGGCCCCTCGCGGAAGCAGTCCACGGGGCAGACATCGACGCAATCGGTGTACTTGCACTTGATGCAGGTCTCGGTGACGACGTAGGTCATGGTGCGGGCTTCTAGCCGGAACGACTCGCAGTCGCGGCGATGGTAGCACGGCGCTACCCCCCGCCCCCCCCGGGGACGGGGTGCGTAACCCTACGTCGGCAAAGGGAAAGCCCGCTGTTTCCCGGCTCGCGCCCGGCCTTCGCTTGCAAGGGGTTTTTTTGTTAGGATAGCGGCAAAGCGAGAACGCCTTCCGGCGGCAGCCCGCCGCCAGCCCCCGAATTCGCAAGCCGAAAGCCAAGGCCGCCATGACGAGCGAGCAGATCGTGCACGTGACCGACGAGACATTCGAGCCCACGGTCCTGAAGTCGGACCTGCCGGTGCTCGTCGACTACTGGGCCGAGTGGTGCGGTCCGTGCAAGGCGGTCGCCCCCATCCTCGATGAGGTCGCGAAGGAGTACGACGGCAAGCTCCGGGTGGCGAAGCTCAACGTGGACGACAACATCGAGGTGCCGAAGAAGTACAACATCCGCGGCATTCCGACGCTCATGCTGTTCAAGAACGGCAACATGGAGGCGATGAAGGTCGGCGCGCTCTCGAAGTCGCAGCTGACCGCTTTCCTCGATTCCAACCTCTGACCCGACCCGCCCCTTCCCCCGCTAGCCAGGACCTCGAGACCGCGCTACCATCGAGCGCGGTTGTCTCCGCGCCGGCTCCCGGCGCGTCTCCCCCCGACGTCCGGACCCTCCCCAGGGCTCAATCCATCCAGAAGACTGCGAACACGATGCACCTCTCCGAACTCAAGCAGCTCCACGTCAGCGCGCTGATCGACATGGCCACGCAGCACGAGGTCGACGGCGCGAACCGCATGCGCAAGCAGGAGTTGATCTTCGCGCTGCTCAAGAACCGGGCCAAGAAGGGCGAGGCGATCTACGGCGACGGAACGCTCGAGGTCCTTCCGGATGGGTTCGGGTTCCTGCGCTCGCCCGACACGTCCTATCTCGCGTCGACCGACGACATCTACGTCTCGCCCTCGCAGATTCGCCGCTTCAATCTCCACACCGGCGATACGATCGAGGGCGAGATCCGCACGCCGAAGGACGGCGAGCGCTATTTCGCGCTGGTCAAGGTCGACAAGGTCAACTCCGAGCCGCCGGAGGCTTCGAAGCACAAGATCCTGTTCGAGAACCTCACGCCGCTGCACCCGAACCAGCTGCTGCGGCTCGAGCGCGAGATCAAGGCCGAGGAGAACATCACCAGCCGCATCATCGACATCATCGCGCCCATCGGGAAGGGCCAGCGCGGCCTGATCGTGTCGCCGCCGAAGGCCGGCAAGACGGTGCTGATGCAGCAGCTCGCGCACGCCATCATCGCCAACTACCCCGACGTCGTGCTGATCGTGCTGCTGATCGACGAGCGGCCCGAGGAAGTGACCGAGATGACCCGCACGGTGCGCGGCGAGGTCGTCGCTTCGACCTTCGACGAGCCGGCGCAGCGGCACGTGCAGGTCGCCGAGATGGTGATCGAGAAGGCGAAGCGTCTCGTCGAGCACAAGAAGGACGTGGTGATCCTGCTCGACTCGATCACCCGGCTCGCCCGCGCCTACAACACCGTCGTGCCGGCCTCCGGCAAGGTGCTGACGGGCGGCGTGGACGCGAACGCGCTGCAGCGGCCGAAGCGGTTCTTCGGCGCGGCGCGCAACATCGAGGAGGGCGGCAGCCTCACGATCCTCGCCACCGCGCTCATCGACACCGGCAGCCGGATGGATGACGTGATCTACGAGGAGTTCAAGGGCACCGGCAACATGGAGATCCACCTCGACCGCCGCATGTACGAGAAGCGGATCTTCCCGGCCATCAACGTCAACCGCTCCGGCACCCGGCGCGAGGAGCTGCTGATCGAGCAGCCGATCCTGCAGAAGGTCTGGGTCCTGCGCAAGCTGCTCTACCCGATGGACGACCTGGAAGCAGCCGAGTTCCTGGTCGACAAGATCAAGGCGACGAAGTCGAACGGGGACTTCTTCGACTCGATGCGGCGCGGCTGACGCTGGAATTGCCAGTGGGGCGAGTTTCTGGGACAATCGCGCCCCTCCCGAGTCCGCTCGAAACGCGCTCTCCCGCACGTCGGGACCGCGAGACCGAGCCAGCAGCGAAAGGACACGCCATGAAGACCGGAATCCATCCCGCTTACAAGGAAATCACCGTCATCTGCTCGTGCGGCAACACGTTCAAGACCCGCTCGACGCTCGGCAAAGACCTGCACGTCGAAGTGTGCGCGGCCTGCCATCCGTTCTATACCGGGCGGCAGAAGATCGTCGACACCGCCGGCCGGGTCGAGAAATTCAAGCAGAAGTACAGCCGGACGACGACCAAGCCTGCCGGCAAGCCCACCAAGACCCAGGCATCGACCTGAACCGAGGGCATGGCGCCCGCAAAAGGCAGCCTCGGCTGCCTTTTCTGTTTGGGGAGCGCGCCGAGGCGCGGCGTTAGAATTGGCCGCATGCCACGAGGTCACCGAGTCCCAGGAGCGCCGGTGCGGGGCCTGACCTCGAAGATCGTCGAATAGCGACGTGTCGTCGAGGCTGCAAGCCCTGCTCGCGCGACCGATCCCGCTCCCGCTCGCGTCGTGGCCGCTCGCGGTGCTGGTGGCGGCATTCCTGCTGCCGGGCCTCGTCGGCCACGACCCCTGGAAGACCGAGGACGCCGTCGGCTTCGGCGTGGTGCACCAGATGCTCGCGAGCGGTGACTGGCTCGCGCCGCACCTCGCCGGCGAGCCGTACTACGAGGACGGTCCGCTCTACTTCTGGGTCGCCGCGCTGTTCGTCAAGGCGCTCGGCACCGTGCTGCCGCCCCAGGATGCCGCCCGCTTCGCGAGCGCGCTCTTCGTGCTCGCGGCGCTGTGGTGCGTGCGGCTCGCCGGGCGCGAGCTCTACGGGAAGCCGCAGGGCGACCTGTCGATGCTCGCGATGCTGGGCTCGGTCGGGCTGCTCTGGCACGCCCACGAGACGACCGCGGAGACGGCGATGCTCGCCGGCCTCGCCGCCGCGTACTACGGCGTCGCCATCTCGCACCGGAAGGCCTACAAGGGCGCGTTCTTCTTCGGCCTGGGGACCGGAGTCGCTTTCCTCGCCAAGGGACTCGTCGCGCTCCTGCAGCCGTTCGCCGCTGCGCTGCTGGTGCTGGTGATCTCCGCCCCGTATCGACAGCGCGGCTTCGCCATCGCGGTCGGGCTCGGCCTGCTGATTCTCGCGCCCTTCGTTCTTGCGTGGCCCGGGTGGCTCGCAAACTCGTCCCCGGACTACTTCGAGGGCTGGCTCGCGTGGCAGCTCGCGAACGTCAGCCATCCGCCGACGCTGCCCAAGCTCCTGGACATCCTCAAGACGCTCGCGTGGGGGGCATGGCCGGTCCTGCCGATGACGCTGTGGGCGACGTGGGAGTACCGCCGCCACCTCCGTGAACCCGGCTTCGCCGCGCCGTTCGTCGCGAGCATCGTGTCGTTCGTGCTGCTGCTGTTCATGCCCAACCCGCGGGACATGGACGTGCTCGCGCTCCTCGTGCCGCTCTCGATCCCGGCTGGCGCGGCGGCGCTGGCCCTGCGGCGCGGGGCGGCGAACGCGCTCGCCTGGTTCGCGATCATGACGTTCACTCTGGTTGGGAGTTACATGTGGCTCATGTGGCTCGTGACGCTTGTCGGGTTCCCGGAGCGTCTCGCGGGCCACGCCGCTCGCCTCGAGCCGGGGTTCGTCCTCGAAGTCCACTGGCTCCCGCTCGCGTTCGCGCTCGCCATCACCGCCGCGTGGTGGATCCTGATCCTCCGGGTAGAGCGATCCACGCTCCGCAGCGTGACGCTCTGGGCGGCCGGGATGACGCTCGTCTGGGGACTGGTGGCGACCCTCTGGCTCGGCTGGATCGACTACGGCAAGAGCTATCGGCGGGTCGCCGAGAGCCTGCGCAAGGCCCTGCCCGCCAAAGTGGGCTGCGTCGAGAGCCGGGGGCTGGGCGAGAGCCAGCGCGCCGTGTTTCACTACCATGCGGGGCTCATCACCCGTCGCGCCGAGGTGCACGGTCGCACCGACTGCCCGTACCTGCTCGTCCAGGAGAACGTGCGCACTCGGACCGTCGAGCCCGGGGCCGGCTGGGTGCGCGTTTGGGAGGGCCATCGGCAGCCGCGCGACCGGGAGCGTTATCGGCTCTACCGGCGCGCCGAGGCCCGGCGATGACATCCGTCACCGACACTCCGGGCTGGCGGGAACTCCAGCAGCATCACGCACGGCTCGCCGCAGTTCATCTCGGCGATCTGTTCGCCGCCGAGCCCGACCGCGGCCGACGGCTGGTCGCCGAGGGCGGCGGCATCTACGCCGACTACTCCAAGCACCGCGTCACCGACGAGACCCTGCGGCTCCTCTTCGCGCTGGCGCGAGAACGGGGCGTCGAGCAGTGGCGCGACCGAATGTTCGCCGGCGAGCCGATCAACACCTCCGAGAACAGGCCAGCATGGCACGTCGCGCTCCGCGCCGCGACGCCTCCCCCCGAGGTCGCGGCGACCCTCGCGCGGATGCGCTCGCTCGTGGATCGC
The DNA here is from genome assembly GCA_035286595.1 of Burkholderiales bacterium. Classification (GTDB taxonomy): domain Bacteria; phylum Pseudomonadota; class Gammaproteobacteria; order Burkholderiales; family SG8-39; genus DATEDA01. The sequence goes on along the minus strand of DATEDA010000069.1, from coordinate 31,030 downwards.
GCGCACCGCTGGGCGCTGCGCGGGGCGAACGGCCGGCCGCTGCGTACCGTCGTCAACCTGGGCATCGGCGGCTCGGACCTCGGTCCGCGGCTGGCGACGCATGCGCTCCGCGGCTTCGATGCCGGGCGCATTCGCGCGCAATTCGTCGCGAACGTCGATCCGGCCGACCTCGATGCCGCGCTCGAGGGGCTCGACCCGGACACGACGTTGTTCATCATCGCGTCGAAGACCTTCACGACGGTCGAAACGCTCGACAACGCCCGCCGCGCCCGCGCGTGGCTGGCGCGCACGCTCGGCGACGACGTCGCCGCGCACTTCATCGCGGTGACGGCGAACCGCGATGCGGCGCGGGCGTGGGGCATCGCCGAGGATCGGGTCTTCGCGATGTGGGACTGGGTCGGAGGCCGCTACTCGGTCTGGTCCGCGGTCGGGTTGCCGCTCGCCCTGGCCGTCGGCATGGCTGCCTTCGACGAATTTCGCGAGGGTGCACGCGCGATGGACGAGCACTTCCGGACCGCACCCCTCGAGTCGAACCTGCCGGCGATCCTCGGGTTGCTGGGGGTCTGGTACGGCGATTTCTACGGCGCGCAGACGCACGCGGTGCTGCCGTACGCCGAGGACCTGCGTGAGCTTCCGGCCTATCTGCAGCAGCTCGAGATGGAGTCGAACGGCAAGCGCGTCGACCGCGACGGGGTTCCGGTCGACTACGCGACGGCGCCGGTCGTGTGGGGCGCCGCCGGCACGAACGGCCAGCACGCGTTCCACCAGCTCCTGCACCAGGGAACGCTGCTCGTTCCGTCCGACTTCATCGTTCCCGCGCAGCCCGCGGCCGGGACCGATTCGCAGGCCCACCGCCTGCTGCTCGGGAGCGCCCTCGCGCAGAGCGCGGCGCTCGCGTTTGGCGGCGGGGATCCGGCGGCGCCCCAACGCCGCTGTCCCGGTAACCAGCCTTCGACGACCATCGTTCTCCCGCGGCTCGATCCGCGCTCGCTCGGCGCGCTGCTCGCGCTCTACGAGCACAAGGTGTTCGTCCAGGGTGTGGTGTGGGGCATCAACAGCTTCGACCAGTGGGGCGTCGAATTGGGGAAGGCGATGGCGAGGAGGCTCGCCCCCGCGATCCAAGGGGGCCACGCGGACGGCACGGACAGCTCCACGCGCGCGCTGATCGCGCGCATCCGCGCCGCAGGTGAGGCGGATTGACTTGCCCTCCCCTGCCGACTACCCTGCGTGATCCGAGCGCGGTTCGCTGTTTCGGGACCTCTACAAAGGGGCATCGCCCCCGGAGCGCAACTGACATGAACGAAGACACCTTCAACCTTTCGATCCGCAAGTTCCTGAAGATGGTGGGCGTCAACTCGCAGCGGGCCATCGAGCAGGCGGTCGTCAAGGCCCGCGAGTCGGGCTCGATCAGGGGCAACGAGTCGTTCCCCGCTCAAGTGACCCTCGAGATCCCGGCACTCAAGCTGGCGGTGAAATTCGAGGGCAAGATCGAGCTCGAGTGAGCGACGCCGTCCTCGCCCGGCACCGAGAGAACCCGAGATGAATGTCGCACGTGAGCTCGACGCGGCGCTCGCCGCCGATCTCCGCGAACTCCTCGGCGACCGCGTCACGACCTCGCGCGGGGTACGGGAGCATCACGGCAAGGACGAGTCGTACTTTCCGCACGCGCCCCCGGATGCAGTGGCTTTCCCGCGCTCGACCGAAGAAGTCCGCGACATCGTGAACCTCTGCCGGCGCTACCACACGCCGCTCATCCCGTTCGGCGTGGGCACGTCGGTCGAGGGACACGTCCTCGCCACGCGCGGCGGCGTCTGCGTCGACATGAGCCAGATGAACAAGGTGCTGGCGGTGCACGTCGAGGACCTCGATGCGACCGTGCAGGCGGGCGTGACGCGCAAGGCATTGAACGAGGAGATCCGCCACACCGGGCTCTTCTTCCCGATCGACCCGGGCGCCGACGCGACGCTCGGAGGGATGGCCGCCACGCGTGCCTCGGGCACGAATGCGGTGCGCTACGGCACGATGCGCGAGAACGTGCTCGGGCTGACGGTCGTCACCGCGGCTGGCCGGATCATCAAAACCTCGCGGCGCTCGCGGAAGTCGGCGGCGGGCTACGACCTGACCCGGCTCTTCGTGGGCTCGGAGGGAACGCTCGGGGTCATCACCGAGGTGACGGTGCGTCTCTACGCGGTGCCCGAGGCGATGTCGGCGGCCGTATGCTCCTTCAAGGACATCGCAGGGGCGGTCGGCACCGTGATCCAGACGCTGCAGGCCGGCATCCCGATCGCGCGGAGCGAGGCGCTATGCGCGACCACCATGAAGGCGATCAACGCGTACAGCAAGACGACCTACAAAGAACAACCCACGCTGTTCCTCGAGTTTCACGGCAGCGAGCGCGGCGTGGTCGAGCAGGCCGAGCTCGTGCAGGAGATCGCCAAGGAGCGAGGTGGCGAGGGTTTCCAGTGGACGACCAAGCCCGAGGATCGCAACCGGCTGTGGGCAGCGCGCCACCAAGCCTACTTCGCCGGGCTCCAGCTGCGCCCGGGCGCGCGGGCGGTGTCGACCGATGTCTGCGTCCCGATCTCGCGCCTCACCGAGTGCATGGTCGAGACCGCCGTGGACATCGCCAAGGCCTCGATGCCGATTCCGATGTTCGGGCACGTCGGCGACGGCAACTTCCATTGCATGATCCTCATCCGGCCCGACGTCGAGGCCGACCTCGCCGAGGCGAAGCGCTTCAACGAACGGCTCGTGGACCGGGCGCTCGCCATGGAGGGGACCTGCACCGGCGAGCACGGTGTCGGGTTCGGAAAGATCGACTGGCTCAGGAAAGAGCACGACGGGGGAGTCGACCTGATGGTCGCGATCAAGCGGACGCTCGACCCGGAAAACCTGCTGAACCCGGGCAAGGTGGTCGCGGTGGAAGACTGAAGGCAAGCGCCGGCGATTGAACGCCTCAGTCCTCGATCTTCAGGAATTTCTCCCGGTAGTACTTCAGCTCCTCGATCGACTCGTAGATGTCGGCAAGCGCCTCGTGCTTGCCCTGCTTGACGACGCCGCGCGCGAGATCGGGCCGCCAGCGCCGCATGAGCTCCTTGAGGGTGGAGACGTCGAGGTTGCGGTAGTGGAAGTAGCCTTCGAGCCGCGGCATCCAGCGCGCGAGGAACCGCCGGTCCTGGCAGATGGAGTTCCCGGACATCGGCGACGCCTTCGCCGGCACGTGGCCGGCGAGAAACGCGAGCAGCCGCTCCTCGACGTCGGCCTCCGAGAGGCCGGACGCCCGGACGCGGTCGACGAGCCCGGACCGCCCGTGAGTCGCCCGGTTCCAGTCGTCCATGGCATCGAGGACCCGGTCCGCCTGGTGCACGACCAGCACCGGTCCCTCGGCGACCGTGGCGAGCCGGGAATCGGTCACGACGACGGCGACCTCGAGGATCCGGTCGCGGTCCGGATCGAGGCCGGTCATCTCCATGTCGAGCCAGGCGAGGTGATTCGCGTCTTGCGGCATCGCTTTTGATTTTGCGGCGGTCCAACTAGAATTGGATTGTCTCACACGGCACCTGTCCCGCCGCATGCATCCCTTCACGACCGCCTTCCTCGCCGCGCTCGCAATCGCCACTGCGACGCGGATCTGGCTCGCGTCCCGCCACATCCGCTACGTGACCGCGAACCGCGACGCGGTCCCGCCCGGTTTCGCCGAGAGCGTGGCGCTCCCTGCCCACCAGAAAGCCGCCGACTACACCGCCGCGAAGACCCGGTTCGGCAGCGTCGATGCGCTGCTCTCGGCGGTCGTGCTGCTCGCCTTCACGCTCGGCGGTGGGCTGCAGGCGCTGTTCGACCTCTGGGCGCGGGTGTTCGACCCGGCGGGCTACGCGCACGGGATCGCGCTCATCCTGAGCGTCGCCGCGATCACCGGAGCGATCGACTTGCCACTCTCCATCTACCGGACCTTCGTCATCGAGGCGCGGTTCGGCTTCAATCGCATGACGCCGGCGCTCTTCGTCGCTGACCTCGCGAAGAGCATCGTGCTCGGCCTCGCGATCGGCGTGCCACTGATGCTCGCCGTGCTGTGGCTGATGGCGCAGATGGGCAGCTTGTGGTGGCTCTGGGTCTGGCTCACGTGGATCGGATTCAACCTCGTCATGTTGGTCGTCTATCCGACCCTGATTGCCCCGCTATTCAACAGATTCACGCCGCTGGAAGACCTGGCGCTCAAGGACCGCATCGAGCGGCTGCTCGTGAAGTGCGGGTTTCGCTCGAAGGGGCTGTTCGTGATGGACGGCTCCAAGCGCTCGAGCCACGGCAACGCGTACTTCACGGGTTTCGGCGCCGCGAAGCGGATCGTGTTCTTCGACACCCTGCTCTCCCGGCTCGGACCGGGCGAGGTCGAGGCGGTGCTCGCCCACGAGCTCGGTCACTTCAGGCGCCACCACGTATGGAAGCGGATCGCCTGGCTGTTCCTCGGCAGCCTCGCGTTCCTCGCGGCGCTCGGCTATCTGATCGACCAGCCCTGGTTCTACGAGGCACTCGGCGTCGAGCGACGGAGCACCGCAGTTGCGCTCCTCCTCTTCCTCATGGTCGTGCCGGTGTTCACGTTCTTGCTGCAGCCGATCGGCAGCCTCTACTCCCGCCGCCACGAGTACGAAGCCGACGCGTACGCGGCGAGCCACGCGGACGCGCAGGAGCTCATCCGGGCGCTGGTCAAGCTGTACCAGGACAACGCCGCGACGCTGACGCCTGACCCGGTGCACTCCGCGTTCTACGACTCGCATCCGCCGGCGGCGCTGCGAATCGCGCGCCTGCAGGAGCTGTCGCGGGCCGCGGGTTAGCGTGAGCCCGCCGGGCCGCCCCAAGGGCGAACCCCGAGCGGCCGTAGCCGCGAGGGTAGTCCAATGAGCCCGCCGGGCCGCCCCAAGGGCGAACCCCGAGCGCGGTCAAGCGCGAGGGTAGTCCGATGAGCCAGCACGCCGCGCACGTTTCCGGCCAGGTGGTGGCCGCGTACGGCAGGCGGTTTCTCGTCGAGAGCCGCGGCGGCGACTTCATTCCCTGCCTCGCGCGCGGTCGTCACGCGCAGTACGCGTGCGGCGACCGGGTGCTCGTCAAGCGCACCGGCCGGGGCGAAGGCGTGATCGAGGCGCCCGACCCGCGCGCGACGCTGTTCCTGCGCGCCGCGCCGCATCGCCGCAAGCTGATCGCAGCGAACGCGACGCAAGTCGCGGTGATCACTGCTGGCGAGCCGAGCGTGAGCGATGAGCTCGTGTGCCGCGTCCTCGTCGCCGCCAGCGCGCAGGGCATGCGCGGTCTCATCGTGGTCAACAAGACCGACCTCGAGGCGGCGACGGTTGCGCTCCGGGAGCGACTCGCCCCGCTCGCCCGCGCGGGCTACCCGCTCGTCGAGACCAGTGCGAAGCGGGACGTCGCCGCGCTGCGCAGCCGCCTGGCCGGGGAGACTACAGTGCTGATCGGGCAGTCGGGGATGGGCAAATCGACGCTTGTCAATGCGCTGGTTCCAGATGCCCAGGCGACGACGCAGGAGATCTCGCGCTTCCTCGATTCCGGCCGGCACACGACCAGCCACACCCGCCTCTACCGTCTCGACGCGGCGAGCGCGATCATCGATTCGCCGGGCGTGCAGGAGTTCGGCCTCGCACACCTGACCCCGGCCGAGATCGAGCGCGGCTTTCCCGAGCTCGCACCTTTTGCCGGACGTTGCCGCTTTCGCGACTGCCGGCACCGCACCGAGCCCGGTTGCGCGGTGCGCGACGCCGCCGAAGCGGGCGCGGTGCACCCGCGGCGGCTCGAGCTCCTCCACCGGATCCTCGACGCCGAGCTCGCACACCGATGAGGCCGCTGCTCACCTCGCTCAACCTGCTCGAGATCCATCACCTCAAGAACGTCCTCGAGGCCGAAGGCATCCGCTGCTGGGTGAAGAACGAGCTGCTGTCGCGGCTCGCCGGCGAGATCCCGTTCATCGACTGCGCGCTCGAGCTCCATCTGTCGCGCGAGTCCGACCGGCCGCGCGCCGAGGCGCTTCTGGAGGCTTGGCGGCGGCCCCCGCCGCCGGCGCCGGCGTGGACCTGCGGCGTCTGCCGTGAGTGGCTCGAGGGACAGTTCGACACCTGCTGGAAGTGCGGCGCGCATCGCGAGACGCGACCGGGGGAATGACCAGCGGAGGTCTCGGGTCCTTCTAGCCGAATGCCGAAGCCACCGTCACGACCAGCACCAACGCGAGCCAGAGCACCAGCGCGCGCCAGATGAGCCCGACCGCGCTGTCGAGGAACGGCGCGTCCGCCTCCTCGCCGAGGCCGAGTTCCGGCCGGTCCTCGACACCGCCGCCGGGGGCAATGGGCATGCCCAGGCGCAGCCCGAGCGCACCGGCTCCGGCGGCCAACACCACGCCGAGCAGCGGATCGGGCCAGCGCGCCGCCTGGGTGCGCCAGCAATACACCGCATCCTCGAAGTCACCGACGATCGCGAACGAAGCCGCCGTGCACCGTGCGGGCAGCCAGTCGATCACATGAAATGCCGCCCGAGCGAACTCGCCGAACCGCCCCGGCCCGTCGTCGTCGGAGGGCGCCGGCGGGGTGCCTCCTTCGGGCGGCTCCAGACCGGCAAGCTGCGCCCCGAACATTCGCCCCGCTCGGGCCGCGCGATCCGTTCCCCCCCAACGGTCGGCCAGGAACTGCGCCAAGCGGTAGAGCACTGCGCCGCTCGGGCCGGGCAGCAGCAGGAACCAGAGCATCACGCCAAACACATGGCGATGCGCGACGAGGAACGCCCCTTCGATCGCGAGGCGGGCGACCTCGGACGCGGACAGCCCGTCGCAAGGATGCCCCCGCCACTCGCCGAGCACGCGGCGGGCCTCGGCGAGGTCGCCGTCCTTGAGCGCTCTCTGGACGGCGTTGAAGCGCTGGCTGTGCTGCCGGAAACCCATGGTCAGGTAGAGCGCCGCGACGTTGAACCCGAGCCCGAGCAGCGGATTGATCGCGGCGAGACCGGCATAGATCGCCCAGCTCGCCAGGACGAGCGGGACCACTGCGAGCACCCACGCGATCACGCCCTGCTGCGCCTCGCCGGCGTCGAAGTGCCGCTCGAGCAACCCGGAGTAGGCCGCGACCGGCGCGAGCACTACCCTCCGGTCGACCGTCGGACGCAGGTGCTCCAGCACGAGCGCGAGGACAAGCGAGAGAAAACTCATCGACTGCGAAGGCGCCGGTCAAAGGCCGGCGCTCGCGGCCTCGCGTCGCCGCGGCCGCGGTAGCCGCTGGCGTTCAAAGATTGGCTATGGCGAAGGTATCGCACGCCTTGAGGTCGCTCGTCTCCAAGCCGCGCCGGAACCAGCGCACGCGCTGCTGGGAGCTGCCGTGCGTAAACGACTCGGGCGAGACGTAGCCGCGCGAGGCCATCTGGATGCGGTCGTCGCCGACCGCAGCCGCGGCGTTCAGCCCCTCCTCCAGGTCGCCCGGCTCGAGGATCCGTTTCGACCGGTTCGCGTGCGCCGCCCAGATACCGGCAAGGCAGTCGGCCTGCAGCTCCATCCGGATCGAGAGCGCTGCCGCGCCCCGCTGGCCAGCGCGCTGCTGCGCGGCCTGGACCTTCTCGGCGATGCCGAGAAGGTTCTGGACGTGGTGCCCCACCTCGTGCGCAACGACATAGGCCTGGGCGAAGTCACCCGGGGCCCGGAAGCGGTCCTGAAGATCGCGGTAGAACGCGAGATCGATGTAGAGCTTCTGGTCGGCAGGGCAGTAGAACGGGCCCACGGCCGCCTGGGCAAACCCGCACGCCGACTGCACCGCGCCGGTGAAGAGCACGAGCGTCGGCTTCCGGTAGGCGCGACCGCTGCGTGCGAAGAGTTCGGTCCACGTATCCTCGGTGCTGCCGAGGACGGCGGCGATGAAGTCCGCCATCTTGTCCTCGCGCGACGGCGCGCGAGCCTCGACTCGCTGTTCCGGCGCCTGCGGGACGGCGCCGGGCGGCGCGCCGCCCTGCAGGAGGAGGCTCGGATCGATATTGAAGAACAGCGCCAGCAGCACGATCACGACGAGCCCGATACCGCCGCCGGCCACTCCGCGCCCGACGGACATGCCGCGGCGGTCCTCGATCTGGTCGCTGCGCCGCTGGTCTTCGATTCGCATGGCGGCTTCCTTTGGTCGTACGACCGAAGGAGTATAGCCAACTGCTCAGGGCGAAGTCATGGCTATGCGGGCCGCCCGAGATGAGCGTAGAGGTTCATCAGCATCCCGGCCGTCGCGCCCCAGATGTAGTGGCGCCCGTATGGCATCGCGTAGTAGTGCCGCTCGTTGCCCTCGTGCACGACGAGATTGCGCTGGTGGTTCGCCGGGTCGAGGAGAAACGAGAGCGGGACTTCGAACACCTCCGCGACCTCGAAGTCATCGAGCTTCAGCGCGAGCGGCGGGGTCACGAGGCCGACCACCGGCGTGACACGATAGCCTGTCACCGTCGTGTACTCGGTGAGTCGGCCGAGAATCTCGACCCGATCGGGCGCGAGTCCGATCTCCTCGGCCGTCTCGCGCAACGCGGTGTCCCCGGGCGAGGGGTCGCCGTCCTCCGCACGCCCGCCCGGAAAACTGATCTGGCCGGCGTGATCGTGCAGGTGCGCGGTGCGCTTCGTGAACAGGATCGTCAGCTCGTCGTCGCGGTTGACGACCGGGACCAGCACCGCAGCGGGCCGGATCTCGCGATCCTTTCGCCAGAGGTGCCCGTCCCCCGTCGTCACCGGCGCTACGGCGCGCGGCGTCGCGAAGCGTTCGCGAAGCCAGCGTGCGGAGTAGGAGCCGGGGTGCTGCGGGGCGTTCACGGGAAGCCTAGTCGCGGTGCTGCTCTTGAGGCGAGGATTCTACGCGCGAACCCCGCTTCGGGCGGTGGCTCAGGACGGCACCCGTGCGAATTTTCCGCAAGGCCCCGCGCGCGTGGAATAATGCGGGCCGCGGGAATGTTTCTCGCGTACGGCCGGGCCCGGCGCGACGGCGCCGGACGGCCGGAAGTCTCGAGTCGATCCGAATAAGAGGAGAAGTCAAAGTGAAGATCCATCTGACAGCGTTGCTCGTCGCCGGCCTGCTCGCCGCCGCCCCGGCATTCGCGTTCCAATGCCCCGGGGACATGAAGGCGATCGACGCCGCGCTCGCGAAGAACCCGAAGCTCTCGGCCCAGGAAATGGCGGACGTGAAGAAGCTCCGGGCCGCGGGCGAGACGCTCCACAAGGCCGGCAAGCATCAGGAGTCGGTCGACACGCTCGCGAAGGCGAAGAAGATCCTCAAGATCTGATCGCGTCCCGGTCGTCGACGACGCCGTGGCGCACGCCACGGCGTTTTCGTTCCTACCCCAGCCGCGACTAGCGCAACCGCAGCTTGAACCGCTCGCAGGCCGCGACGAGGGCAGCGCAGATCCCGGGCTCCCACGCCGAGTGTCCTGCGTCCCGGATGATCTCGTACTCTGCGTCCGGCCATGCCCGAGCGAGCTCGTGCGCCGAGATGAGCGGGCAGACGAGATCGTAGCGGCCCTGGACGATCACCCCCGGGATGCCGCGCAGGCGGTGCGCGTTCTCGAGCAGCGCGTTCTCCGGGAGAAAGATGTCGTGCTTGAAGTAGTGCGCCTCCATCCGCGCCAGACCGAGCGCGACCACGTCGCCAGCGAAGTAGTCGACCGTGTCCGGCGACGGCAGCAGCGTCGAGCACGCGCCCTCGTAGATGCTCCACGCCTTGGCGGCCGGCAGGTGGACACGCGGGTCGGGATCGACGAGCCGCCGATAGTAGGCGCCGAGCAAGTCGCCGCGCTCCGCCGGCGGGAGGAATCCGGCAAATCGCTCCCAGGGCTCGGGAAAGATGTCCCGCAGCCCATAGAGGAACCACTCGATCTCGCTCCGGCGGCAGAGGAAGATGCCGCGGAGTATGAGGCCGAGGCAGCGGCGCGGATGCGCCTCGGCGTACGCGAGCGCGAGCGTCGAACCCCACGAGCCGCCGAACACGAGCCACGATTCGATGCCGAGGTGGGTCCGCAGCCGCTCGAGATCGTCGACGAGATGGAGCGTCGTGTTCTCGCGCAGCTCGCCGAGCGGTAGCGAGCGCCCCGCGCCGCGTTGGTCGTAGACCACGATCCGGTACGCGGTCGGATCGAAGAAGCGGCGGTGCTTCGGCGTCGAGCCGGCGCCCGGGCCGCCGTGCAGGAAGACAACCGGGATCCCGCCGGGATTGCCGGAGGCCTCCCAGTACATCTGGTGGATTGCGTCGAGCGGCAGCATCCCCGACGCGTAGGGTTCGATCTCCGGGTAGAGATCGGTGCGGATCTGCGGGGCATCCATGGGCATACCTCGCGACCATCCCCGGGCGCGCGCCGGCGCGCGCCCGACCGGCGGCGACGACGCTATGGCAGCAGGATGGTGGAGCCGGTCGTCTTGCGCGCTTCCAGGTCGCGGTGCGCCTGCGCGGCGTCCTTCAGCGGATACCGCTGCGCGATCTCGATCCTCACCTTCCCGGACTTCACCACGTCGAACAGGTCGTTCGCGCCCGCGACCAGGTCCTCGCGCTTCGCCGCGTAGGTGTTGAGCGTCGGCCGGGTCACGAACAGCGAGCCCTTCTGGGCAAGCAACCCGAGGTTCAGCGGCTCGGGAGCGCCGGACGCGCTGCCGAAGTTGACCATCATCCCGAGCGGCTGCAGGCAGTCGAGCGACCCCATGAAGGTGGTCTTGCCGACCGAGTCGTAGACGACCGGCACGCCCTTCCCGCCGGTGATCTCCTTGGTGCGCTCGACGAAATTCTCGCGCGTGTACACGATCGTGTGGTCGCAGCCGTGATCGCGCGCGAGCGCGGCCTTGCTGTCCGACCCGGCCGTGCCGATGACCTTGACCCCCAGCGCCTTCAGCCACTGGCATGCGATCAGGCCCACGCCGCCGGCCGCCGCGTGCCACAGCACGGTCATGCCCGGCTGCACCTTGAACGTCCGCTTGATCAGATACTGGACTGTCATGCCCTTCAGCATCATCGCGGCGGCAGTCTCGAACGAGATCCCCTCCGGGAGCTTGACGGCACGGTCCGCCGGGTACAGCCGCACCTCGGAGTAAGCGCCGACCGGCGCCGTGGCGTAGGCCACGCGGTCGCCGAGCTTGAAGTCGGTCACGCCCGTCCCCACCGCTTCGACGACGCCCGCGGCCTCCGACCCGCAGCCGCTCGGAAGCGGCATCGGGTAGAGGCCCGCGCGTTGATAGGTATCGACGTAGTTCACGCCGATCGCATGGTGGCGGATGCGGAGCTGGCCGGGACCGGGGTCGCCGACCTCGACATCCTCCCACACGAGCACCTCGGGACCGCCGGTCTTGGGAAATCGGATCGCTTTGGGCATCTTGAGTCTCCTAGGAGAAAGTCAGCGTTTGGTGGTTTCGAAGCAATCGGTTTCCGGTCCGCGAGCCGCCGTCAGGCGGGGGTCGAACTGCCTCGCGACCCCACCGCTCGCCGTCGTTCAGCGGAACAGCGTCAGCACGCCAGTGTAGCCGTAGAGTCGGTCGTGTGAGATTTCGCCGTTGCAGAAGAACCCGACCAGCGGGAACTCGCCGAGCCGGTCGCGGACCACGCCGAGCTCCGCGGAGCGCCGCCCGAACATGTGCTCGCCCCGGCCGAGGCACGAGAAGTAGAGGCCACCCTTGGGCGGGCCGTCGAAGTCCTGGCGGATGCTGTCGAGCATCCGCAACAGGTCCTCGTGCGCCGCAGCGCTGTCGCGCCGGCAGAACAGGATCGGCATCCCCCGTTCCACCAGCCCGCCGATCGCGATGAGCTTGTGCTGCGGATCGATGCCGACGAGGTTGCGCACGAGGTAGTCGCCGGTGTCGGAACCCGCAACCGGCAGGCCGGCGTGAATGGCCTGCGCGGCGCGGCGCAAGTCCCGAGCCGCGACCTCGCCGAGGTCCTCCTTGAGGACGTCGAGCGCCGGACGGCCGTCGAGCGCAGCGATGATGTTCCGCTCACCCTCGGTGACGACGTGGCGAACGGGTACCCTGTCGGCGCCCTGCCGCAACGGCGAGCAGCCCTGGGTAAGCCGGGTCGCGACGTCGATCGCGGACGAAAGCACGACGCCCGAGAGACCGCCTTGCAGCACCTCGTTCGCGAGCTGGAAGGTCGTCTGGCGCGAGCTCGAGAGCCCGCCTACGAGGTAACCGCTCGCGACCTTCGCCGACATGTCCTCGATCAGTTCCGGGATGTCGTCCGTGTGCGGGTCGCCGTGAACGATGGCGAAGTGTGCCGCCTCGGCACCACTCCGCGTCCTGGCGCCGAGCGGCGGCGGACGCGACCTTCCGGAGAACACCTGGAACTCCCCCTCGGGCAACGCGGCGAGCATCACGGCGAGCGCGGGCTCGTCGAAGTACTCGATCCCGGTGGCGAGCACCCCCACGCCGACCGTTCCCACCCACTCCCGAACGCCCGTCGCCTTCTTCAGGTGCTCGAGGATCTCCGCGGCGGCGGGGGCCAGCCGATCGCTCAGATAGGCGAATCCCAGGTTGGCGCCCGCGGGAATCGTTCCCACCTGGCGCAGCGCCGCGTCGACGGCGTCCTCCCAGCGGTCGGCGCGCGCGTGACCGGCGCGGAACGCCACCGGACTGTCCCGGCCGCGCAAGGTCATTTCGGCTTTTTCTCGCGCTTCGGCTCGGATTGCGGCGCTGGCGTCGCCGCGGCTTGCGTCTGCTGGAGCAGGTTCCACCACGCGTCGGGCGTGCCGGCCGCCGTGCTGGGCCGCGCAGCCGCCTCCGGCGTCGGCGCCTGCGCTCCCGCAGCGGCCGGAGCATGCATCGCCTGGAACGCGGCGAGCGTGGCCCGCTGCATCTCGAGCCCCTGAATGGTCATGCGCAGCACGTTCAGGTTCATGGCGAGCCAGTTCTCGACCGACTTGAGGTCGGCGATGCGCTTCTCGATCTCGTTGGGATCGAGGAGCGGCGCCATCACACCCGGCATGGGCAACCCCATGGGCGCCCACATCCGCTTCAGGAACTCGAACGGGTCGTTAGACTGGGTGTCCTGGGTCACGGCGGCCACCGAAAAGCGAGCGCTGGAGAAAGATGAGTGTAGAGCCGATCCCGCGAGCGTGCACACGCGGGAAGGACACCGATCGGGCGCCCGGCTCCGCGGACCTCATGCGGGCGCCGAAGGCGAGTCCTCGGCGCCCCGCCGCAGGAACGCCACCATCTCGTCCCGGCGGGACATCGTGTCGCCATACCCGAGCTCCATCAAGGCGCGCGTGAAGGGCGCCTCGAACAGCAGGTAGCTCGCGAGGTTCGACCCGTTGCGATTCATGGCACCGACCGTGCGCAGCAGAAACCGGACTGCGCGCGGGAAGTGCTGGAGGTACCGGGCGGTAATGCGCTCGATCGGCTGGCTGGGCTGCAGGACGAAGACGTCGATCGGCCGCAGTCTCAGGCCCACCTCCTCCGCCCGCTCCGGGGAGACGCACTGCAGGGTCTTGTTGATCCGCTGCAGGCGCTCGATGTCGACCGCGAGGCTGTCGAGGAAGATGGAGTTCAGCGTATGGCCGGCGATCTGCGCGAGCGAGGGATAGAGGTTCGAGCGGACCCGCACCGGCTCCTGGGACTGCCGGCCGGTGCCGATCACGAGCACGCGGTCGGCGCCGAGGTGCAACGCCGGCGAGATCGGCGCGATCTGTCGCATCGAGCCGTCGCCGAAGAACTCACGGTGGACCTTGACCGCCGGAAAGATGAACGGGATCGCGCTGGACGCAAGCAGCAGGTCCGCGTTCAGGGTCGTGGAGGCGCCAACCCGCTGCCAGCGCTCCCAATCCTCGACCCCGGACCCGCCCTGGTAGAAGGTCACGCTCTGCCCGGAAGTGTAGCCCGACGCCGTGACCGACACGGCGTAGAGCGCGCCGTTGTCGATGTTCGCCTGGATGTGCTCGAACTCCATCGTGCGGACGAGCAGCTCCCGGAGCGGCGCATTGTCGAGCAGCGAGATCGGGTTGGTGCGGTTGAGCAGCATCAGCGCGGTCAGCCAGCGGTTGCCGGTGCGGATGATGCCGGGCCAGTCGCTGCGGTAGACGTGATGGCAGTGGAATGCGCCCCAGACGTCGACGAGATGCCGCACGCCGCCGGCGAAATCGTCGGCCCGGATCGCGAGCGCGGCCGCATTGATCGCGCCGGCAGAGGTGCCGCACAGGATCGGGAACGGGTTCTCGCGCGGTTCCCCGAGCAGCTCGCTCACCGCCTTCAACACGCCGACCTGATAGGCCGCGCGCGCCCCGCCGCCAGCGAGAATCAGCCCGGTCTTCTTTATCGCGATCATGGCTCTCCGCGGGCCCCGGCAGCCCGCCCTTGCCTTCCGGGCCGCGCGGCGGAAGTTTAGCGTCCGTCAGCCACCAAGCGCCACCACCAGGCCCGGCCGGCACCCCTCAGGTCGCGAAGAGCGGCCGTTGGGCATTGGAATTGGCGTCCACGACCGCAAGCGCCGTCATGTTGACGATTCGCCGCACCGTCGCCGACGGCGTGAGGATGTGCGCCGGCCTGGCGCAACCGAGCAGAATGGGGCCGATGGTGATGCCATCCGCGGACGCGGTCTTCAGCAGGTTGAACGCGACGTTCGCGGCGTCGAGCGTCGGCATGATCAGCAGATTCGCCTCGCCCTTCAGCCGCGACCGCGGGAACACTTCCGCCCGCACGTCCTCCGAGAGCGCTGCGTCACCGTGCATCTCCCCCTCGACCTCGAGGTCCGGCGCGCGGCGCGCGATGAGCTCGAGCGCGTGCCGCATCTTGACCGCGCTCGACTGGTCGCTCGTGCCGAAGTTCGAGTGCGACAGCAATGCGACCTTCGGCGTGATCCCGAAGCGCCTGACCTCTTCGGCCGCCAGCACCGTCATCTCCGCGATCTGCTCCGCTGTGGGGTCGAAGGTCACGTAGGTGTCACAGATGAAGAGCGTGCGCTTCGGCAGGATGAGCGCGTTCATCGCGTAGTAGTGGTTGACGCCGGGCTTGCGGCCGAGGACCTGGTCGATGTAGTGCAGGTGCAGATCGTGCGTTCCAAACGTGCCGCAGAGCATCCCGTCGGCCTCGCCGCGATGGATCGCCATCGCGCCGATTCCGGTCGCGCGGCGGCGCATCTCGATCTTCGCGTATTGCGCCGAGACGCCGCGGCGCTCGGTGAGACGGTGGTACTCCTGCCAGTACTCGTCGTAGCCGGGGTAGCCCTCGATATTGACCAGCTCGAAGTCGACGCCGGGGTTGATCCGCAGCCCGGCGCGCTCGATCGCGCGCTCGACTACCACCGGGCGGCCGATCAGGATCGGCCGCGCGAGCCCCTCGTCGACGACGACCTGCACCGCCCGCAGGATCCGCTCGTCCTCGCCCTCGGCGTAGACGATGCGCCGCGGCGCCTGCTTCGCCGCCCCGAACAGCGGCTTCATGATGAAGCCGGTGTTGTAGACGAACTGCTGGAGCGAGTCGCGGTAGGCGCCGAAGTTCTCGATCGGCCGCGTCGCGACGCCGGAGTCGATCGCGGCCTTCGCCACCGCCGGCGCGATCTGGACGATCAGGCGCGGATCGAACGGCCTCGGGATCAGATAGTCGGGGCCGAACCTGAGGTTCTGCTCGCCGTAAGCGGCAGCGACGATGTCGGACTGTTCGGCCATGGCGAGGTCGGCGATCGCCGTGACCGCGGCGATCTTCATCGCCTCGTTGATCTGCGTCGCGCCGACGTCGAGCGCGCCGCGGAAGATGAATGGGAAGCAGAGGACGTTGTTGACCTGGTTCGGATAGTCCGAGCGGCCGGTCGCGATGATCGCGTCGGGCCGGACCTGCTTTGCGAGATCCGGCAGGATTTCGGGCTCGGGATTGGCGAGCGCGAGGATCAACGGCTGCTTCGCCATCCGCTTCGCCATCTCGGGTTTCAGCACCCCGCCGGCCGAGAGCCCGAGAAAGATGTCCGCGCCGTCGATGATGTCGCCGAGCCTCCGCGCCGAGGTTTGCCTCGCGTAGCGCGCCTTGTTCGGGTCCATCTCCTCCTTGCGGCCTTCGTACACCGCGCCGGCGATGTCCGAGACCCAGATGTTCTCCATCCTCAGCCCGAGGCTCACGAGGAGATCCAGGCAGGCGAGCGCCGCCGCGCCGGCGCCGGAGGTCACGAGCTTCACCTTGGCGATGTCCTTGCCGACGACGCGCAGCCCGTTCGTCACCGCGGCGCCGACGATGATCGCGGTGCCGTGCTGGTCGTCGTGGAACACCGGGATCCGCATCCGCTCGCGGAGCTGCCGCTCGATCTGGAAGCACTCCGGCGCCTTGATGTCCTCGAGGTTGATGCCGCCGAACGTCGGCTCGAGCGAGGCGATGATCTCCACGAGCTTGTCCGGATTGCGCTCGTCGATCTCGAGGTCGAAGACGTCGATGCCGGCGAACTTCTTGAACAGCACCCCTTTGCCTTCCATGACCGGCTTGCCGGCGAGCGGCCCGATGGCGCCCAAGCCGAGCACCGCGGTGCCGTTCGTGATCACCGCGACGAGATTCGCGCGTGCAGTGAGGCCCGCGGCCGTGCCCGGGTCGCGCACGATCTCCTCGCACGCGGCGGCAACCCCTGGCGTGTACGCGAGCGCGAGGTCGCGCTGGTTGAGCAACCCCTTGGTGGGGGTGACCGAGATCTTTCCGGGCTTGGGGAACCGGTGGTAGTCGAGCGCCGCTTTGCGGAGCGAGTCTTCCACGGCGGAGTCTCCTAGAGTCGGGGGATTCGCGTCGATTATAGTCGGCCGGCCAGGCGCCTATAATCCGGGAGCATGCCGCGGACAAGCCCGATGAACGGTCGCGATGTGCTCCTCGTCGTCGACGTGCAGAACGACTTCATGCCGGGCGGTGCGCTCGCGGTGCCGCGCGGCGACGAAGTTGTGCCGATCATCAACCGGCTCGCGCGGCAGTTCACCAACGTCGTCCTGACGCAGGACTGGCACACGCCGGGTCACATCTCGTTCGCGTCGAGCCATCCGGGCAAGCGGCCGTTCGACCGGATCCGGCTCGGGTACGGGGAGCAGATCCTCTGGCCGGATCACTGCGTCCAGGGAACGGAGGGCGCAGCCTTCCACGGGGAGCTCGTCATCCCGCACGTGCAGCTGGTGGTGCGCAAGGGCTATCACCCGAACGTCGACAGCTACTCGACGTTCGTCGAGGCGGATGGCAAGCACACGACCGGGCTCGCCGGGTATCTGCGTGAGCGAGGGATCGGGCACGTGTTCCTGTGCGGCCTCGCGACCGACTTCTGCGTGGCGTGGTCGGCGATCGATGCGCGGAGGGCGGGCTTTGAGGTCACGGTGATCGAGGACGCGTGTCGCGCTATCGACACCGGCGGCTCGCTCGCCGCCGCGGCGCGCGATATGGCAGCGGCCAGGGTAACGCGGACTCGATCTATGGGACTTGCCCGATGAGCAGCGCGTCATTGCTTCCGGGTCGTGTCCTACCGAGCGGTTAGAATCAAACGCTCGAGTCGCGCTCAACAGCATGGACGCCTCCGCGTCAGTCCCGAAGCACGCCCGCCTGCGGCTCGCCTCGCGCATGGACGCGATCGAGCCGTTCCATGTGATGGAAGTGCAGCGGCGCGCGTTCGAGCTCGAAGCGGCAGGACGGCGCGTGATCCACATGGAGATCGGACAGCCCGATTTCTCCGCTCCCCAGCCGGTGATCGACGCGGCGATCCGGGCCCTGCACCGCGAGCCGATGGGCTACACGGCATCGCTCGGCCTCCCGGCGCTGCGCGAGGCGCTCGCGCGCTTCTACGCCGACCGCTACGGGGTGGACGTGGGACCGGAACGGATCATGGTCACTGCCGGCGCATCGGGGGCGTTCTTGATCTTGATGGGCGCGCTGATCGATCCCGGCGACGAGCTCCTGATGCCGGACCCGTGCTATCCGTGCAACCGGCACTTCGTCCGGATGTTCGAGGGCCGCGCGAAGACCGTCCCGTCCGACGAGAGAACCCACTACCAGCTCTCGGCCGGAGACGTGCACCGGCACTGGGCCGCGCGAACGCGCGGCATCGTGCTCGCGTCGCCTTCGAATCCCACTGGGACGATGGTGCCGCAGGACGCGCTGCGCGCGATCCTTGCCGAGGTCGAGCGCCGCGGCGGCATCGCCATTCTCGACGAGATCTATCAGGGCCTGAGCTACGGGGGGGAACGCCGCCCGACGGCGCTTAGCATGTCGGACGAGATCCTGGTCGTCAACAGCTTCTCGAAGTACTTCAGCATGACCGGCTGGCGCCTCGGCTGGCTCGTCGCGCCGCCCGAGTACGTGCGGGAGATGGAGCGGTTCGCGCAGAACGCGTTCATCTCAGTGTCTGCCCCGGCGCAGTACGCGGCGCTCGCCGCATTTCGGCCGGAGACCATCGAGATCCTGGAGGCCCGCCGGGCGGAGTTCCAGGGCCGGCGGGATTTCCTGGTGCCGGCGCTGCGCTCGCTCGGGTTCGAGGTGCCGGTCATGCCGGAGGGCGCCTTCTACGTCTACGCAGGCTGCGCCCGTTTCACCGACGACAGCGAGTCGTTCGCGCTGCGTCTCCTCGAGGAGACGGGCGTTGCCATCACCCCGGGAATCGACTTCGGCGTGCACCGCGCCCGGTCGCACGTCCGCTTCGCCTACACGCGGTCGCTCGTCGATCTGGAGGAAGGAGTAGCGCGGATGGCGCGGTTCCTCCGGGACAGCTAGCCCATCGGCCCCTCGAACCGCCGGCCCAGCGCGCCCATTGGACTACCCTCGCGCGACGCGCTCGGGGTTCGCCCTTGGGGCGGCCCGGCGGGCTCCCAGGCCCACCCGCTAGGCGGCGGTCCCGCGGCCCCCGGGGCGGGGAAGCGTTTGTTCCAGGCGCTGCCTCTCCGCGATCACCTTTTGGGCGTAGCCCTGCGAGGGATCGTCGGATGCGCCGTTGTACATCTGCAGCCCGGCTTCGAGATTGCCGGCGCGCACGATGTACTCCTTCAGGATCTGGGCGCCCACGAGCATGTTGGTCCGTGGGTCGAGGACAGCGTCCTCGCCGCCGTGCTCGGCGAGTTTCTCGTAGTGCCACTTGGGAATCACTTGCATCAGACCCTTCGCACCCTTGTCGCTCTCGGCGATGGGGTTGAACCGCGACTCGATCGAGATCACGGCGAGGATGAGCAACGGGTCGAGGCCTACGCCACGCCCGACGGCATACGCCTCGCTGACGAGGTCGGTGGTCGCGTCCGTCGCGATCCGGTAGCGTCGGGCAAGGTAGCTCGCCAGCACCTGATGCTGCGGGTCGGTCCGCGCACCAGCCGCGGCGTCGAGTTGCGGCTGCGCCTCGACTGCCCGGCCGTAGGCGACGGCGCCGCGCGGGGCTCCCCCGCCGAAGGGCATCAAGCGTCCTCCTTCGACCGCCAGGAACAGGAGCGCGAGCAGGCCAAACCCGGCGAGCGCGCCTTGCAGCGCGCCGACGACCGCTTGCCATCCAATGCGCACCTGTACCGGCAGGTTGGGCAGTGTCATGTTGACCTCCGTTCATGCCACACAGCCGGCGCGCGCCATGCCCGCCGACCTGAGTCCAGGTGCGCTCGCATCAGCGCCCCGGACGCCTCGTTGTCCCCTGCTTGAGCTCGGTCCGGTGAGAAGCCGCGCTCGGCTTTCCGGACCCCCCCGACGGCGAACCGCCCGACCCCCGTCTCGCTCACCCGACCCATCTCGGGTGCGAGACGCTCTCTTGGCCGCGCGTCGCGTTTCGAATACCGCGTTGTGGAATTGCGCGAAACAGCAGTCTAATGAATGAGTTAGCGTCTGTCAAGCGGCAGAAAACCGACGCTGGATCAGGCACTTGTGCTGCGACGCACAATAAAAAAATTTTGGGCGAAGTGCGCCCCGGCCTCGCCACCGACCCACTGATAAAATACGCGGGTCTTCCGTGGCGAGAGCCGGGGGGACAGGCACTTCCGGCGCCGAATGTCTGCGGATCGGACTTTGCATACACAAAGCCCGCCCGCAGACGATTCGACCACCGCCTAGGGCCGAGACCCGGTCGGAAACGGCCAAGCAGCAGCGGGATTCAGGGCAGTCTTTGCCCCAGGGGCCGCCGCCGTCGACGGTACAGCAGGAACCGCCGCCGGGGCAGGCGCCGCTGGTCTCGCCGCAGGCTTGGCCGCCTTCATCCGTCGCTTGGCTTTCTTCTTGGCGGGTTTCTTCGCAGCTTTTTTCTTGGCGGCCTTTCTGGCCGCCTTTTTCTTCTTCCGCGCCGGCTTCTTCTTCGCTACTGCTCTGCGCTTGGCACCTTTCTTCTTCTTCTTGCCGGCCTTCTTCTTCGCGGATTTCTTCGCAGCCTTCCTGCGCTTCGTTGCCATGCTCAGACTCCTTCTCTAGTTGACAAAAGTACCGCGTTACTGCGCCCGGCCGCACTCGACCGGATATTCAGCGGTTGGGGCGACCCCAGCCGCCGAATTCACGAGCCACGCTCTTCGAACGCGGCGCCGCATACGAGAATTCTGGGCGAACCGACAACCCTCTAGTCCCAACTGAGCGCGCCTCCGGTCTGGTACTCGATCACCCGAGTCTCGAAGAAGTTGCGCTCCTTCTTGAGATCGGTCATCTCGCTCATCCACGGGAACGGATTGGTCGCTCCCGGATACAGCAGCTCGACCCCGATCTGCTGGCAGCGCCGGTTGGCGATGAAGCGCAAGTACTCCTTGAACATCGGAGCGTTCAAACCGAGCACCCCGCGCGGCATGGTGTCCTCAGCGTAACGGTACTCGAGCTCCACGGCTTGCCGCAGCAGTCCCTGCACTTCCTCGCGGAACTCCGGTGTCCACAGATGGGGGTTCTCGAGCTTGATCTGGTTGATGAGGTCGATGCCGAAGTTACAGTGCATCGACTCGTCGCGCAGGATGTACTGGTACTGCTCGGCCGCACCGGTCATCTTGTTTTGACGCCCGAGCGCCAGGATCTGCGTGAACCCGACGTAGAAGAACAGCCCCTCCATGACGCAGGCGAAGACGATCAAACTCCTCAGCAGCCGCTGGTCGTTCTCCGCCGTGCCGGTCCTGAACGAGGGGTCGGTGAGCGTATCGATGAACGGGATCAGAAACTCGTCCTTGTCGCGGATGCTGGTGATCTCGTGGTAGGCATTGAACACCTCGGCCTCGTCGAGAGCGAGACTCTCCACGATGTACTGATACGCGTGGGTGTGAATCGCCTCCTCGAAAGCCTGCCTTAGCAAGTACTGTCGGCACTCGGGGGCGCTGATGTGGCGGTAGGTGCCGAGCACGATGTTGTTGGCCGCCAGCGAGTCGGCAGTGACGAAGAACCCGAGGTTGCGCTTCACGATCCGTCGCTCGTCCTCGGTCAGGCCGTTGGCATCCTTCCAGAGAGCGATGTCCCGGCTCATGTTGACTTCCTGCGGCATCCAGTGATTGGCGCACGCCGCGAGGTACTTCTCCCACGCCCACTTGTACTTGAACGGGACAAGCTGGTTGACATCGGTCCGGCCGTTGATGATCCGCTTGTCCTCGAGCCGGATCCGGCGATGGCCGGCTCCCCGGTCGTCGGACGGCAGCGCGGGCGCGGCCGGGGCAGTCGGCACGAAGCCGACGAGCGGCTGCAGACCGAACCCAGACATGGTCTGGAGCCCGATCACTCGGGTAATCCCTGGGTCTTCGTCGAACGTGAGCATTCCCCTTTCCTCCGCGCGCTTCTATGGCGCTATTGGCATGCTTCGCATTCCGGGTTGTCGACGGCGCAGAACGCCGGCTCTACTGCTTCGACCGTCCGCCCGCCGGTGATTGCACCGTCGCTCGGAACGGCGTTGAGTTGTCCTGACTTCACCGTCGACTTCTCGGCGTGGGTCGCACCCAGGGCGCGCAGGTAGTAGGTGGTCTTCAGCCCCCGGATCCACGCGAGCTTGTAGGTGTCGTCAAGCCTCTTCCCCGACGCGTTGGCGATGTAGATGTTGAGCGACTGGGACTGGTCGATCCACTTCTGACGCCGCGCCGCCGCCTCGACCAGCCACGACGGTTCGATATCAAACGCCGTCGCGTACCGGCGCCGCAAATCGCTCGGCGCGCGGTCGATCTTCGCCACGCTGCCGTCGAAGTACTTGAGATCGGCGATCATCACCTCGTCCCACAGCCCTTGCCGCTTCAGGTCCGCGACCAGGTACTCGTTGACGACGGTGAACTCGCCCGACAGGTTCGACTTGACGAAGAGATTCTGGTACGTCGGCTCGATCGACGGGGACACGCCGATGATGTTGGCGATCGTCGCGGTGGGTGCGATCGCCAGGCAGTTGGAGTTGCGCATGCCGTGGCGCTTGATCCGCTCGCGCAACGCCGTCCAGTCGAGCGTCGCCGATTCGTCGAGCTCCACGTAACCGCCCCGCTCCTCCTTCAGCAGCTTGAGCGTGTCCTGCGGCAGAATTCCGCGGTCCCAGAGCGATCCCTTGAAGCTCGAGTACCGGCCGCGCTCCTCGGCAAGCTCGGTCGACGCCCAGTAGGCATAGTACGCCACCGCCTCCATCGACCGATCCGCGAACTCGACCGCCTCCGGCGACGCGTACGAAACGCGCAGCCGGTGCAGGCAGTCTTGAAAGCCCATGATGCCCAGCCCGACCGGGCGGTGCTTGGCATTGGAATTGCGCGCCTTGGCCACCGCGTAGTAGTTGATGTCGATCACGTTGTCGAGCATCCGCATCGCAGTGGCGATGGTGCGCTTCAGCTTCTCATGGTCAAGCCCGCCCTCGCGCATGTGGGCCACCAGGTTGACCGACCCCAGATTGCAGACCGCGATCTCGCGATCGTTGGTGTTGAGCGTGATCTCGGTGCAAAGGTTCGAACTGTGCACCACGCCCACATGGCTCTGCGGCGATCGGATGTTGCAGGGATCCTTGAAGGTGATCCACGGGTGTCCGGTTTCGAACAGCATCGAGAGCATCTTGCGCCAGAGCTGCAGGGCCGGGATGCGCTTGAAGAGCTTGATCTCCCCGCGCCCTGCCCGCTCCTCGTACGTGAGGTAGGCCTTCTCGAACGCGCGCCCGTACTTGTCGTGGAGCTCGGGGACGTCGGACGGCGAGAACAGGACCCACTCCCCGTCTTCCATCACCCGCTTCATGAACAGATCCGGGATCCAGTTGGCCGTGTTCATGTCGTGAGTGCGGCGACGGTCGTCACCGGTGTTCTTGCGCAGCTCGAGAAACTCCTCGATGTCGAGGTGCCAGGTCTCCAGGTACGAGCAGACCGCGCCCTTGCGCTTGCCGCCCTGATTGACCGCGACCGCGGTGTCGTTCACGACCTTCAGGAACGGCACCACCCCCTGGGACTTGCCGTTCGTCCCCTTGATGTGGCTGCCGAGCGCCCGCACCGGCGTCCAGTCGTTGCCGAGTCCTCCGGCGTACTTGGCGAGCAACGCGTTCTCCTTGATCGCCTCGTAGATGCCGTCGAGATCGTCGGAAACCGTGGTCAGATAGCAGCTCGACAGCTGCGAGCGCCGGGTCCCGGAATTGAAGAGCGTCGGCGTCGAGCTCATGAAGTCGAAGCTCGAGAGCACGTCGTAGAACTCGATCGCCCGATCTTCCTTGTTGATCTCGTTCAGGGCGAGCCCCATCGCGACGCGCATGAAGAACGCCTGCGGCAGCTCGATCCGGCGGCCGTCGACATGCAGGAAGTACCGGTCATACAGGGTCTGCAGCCCCAGGTAGCCGAACTTCAGATCGCGTCCGGCGTCGAGCGCGGCGCCGAGCTTGAGGAGATCGAAGCGCGCCAGGCGCTCGTCCAGCAGGTCCGCCTCGATGCCGCGCTTGATGAACTGGGGGAAGTAGTCGGGATACCGCACCGCCATCTCGGCCTGGGACACCTCCTCGCCCAGGACCTCCAGCCGGATCGTGTTCAGGAGCAGGCGCGCCGTGACGTAGCCGTACGCGGGGTCCTTCTCGATCAGCGCCCGCGCCGACAGGATCGCCGACTTGCGAACCTCGTCCATCGGAACACCGTCGTAGATGTTCTTCAGCGTGTCGTGCAGGATCGGCTGCGACGCGACGGCGTCGCCGAGGTCCGCGCAGGCCGAATCGATCAGCTCAGTCAGGCCGGCCAGGTCCAGCGGGAGGCGCTCGCCATTCTCGACGACGTGCAGCACCGGGGGCGCGGCGGCAGCCTTCTTCTGCGCCGCCTCCTGCGCCCTCGCCTGGGCCCGCTTCTCCCGGTACAGCACGTACGCCCGAGCAACGTCGTGCTCGCCCGACCGCATCAGCGCGAGCTCGACCTGATCCTGGACGTCTTCGATGTGGAACGTGCCGCCCGCCGGCTGGCGCCGGATGAGCGCCCCGACCACGCCCTCGGTGAGCTGTGCCACGAGCTCCCGGATCCGTGCCGATCCTGCGCCCTGCCCGCCGCTGACCGCGAGAAACGCCTTCGTCATCGCTACCGAGATCTTGGTGGGCTCGAAGCCGACCACCGCGCCGTTGCGCCGGATGACCTTGTACTGCGCGAGGAGCGCTGGCTGGTAGACGGGGGACGGAGCGGGCAGACCTGCGGGCACGAACGGCTGGGGTGCGGTCTCACCGGCAAGCTGCATCTCCGTCTCCTCTGCGCACGATTTTTTGGTTGGCGCGGGCCCCCGCGGGCCCGCCCGCCCGACGCCTAGGCCGGGCTGACACACTACATATAGTGTGTCCTTCGAATTCCGCTACGAAGTCTAGTGCGACCAACCTGATTAAGCAAGATTTTTCTCAAGCCATTCACGGCTCCACCGCGCGTTGTGCGCGCAGCGCGTGAAGTTCGTCACAGAATCGTCATGACGGCGCCCCCCCGCCGGGGCTGCCGGTCACCTGGACCGCGGAGCGCGGCCGACGAGGCTGCGAAGTCGTCCCCAGTCGAACGCCGGGCCGGGATCGGTCTTGCGTCCGGGCGCGATGTCGCTGTGGCCGACGATCTCGGCGATGGGGTAGCGGCGTCGGAGGGTGGCGGCGAGCGGGACGAGCCGCGCGTACTGGCGCTCGGTGTAGGGCCGGGTTTCGACGCCTTCGAGCTCCACTCCGATCGAGAAGTCATTGCACCGCTCGCGCCCACGCCAGCTCGACTCGCCGGCATGCCAGGCGCGCCGGCCGCAGGGCACGAACTGGATGATCTCGCCGGTGCGCCGGACGAAGAAGTGCGCCGATACTCGCAGGCCCCTGAGCGTCGTGTAGAACGGGTGCGCGGTCCAGTCCAGGGTGTTGGTGAAAAGGCGCAGCACGCCGTCACCCCCGAACTTGCCCGGCGGGAGGCTGATGCCGTGGATCACCAGCAGTGAGACCTCGGCCGCGGGCGGACGGTCGTCGCAGTTGGGCGACTCGATGAACCTGGACCGGGCGCTGCGGAGCAGCCCCGCCTCGTCGATGTCCATCCCCCCCGCGCCGCGGCCGCGCGCGGCCACCGGGGTCGGGCGGCGCGCTCCCCGGCCGGGACGCCGCGCCACGGACTTACTGGATCCCGAGCCGCTCCATCCGGTACCGGAGGGCGCGGAACGTGATCCCGAGCAGCTTGGCTGCGGCGGTGCGGTTGAACCGCGTCTTGTCGAGGGCTTCGAGGATCGCCTCGCGCTCCAGACGATCCAGGTACTCTTGCAGCGGCCACTTCGCGTTGGGGGCGCGCGGCTCCTCTACCGTCGCGGGTGGCGCGAGCTGCAGGTCGTCCGGCTGGATCTCGGCTGACCCCGACAGCGCGATCGCGCGCTCGAGGACGTTCTCGAGCTCACGCGCGTTCCCGGGGAAGTCGTACCCGAGCAATGCGTCGAGCGCGGGCTTCGCGAGCCGGGGCCCCGAAGCCCCCCCCTCCTCGCCCAGGCGCGCGAGGATCGCGTCGGCCAGCACCGGGATGTCCTCGCGGCATTCCCTGAGGGGCGGCATCCTCAGTTCAATCACCGCCAGGCGATAGTAGAGGTCCTGGCGGAACTTGCCCGCCTCCACGAGCGCCGCGAGGTTCTGGTGCGTCGCGCAAATGATCCGGACGTCGACCTGATCCTCGGTCGTCGCGCCGACCTTGCGCACCCGCTTCTCCTGGATCGCCCGCAGGAGCTTGACCTGCATCGCCAGCGGGAGGTCGGCGACCTCGTCCAGGAACAGGGTTCCGCCGTTCGCCGCGTGGAAGAACCCCTCCCGATCGGCTTCGGCCCCGGTGAACGCGCCCTTCCGGTAGCCAAAGAACTCGCTTTCCATCAGGTTCTCGGGAATCGCCCCGCAGTTGACCGGCACGATGGGTCGGTCGCGCCTTGCGCCGCCCGCGTGGATCAGCCGGGCGGCGAGCTCCTTGCCGCTGCCAGATTCGCCGGTGATGTACACCGGAGCCTGGCTGCGCGCGAGCTTGTCGATCATGGCCCGCACCTGCTGGATTGGCGGGCTGTCGCCGAGCAGTCCGTAGCCGCCGCCGGGCGCGGGCTTCGCCGCCGGCTTCTGCGGCAGGTTGAGGGCCGACTTGACGAGCGTCCGGAGCTGCTCCAGGGAGAGCGGCTTGGAGACATAGTCGAAGGCTCCGGCCTTGAGCGCGGCGACCGCGTTCTCGGTGCTGCCGTGGGCGGTGATCACGGCGACCGGCAGGTCGGTGCAATTGGCGCCGATGTAGCGAACCAGCTCGAGCCCGTCGCCGTCGGGCAGGCGCATGTCGGTCAGACAGAGGTCGAAGCTGTGCGCCTTGAGGTGCTCGGTCGCCTGCGCGACCGAGCCGGCGCACTCGACGCCGAGCCCCATCCGCAGCAGCGTGAGCTCGAGCAGCTCGCGGATGTCGGCCTCGTCGTCGACCACCAGGACCGTGGCCTTGGCGGCCGTCCGGCGCTCGGGTCGATTCATCCCCGTACTCCCAGCCAGGTGATGCGGAAGTCGGCCCCGGAGCTCCGGTCGACATAGTCGAGCGCCGCGCCGTTCGCCGCGCACAGCTCGCGGGC
Source organism: Burkholderiales bacterium (assembly GCA_035286595.1). GTDB lineage: Bacteria > Pseudomonadota > Gammaproteobacteria > Burkholderiales > SG8-39 > DATEDA01. Next base: position 4,149 of record DATEDA010000069.1, on the reverse strand, counting down.
GATGTAGAGCCCGAGTCCCGTACCCGCGCTGTAGGTCGTGAAGAATGGCTCGAAGAGCTGGCTCTGCAGGTCCTTCGCCACGCCGGGACCGTCGTCGATGACGCGCAATTCTAGCCGATTGCCCTGCCGCTGCAGCCGGAGGCGGATGCTGCCGGAGGCCTTCCGCGAGTGCCGCCACGCGTTGCGGCCCAGGTTCCAGAGCACCTGGTGCAAGTGAACGCGGTCGAACTCGACCACGCCGTCGCCGTCGCGCTCGAGAGTGAACGCGCCCCGATCGAGCCGCTCGTTCTGCACGAACTCCTCGAGGAACGTCCCGAGGAACGGGCCGACCTGGATAGGCTCCGCCTGGACCCGGTCGCGGCGATTGAGCTCGAGGACGTCCTTCACCATGCGATCGAGTCGGGCGGAGTTGTCGCGGATGATGCGGGTGAGCCGCTCGCGCGCCGGCTGGCGGTTCTCCTCCTGCATCAGCTCGGCAGCATGCGTGATCGCCGCCAGCGGGTTGCGGATCTCGTGCGCGATGTTCGCCGTCAGGCGCCCGAGCGCCGCCAGCTTCAGCTGCCGCGCCTGGTCCTCGAGCTTCGAGATGTCCTCAAGGTAGATCACCGTGAAGCTGTCGCCCGCCACGCCCGCCTCGACGAAGCGCGCGCGCACCAGCGTTCCGGAGTCGCCGAGCGTGAAGCTCGCGCTGGTCCGGCCGGCGCCCCGGCGCCACCCGGCGAGCGCCTGCGCGAGCTCCGGCGAGTAGGTGTCGATCTGGTCGAGCTCCGGCGCCGGCCGGCCGAGGAGCTGGTCGACACGACGGTTGTGGCTTCGCACCAGGCCGTTCGAGTCGACGACCAGGACGCCGTCCTGGACGTCCTGGATCACAAGCTGGTTGATCCGCAGCTGATTGGCGAGATCGATCCCGCGCTGGCGCGCGACGCGCTCGTTCGTGATCACCCGCTGCGCGAGCTGATTGGTGATGAACGCGGTCGCGAAGTAGCCGACGGAGATCAGCGCGGGGGGCACGAACCCGCCGATCGGGTCGCCGTGGACGAAGACCTCGACCGCCTGCTCGACCAGCACCACGATCGTGGCGAGCGCGGCGTAGAACAGCAGCAGCCGGCCGCGGCTGACCAGCGAAGCCGCGGCGATCGAGATCAGCAGCATCACCGCCAGCCCGCTGCGGAAGCCGCCGCTCGCGAACATGAGGAGCCCGGTCACGACGACGTCGGTGCAGACGTGCACGGTGAGTTGGGTGTCGAAGCTCCGCGGGACCCGGGTCAGAATGACCTGATAGGCGATCGCGGCGAGCAGGTAGACGGCGCTGGTCGCGGCGAACAGCCGCACGTTCTGGCTGGCCAGGCTCAGGAGGTCGCCATAGGCGAGCCCCGAGACGAAGAACAGCCCGGCGATGGCGATCCGGTAGGCGTTGAAGTAGCGGAGCGAGACCCAGAACGACTCCGGGACGGTCTGCGCCTCCGGCCGCGCCGCGGAGCCCGGGGTGCGGAACAGGGCGAGCTCGCGCACCGACGGCTTGTTCACCGGCTGAAGAGGCGGCGGTGCTCCTCGGAGCAGAAGTACCGCCCCTGCGACTGGATCGCTTCGGAGAGCGGCAGGTGCACGCCGCATTGGCCGCAGTCCACCATGCGCTCACCGCCGGCGCGGGGGTCGCTCCGCGGGCCCGCGTCGCGCCGCAATCCTCTCCACAGGAAGTAGAGGACGAGCGCAGCAGCGACGACGATCAGCAGCTTGCTCATTGGGCGGAGCGATTATATGCGCCCGAGCCGCGCGCGGCTCGGGCGGCAGTGTGAACAGTGTGAACAGTGCGAGCAGTGTGACACTTCGGACATCTAGCGCCGCGGACGCGGGGCGAGAGAGTGGTCGGGGTGACTGGATTCGAACCAGCGACACCTGCGTCCCGAACGCAGTACTCTACCAGGCTGAGCTACACCCCGATCCGGGAGGAACGCGGCGGCGCTGCTGCTCAATAGTTGCGCTCGACCGCAAAGGCCGCCAAGTGTAGCAGAGACTGCTTGTGGGTTGAATCCGCGACCGGCGCGAGCGCGTCGCACGCCGCTGTCGCCTCGCGTCGGGCCTGATCGCGCGCGCGGTCGAGTGCGCCCGTGGCGTGGATCGCCGCGATGACCGCGGCAAAGGTGTCGCGGCCGCCATGCTCGATCGCACGGCGCACGGTTTCGGCCTGCACCGGCGTCCCGCGCTGAATGACGTAGATGAGCGGCAGGGTCGGTTTGCCCTCGCTCAGATCGTCGCCGAGGTTCTTGCCGGTCTCCTGAAGGTCTCCCGAGTAGTCCAGCACGTCGTCGACGAGCTGGAACGCCGTGCCGAGGTGCATCCCGTAGGCGGCCAGGCTGTCCTCGATCTCGAGCGGGGCTGCGCCGAGAATGGCCCCGAGGCGCGCCGAGGCCTCGAACAGCCTCGCCGTCTTGCGTCGAACCACTTCGAGGTAGGCGGCCTCGCCGACGTCGGCGTTGTGGACGTTGAGGAGCTGCATCACTTCCCCCTCGGCGATGGTGTTCGTCGCATCCGCCAGCACCTCCATCACGCGCATGCTCTTCAGGTTCACCATCATCTGAAACGCGCGCGAGTACAGGAAGTCGCCCACCAGGACGGCAGCGGCATTGCCGAACGCCGCGTTTGCGGTTGCGCGCCCGCGGCGCAACTCCGACTCGTCGACGACGTCGTCGTGCAGGAGGGTCGCGGTGTGGATGAACTCGACGACTGCCGCGAGCTCGTGGTGGTGCGCGCCGCGGTAGCCGCAGGCGCCGGCCGCGAGCAGCAGGAGCGTCGGGCGCAGGCGCTTGCCGCCGCTCGCGATGATGTATTCGGCCACCTGGCGCACCAACGCCACGTCGGAGGCGAGGCGGCGGCGGATCAACGCGTCGACCGCCTCCATGTCGCCGGCGATCAGGGTACGAATCGGGTCAAGCGAAACGGACACGGCGGCGGGTGGGCTGGTGGCGGGCCGGGCCGTCGAAGATTAGCACAAGGCGCCTTTGACGGCCCCCGGAGTGCTGCGTATAATGCGCGGTTTTCTAAGGATTTCTTCCTGGAGCGCGCGATGTACGCAGTGATCAGGACCGGCGGCAAGCAGTATCGGGTCGCCGCGGGCGACAAACTGAGGGTCGAGAAGCTCCCGGCGGAGGTCGGCGCCGAGATCGTGCTCGACCAGGTGCTCGCGATCGGCGAGGGCGAGGCGGTGAAGTGCGGCACGCCGGTGCTGTCGGGCGCCGCAGTGAAGGCGAAGGTCGTCGCGCACGGCCTGCACGACAAGATCCGGATCTTCAAGCTCCGCCGCCGGAAACACTACAAGAAGTCGCAGGGGCATCGCCAGCAGTACACGGAACTTCAGATCACCGGCATCTCCGGCTGAGCGAGTCGGAACCGAGCGAGGCGGCCATGGCACACAAGAAGGCGGGGGGAAGCTCCCGCAACGGACGCGACTCCCAATCGAAGCGGCTCGGCGTGAAGCGCTTCGGCGGGCAGGTCGTGGCCGCCGGCAGCATCATCGTGCGGCAACGCGGCACGCGAGTGCATCCCGGCGACAATGTCGGCATCGGCCGGGATCACACGCTGTTCGCCAAGGTGACCGGGCGCGTGCAATTCGGCGCACGGGGCCCGGCGGGTCATAACGTCGTGAGCGTGATTCCGGTCTAGAGCGCCAGGATCCCGCCACGAAGCCCTATCCGCGTGGTAGGGCTTTTTCATTTCTGGAGGTCCCGTCGTGAAATTCGTCGACGAGGCGCGCATCTCGGTCCACGCCGGCAAGGGCGGCGATGGCGCGGTCAGCTTCCGGCGGGAGAAGTACGTTCCGCGCGGCGGCCCGGACGGCGGGGACGGCGGCCGCGGTGGCAGCGTCTACGCCGTTGCGGATCGCAACATCAACACGCTCATCGATTACCGCTACGCGCGCATCCACCGTGCCCGCGACGGCGCGAAGGGGCATGGCAAACAGTGCAGCGGCCGCGGCGGCGACGACATCAGGTTGCGCATGCCGGTCGGCACCGTGATCGCCGATCGCACGACCGGCGAGGTCATCGGCGATCTCACCGCGCACGACCAGGCGGCGCTGCTCGCGCGAGGCGGGCGCGGCGGCCTCGGCAACGTCAACTTCAAGTCGAGCGTGAACCGCGCGCCGCGCCGCGC